>JBBSOK010000024.1:0-30701 GCA_038259825.1 Flavobacteriales bacterium
AAATTAAAAAATAAAGTTTCTTAAATTATCGGTCGCAAAACTGTTTCAAGTTTTTAACAAACCCAAAAAAATGGATTGCAACACATAAAATGCCAAAAAAAAACCTCTTCGCCAAATTCTTAGTTTGGCGTATTAAGCACATCCCGAATCAACAGTTTATTTTGTTGGTGAGCTTAATTGTTGGTTTTATGAGCGGCCTTGCCGCATTAATAATAAAAAACCTCACACACTTTTTTCAACATATTTTAGAAGGTAATTTAATCGCAAAATACCACACCGCATTTTATTTTATTTTTCCTTTAATTGGCTTTACAATAGTCTATTTAATAATAAAATATGTAATTAGAAATAAAGTTTCGCACGGCATACCATCTACTCTATTTGCCATAAGTAAACGCAAAGGTTTTTTGAAACGTTATCAAATGTTTAGCAGCTTAATTGTTGCTCCCATAACGGTAGGTTTTGGCGGTTCTGTTGGATTGGAAGGTCCAACAGTTGCAACTGGAGCGGCACTAAGCAGTAATTTATCGAGATTACTGCATATGAATCAGGCAACGCGAACTTTATTAATTGGGTGTGCTGCTGCGGGCGCAATGTCTTCAATATTTAAAGCACCCATTGCAGCAATTATTTTCGCAATCGAAGTTTTTAGTCTAGACTTAACATTGGCGTCTATGATTCCTTTGCTATTGGCGTCAGTTTCAGGAATATTAACTTCCTACTTTTTCTTCGGAAGCGATATTTTATTGCCTTTTAAAAATACGGACGCATTTAACATTACAGATATCCCGCTATATGGATTATTGGGTGTAGTTGCCTGTGGGGTTTCTATTTACTTCACTAAAACGTATGGTTTTTTTCAAGATATATTCGAAAAAATTGGTTCGCCAATTAAACGTTTAATTATTGGTGGTTTGGGTATTGGCTTGCTGGTTTATTTAATTCCACCGCTTTATGGCGAAGGCTTCGATATTATAAACAGTCTAATAAAAGGTAATCCAGAAAAAGCCTTGGAGAACAATATATTTCAATTAGATACTACAAATATTTGGGTAATTATCGCATTATTGGCAGGTTTAGTGCTCACAAAAATTATTGCAAGCTGTTTAACTTTCGGCGCTGGCGGGGTTGGTGGTATTTTTGCCCCTACTCTATTTATGGGTTCAATAATGGGAAACTGTTTTGCGAAAATTTTGAATAATGTCCCCTATTTAAATATTCAAGTTTCAGAAAGTAATTTTACACTCGTTGGCATGGCTGCATTAATGGCTGGGGTTCTGCACGCGCCACTTACTGCAATATTTTTAATTGCCGAAGTTACGGGCGGTTACGAACTTTTCATCCCACTAATGATAACTGCAGCAATAGCCTACTCGCTTACCAAATATTTTATCCCGCATTCTGTATATGCTATGGAATTGGGCAAAAAAGGAGACCTAATAACGCACGATAAAGACCATGCGGTTTTAACTTTAATGGATTTAAAAACCGTTGTTGAACGCGATTTTATAGTTTTGAAGCCAGAAATGACACTTGGCGATATTGTTCACGAAGGAATTATAAAATCGAAACGAAACATTTTTCCCGTCACAGATTCTGAAAACCACTTAATTGGAATAATATTGTTGGACGATTTGCGCGCCATTATGTTTGACCAAAAATTATATACCGAAGTAAAGGCGAAAGAATTAATGCATAGCCCGCCTGCCACAATAAATATGGAAGATGATAAAATGACGACAGTAATGAAAAAATTTCAAGATACTGGCGCCTGGAATTTACCTATAATAAGTTTCGGCATATACTACGGTTTTGTATCAAAATCGAAATTGCTAACAGCTTACAGAAAGAAATTAATAGATTTTTCTGGAAGGGAATAACTTTTGAAATTGCAAATAATAGAATTATTTTGAAACGCCCACTTTTCAATTAATAAACCTTTAAATGAAACGACTTTTACAAATCTTATTTATTGCAATTCTAGTTGCATTTATTATAGGAATTTACATTCAACCTGATAACCTAAAGGCAGGAAATCTAATTATAGGAATTTCGCTTGTTGCTGCATTTTTCATTCTGATGCCATTATTTATCTATCATCGTTGGAAAGATAAAAAGGTTGAAGATTACATGTTGAACAAAGAAAATATTATGAAGATGAAGGAATTCAATGATAAAAAGGAAAGATAGCTGGTGCTAATTTTAATATTCAAATTAATTCAAATTCCGCTTTTCAATAAAAAAACGTCTTAATAATTGTGAAGCTTCTTCAGCCAAAATACCTCCAACCATTTTTGTTTTTGGATGCAACTTTGTATCCATTGCAATACAACCGCGTTGTTCATCTCTTGCACCATAGACAATTTTAGAAATTTGGCTCCAAGCTAAAGCTCCTGCACACATTTGGCAAGGCTCAATAGTTACATAAAGTGTGCAATCTATTAAATATTTTCCACCCAAATAATTAGCCGCAGCAGTAATAGCTTGCATTTCGGCGTGAGCAGTTACATCATTTAGGGTTTCGGTTAAATTATGGGCGCGAGCAATAATTTGATTTTTAATTACAATAACCGCGCCTATTGGCACTTCACCTTTTTCATATGCTGCTTCCGCTTCGTGAAAGGCTTTTTTCATGAAATAGGTATCGTCGTATGGATTTATTATATTCAAAATTCAAGGTTCAGAAAAAAGTAAAAGTCCCATCCCCAGACGATCCCATTAAGAAGAGAACTCTTAGTAAAAAGCCTCTCCTCTAGAGGAGTTCGCGAGGACTTCAAAGATAAAATTTAATATATCACAAAATCAACCCGAAACGGTATCTTTGCAAAGTGCCAAAAAACATATTAAATAGTATACAATCTCCCGCAGATTTAAAGAAGATTTCTTCTTCAGATTTATCACAACTGGCTAAAGAACTTCGCGATTTTATAATTCAAATTGTTGCCGTAAAAGAAGGGCATTTAGGCGCGAGTTTGGGCGTTGTTGAACTTACAATTGCGCTGCATTACGTATTTAACACACCAAAGGATATTTTAGTTTGGGATGTTGGCCACCAAGCTTACGGGCATAAAATATTAACTGGTAGAAAAGAAATTTTTCACACAAATAGACAATTAAACGGACTAAGCGGCTTTCCAAAAATTACCGAGAGTGAATATGATGCATTTGGAACAGGCCACAGTAGCACAGCTATTTCGGCGGTTTTAGGAATGGCAATTGCTTCACAATTAAAAGGAAATTTAAACAAACAACATATTGCGGTGGTTGGCGATGCCAGCATTGCAAGCGGAATGGCGTTTGAGGCCCTAAACCACGCCGGCGTTACAAAAACCAATATTCTAATAATTTTAAACGATAATGCAATTGGAATTGATCCAAGCGTTGGCGCGCTGAAAAATTATTTTACGAAAGTAAAATTAGATGGCGCAAAAAATACCGACAACATTTTTGAGGCCTTAAACTTCAATTATTCCGGACCGATAGATGGACATAATTTGGATGAATTAATTTCTGAATTAGAAAGACTTAAATCGGTTAAAGGACCAAAGGTTTTACACGTAATCACAAAAAAGGGTAAAGGTTTAAAACAAGCCGAAGAAAACCAAGTTACCTATCACGCTCCAGGAAAATTTAATGCCCAAACGGGCGATTTAAATCCTAAAAATCTTGAAAAACAACCGCCAAAATTTCAAGATGTTTTTGGATTGACTTTGGTTGAACTTGCTGAAAAAAATGAAAATATTATTGGTATTACCCCAGCAATGCCAACGGGTAGCAGCCTAAAATATATGATGGAAGCTTTCCCCGAACGCGCTTTTGATGTTGGCATTGCCGAGCAACACGCCGTTACGCTTTCGGCTGGTTTGGCAACGCAGAGAATGGTGGTTTTTTGTAATATATATTCAACCTTTTTGCAGCGTGGTTACGACCAACTTATTCACGATGTTTGTTTGCAAAATTTACCTGTTATTTTCTGTTTGGACAGAGCAGGTTTGGTTGGTGAAGATGGCGCAACGCATCACGGCATTTTCGATATTTCGTTTTTGCGTTGTATTCCTAATCTTATAATTTTTTCGCCACGAAATGAAATCGAACTTCGCAATATTTTATATACTGCACAACTTGGGTTAAAAAATCCAATCGCAATCCGCTATCCACGAGGCCGAGGAAAGATTTTGGATTGGCAAAAACCATTTAATAAGATTGAAATTGGTACAGGCGAGATAATTAAAAATGGAACCGAAATTGCAATTTTATCAGTCGGTCCAATTATCGAAAATGTCATTGAAGCAGTTGAAAATAATTCTGAAAAAGAAAAAATTGGAATCTTTGACATTCGATTTATAAAACCGTTGGATGAAGATTTATTGCATTCAATTTTCAAGAAATATAAAACGATTATTACAGTTGAAGACGGCGTAATTGCTGGTGGCTTCGGAAGTGCCATTGCGGAGTTCTCGGTTAAAAATAACTATCAGAATAAAATTGAAATACTTGGAATTCCAGACGAGTTTCTTGAACACGGAACTGTAGATGAATTACAGCATTTAGCGGGAATTTCGACAGAAAAAATTTCAGTTTTACTTCAACAATTATTGAAATAGCCTTTTTCGATTTGTAAATTTGTGCTTTTCAGAAAAAATAATTCAAATTAATAGAAAACGAAAATATGTTTCCATTAAATAGAAATAGAAGATTGCGAACCACAGAATCCATGCGCAGCTTAGTGCGCGAAACCATAATTTCCCCAAACGATTTTATCGTTCCACTCTTTGTGGTTGAAGGAAAAAATATAAAGGAAGAAATTGCTTCCATGCCCAATTATTACAGGCTGAGTCTTGATAATTTAAAAAAAGAAACTAAAGAACTTTGGAAGTTAGGTTTAAAATCGGTTTTACTTTTCGTTAAAGTTGAAGAGAAGTTAAAGGATAATAGCGGTACGGAAGCGCTGAACCCAAACGGACTTATGCAGCGCGCTATAAAAACAGTAAAAGATGCAGTGCCAGATATGATAGTAATGACTGATATTGCAATGGATCCATATTCCAATTTTGGGCACGACGGTATTGTGAGCGAAGGCAGAATTATAAACGACGACACAAATGCCATACTCGCAGAAATGTCATTAAGCCACGCAAAGGCTGGCGCAGACGTAGTTGCACCAAGCGATATGATGGACGGTCGCATTTTTGAAATCCGAACCCTTTTGGAAGATGAAGGCTTTCAAGACACCGCAATTATGAGTTATAGCGCAAAATACGCTTCGGCTTTTTACGGACCATTTAGAGATGCACTGGATTCTGCGCCAGTGGATATGAAAAATGTGCCAAAAGATAAAAAAACCTATCAAATGGATAGCGCAAACCGTGAAGAAGCCATTCGCGAAACCTTAATGGATATTAGTGAAGGTGCAGATATTGTAATGGTAAAGCCAGGTTTATGTTATTTAGATATTGTACGTGAAATTAAAAATGCAGTTGATGTTCCCGTTGCCGTTTATCAAGTAAGTGGTGAATATGCCATGCTTAAAGCCGCTGCCGAAAAAGGCTGGTTAAACCACGATGCTGTTATGATGGAGCAAATTGTTTCTATAAAAAGAGCTGGAGCAACTTTAATTGCTAGTTATTTTGCAAAAGACGTGGTAAAATTGTTAGGTGCGTGATGATTGCTAATTACTGAAAATGTAAAATATTTTAGGTTTTCGAGATGCTCTAAAATAAGTAAAAACTGCTACTATCAAATTTTTCATAAAATGTAAAACCAATCTGTTTTTAGATTATGTTTGCTGCGTGAAATCTTTCAAATTAAATATATCTTTCATTTGCATTCTTACTGCACTCTTCTTAGTGTCAGGAAGTAATGCTTTTGCTTTTGAAAAGATTTCAACATCAAAAAAGAATACTCAAGCTACTTCTTTTACAGTAGAAAGCAATTCGCAATCGGTTGTTTGTAACGAAATTTCGGTTTCAGTATTATCTATTTCACGAGTTCAATCTCCTTCACTTTATGTTCATTTTTTTTCTTCAAATATTCTGAAGTTAAAAAATACAGAAGTTGTTGAATTTAATAACTCCTACACAAATTTTCAATTTAGGGATAGGCGTAATCTTATTGCCAAACAGCTTTTTCCTACCCATTTCTTTTGGTGATTTAAATCTAATTTTTTCTGCTTGTTTGAAATATTTTTCAAACCCAAACATTTTATCTAAAAAATTAATTTAAATCACTTATTATTATGGAACTAAGCATGTCTGTTTTGGGCGCTATCATTTTATTTATCATGTTCGCCCCAATTGCCTATTTAATTTATAACATTTCATCAGAGAAGAAAAAGCTAAAAAAGACCTTTTTAAATTTAGCAAAAGACCGAAATATTGCTCCAAATCAAATTGATATTATTGGTAAACTATTAATTGGTATTGATTCCAATTCAAAAAAATTGGTATATGGCAAAATAGAAAATTTAGTTGAAAGCTTTGATGTAATCAATCTAAACGCACTCAAGGATTGTAAAGTGAAAACGATACAAAATACTAATAAAATTATGGATTGGGTAGGACTTGAAATGCTTGAAGGTAATTTGCGAAAAGAAATAGCATTTTATATTGAAAGCAATAATGAAGCTATTTCCGGCAATCCAGAAGTTTGTTTAGAAAGCGCAAAACGATGGGAAAATACTATTAGACTTTCTACGGCATCTTAAAATCTTTTACAGAAACTAGGCTGTTATATATTCAAAAATAGCCTAGTTTTTTTCAATTAATGTGTTGTTACATAAATGGCAGCGAATAAATCTTTAAATTCGCAAAAGACCAATTGTAATATGACACTTTTATTAGTTTACGCAGTACTTTCAATTTTCTTTTCGTTTTTGTGTTCAATTTTAGAAGCTGCGCTTCTAAGTTTTACGCCAAACTTCCTCCGCATTAAAAAACAGGAAGGCAAAGAGTATGCTACTAGCCTAGCAAATTATAAAAAAGATATAGATAGACCGCTAATAGCAATACTTACACTAAACACAATTGCTCACACTGTTGGCGCGATTTTGGTTGGTGTACAAGCCGAAAGCCTAGATCTTGACGTAAATATTCTTGGGGTGAATATAGTAGGAATTGTCTCCGGAATTATGACTCTTTTAATTCTAGTGGTTTCAGAAATTATTCCAAAAACTATAGGTGCTACTTATTGGAAAAAATTAGGCCCATTTACCGCTTTATTTTTAAAAGTAATTATTTTCCCGCTAAAATATACTGGTATTTTATGGCTGCTAATGTTTGTTACAAAGGCTGTTGGCAAATCTGCGCACGTTAATTCAATGAGTCGTGAGGAGTTTATTGCAATGACAAATGCTGCGGAACAAGATGGTGTTTTTGAAGAAAGTGAAACCACAGTTATTAAAAATCTTTTGGTTTTTAAATCCGTACAAGCTAAAAACGTAATGACTCCTTTTACGGTTGTAACTGCAGAAGATGAAGAAATGACATTAGAAACATTTCATCAAAAACACAAAAACATTCAATTTTCAAGAATTCCTGTTTATTCTGAAAAAATGCACAATATAACTGGCTTTGTGCTACGTGATACAATATTATCTGAAATTGTTGAAGAACACGGAAATAAAAAACTAAGTGATTTAAAACGTGAAATTACAGTTGTAAATGCTGAAAAACCTATTCCAGATTTATTTGAAACATTTATAAAAAACCGTGTTCATATTGCCCAAGTTGTTGATGATTTTGGCAATACAATTGGCGTGGTTACAATGGAAGACATAATTGAAACCTTACTGGGCCTTGAAATTATGGACGAAAGCGATAGTGTAGAAGATATGCAATTGCAAGCAAGAAAAAACTGGGAAAAAAGAGCACACAAAATGGGCATAAAACTAGATGAAGAAAAAGATAAAAATCTAGCCCCAGCAGCTAAAAAAGATGTTTAATGAAAACAGCCTTTTTAAATAGCCCAATTGGAGTTTTAGAAATTAAAGGCGACGAAAACGGGATTACTTCAATCCTTTTTATAAATGAAGGAGTTGAAAATATTTCAGAAAAAATTCCGCCTGAATTAAAAGATACGATATTTCAACTACAAGAATATTTTGAAGGTATCCGTAAAACGTTCAACCTTACATTAAATCCTGAAGGCACCGATTTTCAGAAAAAAGTTTGGCAACAACTGTCTAAAGTTCCATTTGGAAAAACCTTTTCCTATCAACAAATTGCAAACCAATTGGGCAATCCAAAAGTGATACGCGCAGCAGCTTCGGCAAATGGTAAAAATCCTATTTCCATTGTAATTCCATGTCATCGCGTTATTGGTAGTGATGGTTCTTTAACAGGCTATGCAGGTGGATTGCACAAAAAAAAGTGGTTATTGGAACACGAAAGTTCATCACCTCAACAAAGCTTATTTTAAAGTATGCAAAATTTTAAAAATTTTCTAAAATGGTTTTTTGGCATTCTTGTAGTTGTCATTCTAGGTTTGTACATAACTGGCTACAGTTATATAATTAAAGGCGTTTGGGTTGTTTATTTTCACGGTCACACTACTGCCTTTATAGACGATTATACTTTTTTTGAAAACGATACAATTGCCAAAAGCAACAATCCGCAGCCTTGGCCAATTCATAAAAATTATAATACTGTAAAATCTACTGAAAGACTTTCAGAAACGAATAAAAAACTAGAAACCGTAGCTTTTCTCATCATTAAAAATGATAGTATTTTATTTGAAGAATATTACGAAGGTTACAATAAAGATTCGAAATCAAACAGTTTTTCAATGGCGAAAAGTGTGGTTTCCGCATTGCTGGGAAAAGCCATAAAAGACGGATTTATAAAAAGTTTAGATCAAAAAGTAAGTGATTTTTATCCACAATATGCAGGCACAAATCTTACAGTTGGAGATTTAAGCAGCATGGCATCTGGCTTAGATTGGAAAGAAAGTTATGGCAATCCATTCAGCATTACTGCGCGCTCTTATTATGATGATGATTTGGCAAGCATTATTTTAGATTTAAAAGTGGTTGAAGAACCCGGAAAAAAATATAAATATTTAAGCGGAGATCCACAGTTGCTAGCCCTGGTCTTACAAAAGGCAATTGGAAAACCACTTTCACAATACCTTTCACAAGAATTTACCCAACCGATGGGTTTTGAAAATCCCGCATTATGGCAAGTTGACGATGAAGAAAATAGACTAGTAAAAGCCTATTGTTGTATTGCCAGCAATGCACGCGATTTTGCAAGATTTGGAAAATTATATAAGGATAATGGCAAATGGAAAGGTATCCAAATTTTAGATTCTACTTTTGTAGCAAAGTCTATTGTTCCAAGATTTCCCGAAAGTCCTGAATACGGTTATGGTTTTTGGCTCAGCGACCATTTAAACAAACAAATATTCGTAATGCGTGGTATTTTAGGCCAATATGTAATTACAATTCCTGAAGATAATTTGATAATTGTAAGACTAGGTAAAAGTCGCGGCTCCTTTATTGATAAACCATTTACGGATGATTTTTATCTTTTTATTGATGAAGCTTACCAGATGCTAAATTCTAAAAATTAAAATTACTTGCCTCGAAATATGGTTAAACAATGAATTTAAATTTTTAGTATCTTTCATTTAAAGTTTCTGAATAAATTTTAAAATGAATATATGCTGAAAAAAATACCATTGGACCACATTCTTTTCTTAGATATTGAAACTGTGCCTCTAGAAGCTAATTTTGATGATCTTGATGATACTTCGAAAACTTTATGGGATTTAAAATCCAAATATCAAAGAAAAGATGAATTTACAGCTGCAGATTTTTATGACCGAGCGGGTATTTGGGCAGAATTTGGAAAGATAATCTGCATTTCGGTTGGTTATTTTGTTTTTAAAGGTGAATCAAGAAAGTTTAGAGTAACAACATTTCACGGTGATGAAATTAAAATTTTGAGAGATTTTAAAAATCTTTTGGAAACACATTTCAATAAAGCACATCATTTGCTTTGTGCACATAATGGAAAAGAATTTGACTATCCATACATTGCTAGAAGAATGATTATTAATGGTATTGACATTCCTTTTAAACTTGACCTTTTCGGTAAAAAACCGTGGGAAGTACCACATTTAGATACACTTGAACTTTGGAAGTTTGGCGATTATAAAACATACACTTCTTTAAAATTATTAGCGCACGTTTTAGGAATCCCTTCGCCTAAAGATGACATTGATGGCAGCGAGGTTTGCAGCGTTTTTTACGAAGAAAATGATATTGATAGAATAGTTATTTATTGTGAAAAAGACACAATAACAGTTGCCCAGATTTTATTGCGCCTTCGCAACGAGCCCATTTTAAATGAAGATGAAATACTTATCGTATAGATGTATCGATTTATTCAGGGTCGAGCCTTAAATTTTATTATTTCTTCCAAACGCTACCATTTTCTTAATTCATAATAATTTAGCTATTTTTGCAAATCATTAAAAATAAGAATTATGAAATTCCCAAGCATCGTAAAAAATTCAATTCTAGCTTCAGCACTGATTGTTTCAGTTTCTCTTTTTCAATCTTGTAAAGATAAAGTTGAAGAATCTGCAGAAACTGTTGAAGCAGTAAATACAGTAGAACAAAATAAAGCGGCACTACAAAGTGTAGATCCAAATACAGCTGCAGGACAAGTCGCAGAAGGTTTGAATCCAGCTCACGGACAGCCAGGGCACCGTTGTGATATTTCTGTTGGCGCTCCTTTAAATACACCAGCTGGCGGAAACACATCAACAACTCCAGTGCAAACTCAAAGTGCTACGCCTATTAAAATGGAAACAACAACCAATAGCGGCGCTTTAAACCCAGCGCACGGACAACCAGGACACCGTTGTGACATTACAGTTGGCGCTCCTTTACCGAGTAATTAAGTTTAGAAGAAAATAATATTAAAAGCCCCATTTCAAATGAATGAAATGGGGCTTTTGCTTTAATGGCTAATTAAAATAATATTTTATTCTTTAATAAAGCGCTGTACAAATTCCTCTGAGCCAGTATTTACTTTTATGAAATAAACACCACTTTGCAATGTGCTAACATCTACACTTTCAGTAAATGAGCCTTTACCAATTAATTGTCCTACAAGATTATGGATGGTATAATCAGTTGCTGCAACACCTAAAAGTTTTACATTAAGTATGTTACCAGAAACAGGATTTGGGTAAACTGAGAGTTTTGCTCCGCTTGGCGGTAAAATAGGATTACCTCCAGTTATTGTAAAGTTTCCTGCACCACAAGCTCCTATATTTGCCCAACTAGAACTCGTTCTTTCAAATAAATTACCCTGATAAGTAACCAAATCACCTGTTTGATATCCGGTGCTGCTATTCCATTCCGGAACTCCCGCACAAATATCATTACTTTGCGCTTGTGTTGTAACCGAGATAGCATCTACTGCAATATCGGCTTGCCACGTAGTTCCCGTTAAACGGTTGAAGCGTAATTGAACACTACTGCCTGTATAAGCTGATATATTTATATTTTCATCCTTCCAACTATTGCCTTGATTACCTGTTTTGCTCCAAATACTTGTCCAGCTTCCACCGTTGTTTGTACTTATTTCCAAAGCAATACTTCCCATATCATTTGCACCATACATATGGTAACTAAAATTGAAAAATGCTGTGTTGGTTGCTGACAAATTGAAACAAGGTGAATTTAATATTGCGCGCTTACTAGGATAGTTTGGTGAAGAGGCTTCAACATACATATACCAAGAACCCTGAGCTCCAGATGATGGACCTGTACTTCCTGAAGGTGTACCGCCACTATCACGTGTCCAATTAATATCATCGGTTGTTGATTGCGCCCAAGCACCTAAGCCACTTTCGAAACTTTCAGAATATGGGAAACTTGTTATACCATTGGCACAACCATTACCGCCGCCGCCACCTGTTGTGGTAACATTGACAGTATTACTATATCCAGAAACATTGCCAGCAGCATCTTTGGCACGAACTCTAAATTGATAAGCTGTTGCAGCTGTTAAGCCTGTTACATTTGCTGAAGTTGCCGTAACCGTTCCAAGAACTGTAGCACCTTGATAAACATCATAACCCGTTACACCAACATTATCTGTTGAAGCATTCCAGTTTAAAGTTAAGGTAGTATTTGTAACATTTGAAGTAGATAAACTAGCCGGAACTGTTGGTGCTTGCGTATCTGCAGCAGCGCCCGATAAGTTGACAGTATAATCTTCCACCTCACCATATTGAAAAGTTTCACAAGAAGTTGGTACTCCGTTGTATTTCATAGAAACTCTCATTCTAGTTGCAGTTCCTGCCGTACCAGATGGAACAGTAAAACTTCCGCTATTTGGTGTGTTTGTTGAAGCGGCTTTGCTCCAAACTAATTCACCTGCGTCGTTAAAATCTTTGTCGTTATTATAATCTATCCAAACTGCGTATCCTTCAGCGTAGGTAGAACCTGTCCAAGTTGGGGTTACGGTAACTGTATAAGCAGTTCCTTCAGATAATGAGGTTGACACACTTGTAAAGTCTGAATAACCTTGAGCGCCAGAAGTATTATTAATAGTATTTAATTGTACTCTACTAATATATTCATCGCTTACACTTTGTCCGGCTGATGCACAATAATCGCTTCCGCCACCGCCACCGGCGTAGGCAGCACCAACACCAACAGCGTGCCAAGCATTTGTAACTGCTTGCTCTTCTGCTCCACCAGCTCCATACAAATCTTTTGCAGCTTGTATTGAACCTGTTCTAGCATTAGCAAATGTTGAATTTGCAGATAAATAAACAGTTAATGTTCTATATGAAATATTAGCGGCTTTTGTCATTCCAATTCCCGCAACATTAAATGCATTTCCAATATCATTAGTACCTGAACCGCCAACAACCGTTCGATAAAACCAATGGTTCAAAACGCCTGAATTTGTGTGTACACCGCAATAATCATTACTTTGTGTAGGTGTACCACAATTTGGATTTTTCCAAAATTGACCACCATACGTATCTGGCTGGCCCAAAGCTGTTGGATTGCTCATTGATCGTAAAGCAGCAGAACCACTACGTCTATCAATTTCATCCCCAATAAGCCAAACAATAGCAGATGGATTAGTATCACTACCATTACCTTTTGCAAAATGCTCTACAGCTGCTCCCCAAATGTCTGAGAATCCTTCATTTAATCCACCAGATTCTCTTTGGTAAGCTAAATTGGCAGTACTACTAGTAATAGCGTGGCCAATCTCGTGAGATGCAACATCTAAACTTGTTAACGCATCAAAAAAACCATTGCCTTCATTTCCATTAGATGATCCGTCGCCATAGGTCATTACACTACCGTTCCAGAATGCATTGTCATAACCTGCTCCGCCTGGCTGATCGTCAAAATGTACATAGCTATTTATTGCAGCTCCACTACCGTTGTAACTGTTTCGGTTATGTTTTTGAGAAAAATAGTCGTATGTAACTTCAGCGCCCCAATGTGCATCTAATGCTGCATTGTCTTTATTACTATTATTAAATTCTGCCGCACTCCAATTGTTATCTGCATCGGTAAAATTAGTTTGAGGGTAACTATTGCTTCTTCCACTGTTGTAAGTGTTTACACCACTACCTCTTGTATTATCTCTTAAAGCAAAAGTAGAACCTACAATTCTAGTTTCAATAGTGCGAGAACCACTATATCTTGTTGCGGCAGTACCAGCGGCTACAGTAAAAGCAGTTTCTGCATCTGTCCTATTGCAAAAATCTGCTTCAGTTTCTACAGTAGCAATTGTTTTGCCTTCAAAACCGAAATGAGTTGCGTGCTTTATAATAGCATCGTAAAACAAAGGCTGGCCAGTTTTTGCATCTATATACATATTACCACGACTAATCGGGTTGGTAGCATATATGTCAAATTTATAAGCTAATTTAAAGTTAGACAGTCTTTCAATATTGTCATTGCTGGCAAAATCTGGAAGTATAACTAACTCACCTACAGGTCTTTTATAGTTGTCCATTAAAGCAGCCTCTGCAGGATACTCCCACATATAATTTTGTGCACCTATTTGTGAAGTAGCGCGATTTAAAGCTTGGGTGTTACTTATACTCGGAGCAACATCTATCTCGGGGATTTCATAATATTCGTTGCTTAAGGTTTCAACTTTACCGTTTTTTGAGTGAAGGACAACTGTGCCAAATTCAACTTTTAATCCTTTATAGTACTGTTGTAGTTTTTGATGTGTAAATCCAAGATTGTCTTGTTGTTGGCTTATTTGTGTGAAGGTTGTGTTTTTGGAAGGATTTAAAACATCTTGAAAGAGTTTCGAAGAATTTTGAAGAGAGTAGTTTTGAGAGTTATCTAAAACCAACAGTCTTGGTGGTTGTTTAACATTGGTTTTTTCATCTTTCTTGTTTTGTGCTTCGGCAGTATATGTAATACCTGCGGAAACTAGAACAATCATTGATAATGAAAAAACTGAATTAATAATTTTTTTCATAATGATGTAGTTTTTTTCTAATAAATAAATTTGTTTTTTGCTTTAGCGATAACGAATGACGACAATTAATAGATTAAAAACAAATATTATCGACTAACAGCGTGTTAAAGTTTGAGATTGATCTATTATTTGTTAATTATTTGACATCTAATTACCTGAAATCATTAGTATATTTGAACTAATGAAAGAAAATTTGCTACAAGTTGAAAATCTGAAAATTACTTTCGGAAACAAGACAAATTCTATTGAAGTAATACACAATATCACATTTTCCATTGCCAAAAATGAAATTGTTGGGATTGTTGGCGAATCTGGTTCGGGAAAATCGGTTACTTCCCTTGCAATTATGGGATTATTACCCAATAAAAATGTTTCTATTTCTGGTGAAATAAAATTTGAAGGCGAAGATTTGTTGTTGAAATCTTCAAAAGAACTTCAAAAATTTCGCGGAAATGAAATTGCAATGATTTTTCAAGAACCGATGAGCGCTTTAAATCCCTCAATTACTTGTGGTTTTCAAGTTGCTGAAATTCTTCAAAATCATTTAAATATTTCCTCTTTCGAAGCAAAGAAAGAAACGCTGCTTCTATTTGAAAAAGTAAAACTTCCGCGAACTACTGAAATCTATAAAAGCTACCCGCACCAAATAAGTGGGGGCCAAATACAAAGGGTAATGATTGCAATGGCTATTGCTTGTAAACCAAAACTTCTAATTGCAGATGAGCCTACAACGGCATTAGATGTCACCGTTCAAAAAGAAATTTTATTGTTGCTAAAACAACTTCAACAAGAAACGGGAATGAGTTTGCTTTTCATTTCGCATGACCTCAATTTAGTTTCCGAAATTGTTGACAAAGTTATCGTTATGTACAAAGGCGATATTGTAGAGCAAGGCAGTGTTCAAGAAATATTTAAATCTCCAAAAAACTCCTATACAAAAGCACTTTTAGCGTCACGGCCTACTTTACATGTGAGATTGCAAAAATTACCGACAATAGCTTCATTGGCTTCAGAAACTTTTATTGCCAAAGAAGTTACACCTAGCCAACGAGCGCAAAAACACAAAAAATTATACACGCAGCAACCATTGTTACAAGTTTTAAATCTTGAAAAAGATTACTACTCAAATGCAGGATTATTTAGGCACAAAAAAATAACGAAAGCTGTAAATGGTGTAAGTTTTAATGTATACGAAGGCGAAACAATAGGATTGGTGGGCGAATCTGGTTGTGGAAAATCTACACTCGGCAAGGCAATTTTGCAGTTAGACAAAGCAACTGCTGGCAGCATTAAATATCGTGGCAAAGAAATTACAATGCTTTCAACTTCAGAAATTAGAAAACTTCGGAAAGAAATTCAGCTTATTTTTCAAGATCCGTATTCTTCATTAAATCCGCGTTTGGTAATTGGTGAAGCATTAATTGAACCGATGGAAGTTCACGGAATTGGCAAAAACCGTAGAGAAAGAAAAGAAAAAGCTTTAACGCTTTTAACTCGAGTAGGCTTAGATGAAAATTTTTATAACCGTTACCCACACGAACTTAGCGGCGGACAAAGACAGCGCGTGGGCATTGCCCGAACTATTGCAATGGAACCGAAACTAGTAATTTGCGATGAGAGTGTTTCTGCACTGGATATTTCGGTACAAGCGCAAGTTTTGAATTTATTGAACGAATTAAAAGAAGATTTTGGTTTTACTTATATATTCATAAGCCACGATCTTGCTGTTGTAAAGTATATGGCAGACCAATTATTAGTTATGAATAAAGGCAAAATTGAAGAAATGGGAGATGCCGATGAAATTTACGCAAACCCAACCAAGGACTATACTAAACGTTTAATTGAAGCTATACCAAAAGGGGTTTAATGAATATCTAGTTTTAAAAGATGTTCAATTATGTAACCAACATCTTGTTTAATTTTTGAATTTATCACTTTCTTTAACCCTTTTGGCTGACGATAGTTTTTGAAAAGTTTCTTTAGAAAGATATTTTTTACGAATGCCTCCTTTAACATTATTTACGTCAAATTCTATAACAAATGCTTTCTTGTCAATAGAGTCTATAACATTATATGTCCGTCTTATATCTATTCTATTTACGACCGTATGAATAATATCTCCTTGTGTTTGAGAGCCTCTTTTTCCAAATCCTTCTGAGCCTTTATACAAAGTTGATCCCGTACCAACAACTCTAATAAGTTCTTTATTTATTTCTTCGGTTTTGCCTGAAACAATCATTAAGCCTATATAATCCTCAAAGCCTTCAATCATAAAATCTATTACCTTAGCAGTAATGATAAACGTTAAAATAGAATACATTGCCACTTCTACAGATAATAAAATTGCTGTAATGGAAAATAATATTGCGTTAAAAACTAGTACAATTTTACCGATACTAATTCCTAATCGGTCGTTTAAAAAAATGCCCAATATTTCTGAACCATCTAAAACAGCACCATTGTTTATAGTTAAGCCAATACCAGCTCCCAAAAATAGACCGCCAAAAATTGCAATAAGAAGTTTGTCATCGGTTATTGACTCAAAATTTTCAAAGTGAATAACAATTGCCAGTGTTATAATGGACAATACAGATTTTATAAAAATTCGTTTAGATAAATTAAACCAAGCCAATACAAGAAATGGAATACTAACCAGTAAAAGAATTATAGAAATATCATAATTCATGAGCTCACTTAATAAGATGGCAATGCCTGTAACGCCGCCGTCTAAAAAGCCATTGGGAAGTAAAAACATTTTTAAACCTATACTAGCAAGAAAAATACCTATTGCTATCTGGAAAATTTCCGATAAAATTTTTTTCATTTGAAAGATTGTCTATTTGCCTGCACGTCTAATTCTCTTATAAATGTTAGTAGTGAAAGCTATAGATATTCTATTAAAAAACCATTTCAGGAACATCGCCTTCAACAATCATATCACCTTCTGTAGCGGCTTTTATTTCTTCAACTGTTACGCCTGGCGCTCTTTCAAGAAGTTTAAATTTGCCATCTACAATTTCAAGCACTGCAAGATTGGTTACTATTTTCTTTACGCAGTTAACGCCTGTTAAAGGCAGTGAACATTGTTTTAAAATTTTTGATTCACCTTCACGGTTTGTATGCATCATTGCTACAATTATATTTTCGGCCGAAGCAACCAAATCCATCGCGCCGCCCATTCCTTTAACCATTTTTCCGGGAATTTTCCAGTTTGCTATATCGCCGTTTTGGGAAACTTCCATTGCTCCAAGAATTGTTAAATCTACGTGTTTGCCTCTTATCATTCCAAAACTTGTTGCGCTATCAAAGAAAGATGCACCTGGCAATGCGGTTATCGTTTGCTTGCCGGCATTTATTAAATCCGGATCTTCTTCACCTTCAAAAGGAAACGGGCCCATTCCCAATATTCCGTTTTCAGATTGAAATTCGACACTTATATCATCGCGTACAAAATTGGCTACTAAGGTTGGAATACCGATTCCTAAATTAACGTAGTAACCGTCTTTTACCTCTTTGGCTATGCGTTGTGCTATTTGGTTTTTATCTAACATTTTAGATGTAATTTTTTAATTTGAATAGATGAAATATTCTCAAAACATTTAATTAAGGAACATATCTTATTTTTTTCTAACGGTTAGCTGTTCTATTCGCTTCTCGTATTTTTCGCCTTTAAAAATTCGTTGCACAAAAATTCCAGGAATATGAATTTGATTTGGATCCAAAGATCCTGCTGGCAATAATTCTTCAACCTCAGCAACTGTTATTGTTGCAGCGCCACACATATTTGGATTAAAATTTCTGGCCGTTCCTTTAAAAATTAGGTTTCCGGCTTCATCTCCTTTCCAAGCTTTTACAAAGGCAAAATCTGCTTCAAAGGCTTTTTCCATTATATGAGGTTTGCCGTTAAAATCCCGTGTTTCCTTTCCTTCGGCTACTTCGGTTCCAAATCCAGCTGGTGTGTAAAAGGCTGGAATTCCTGCTTGCGCTGCTTGGCAACGTTGCGCCAATGTTCCTTGTGGAATTAATTCTACATCCAACTCTCCGCTTAGCATCTGTCTTTCAAATTCAGCATTTTCACCAACGTAAGAAGAAATCATTTTTTTAATTTGATGTTTCTGCAATAATTGCCCCAAGCCAAAATCATCAACTCCAGCATTATTGCTAATGCACGTAACGTCTTTTACATTTAATTTAACCAATTGTGAAATGGCATTTTCTGGAATTCCGCTAAGGCCGAAACCTCCCAACATAAATGTCATTCCATCCTTTACACCTTTACAGGCTTCTTCAACATTTGCAACTGTTTTCTTAATCATATTGCTATTTTTCGAAATAAATATTTCTTTAAAAATAGGCAAAATATGGCTATTAAAAAACCTCCTGCTGAAATTGCTTTATTACAATTTCTGCAGGAGGTAATTCAAAAATTTCTTCAAAATGGATTGTATTAAAAGTCTAATTCATCCGGAACATTATTTTCTTGATTTTCTAATCTCCAAGCTGCGCAGTTTGTTTCGATACTTAAATTTGCTGGACGTTTAAAACTGCCTGTACTAACATCCAAATCTTTATCGGCATAACATTTTTTCATGTATACACCCCAGATTGGTAATGCCATTGTTGCACCTTGACCGTAAGCAGTGCCACCAAAGTGCGTTGCCCGATCATCTCCTCCAACCCAAACACCGCTAACTAAGTTTGGCACAATACCCATAAACCAACCATCACTATTATTTTGGGTTGTACCTGTTTTTCCAGCAATTGGATTTTTAAAATTATATGGATAACCTGTTACTACGTCATTATAATAACCTCCACGACCTGTTCCTCTTAATCTGCTTCCGGAACCAGCTTGTGTAACACCTTCCATTAAACTAATTGTTACATATGCAGATTCGTTGCTAATTACATCTTTTGTTTCGGGTGTATTTTGAAATAATACGGTTCCGTTTTTATCTTCGATACGTTGAATTAAAATTGGCTTTACGTAGACGCCTTCATTTGCAAAGGTGCTGTAAGCGCCAACCATATCATACACGCTAATATCTGCTGTACCAAGCGCTATTGAAGGTGCTTCAGGCATGTTGGAAACATCGATACCCATTTTTTCCACTAAGTCTATAACTGGTCTTGGGCCAACTTTATCAATTAATCTTGCCGTAATTGTATTTATGGAATTAGCCAAAGCATTTTTTAAGGAAACCATTCCACCATAGCCACCACCTGCGTTTTCAGGAGCCCACGGCTTAATAAGACCATATCTTCCGGCAGGTATTGTATACACCGTATTTGGCAAAGTATCACAAGGAGACATATGCATTTGGTCTATTGCAGTTGCATAAACAAAAGGCTTAAAGGTTGAACCTACTTGGCGTTTTCCTTTTTTTACCATATCATATTTAAAGTGCTTATAGTCTATCCCGCCAACCCAAGCCTTAACTTCACCCGTTTGTGGCGTCATAGACATCATAGCCGCTTGTAGAATGGATTTGTGCCAACGAATACTATCCATTGGCGACATAATTGTGTCTTTATCTCCACTCCAAGTAAAAATGCGCATATCAATCTTCTTTTTGAAGCTCGCAATAATTTCATCATCATCCTTTCCTTGGTTCTTCATCACTCGCCAGCGATCGCTTTTTTTCATTGCCGAACTCATGATTTTTTCGGTTTCGTCCTCCGTAATATCCCTAAAAGGAGCCGTTTTATTTTTAACATTCTGTTTGTCAAAAGCTTTTTGTAAGCTTGCCATGTGTTCATAAACAGCTTCTTCAGCGTATTTTTGCATTTTAGAATCTATTGTAACATAAACTTTTAGGCCATCTTGATATAGATTGTAGCTACTACCGTCTGCTTTTTTGTTTTCCTTAATCCAATCGCTCATAAAGGCGCGAGCATATTCCCTAAAATAGGTTGCAATACCTTCATCATGGCCTTGTGGAGTATAATTAATATCCAGCGGCAAGGCTTGTAGCGAATCTTTAACGGTTTCCGAAATATCATTATATTTTTCCATTTGGGCCAAAACTACATTTCTACGGTTCTTTACGCCTTCAGGATTTCTATTTGGTAATGGATTATATAATGAAGAATTTTTAAACATACCTACCAAAGTGGCAGATTCAACTGTATTTAAACTATTTGGACTTTTATCAAAATAAATATTTGCAGCACTTTCTATTCCAACAGCTTGATTACCAAAATCATATTCATTAAAATACATTGTGATAATTTCCTCTTTGGTATAACGACGTTCTAGACGGGTTGCGATAACCCATTCTTTCAACTTTTGAATACCTCTTTGTAATTTATTACTTGAAACCTGTTCCGTAAAAAAGAGTTTTGCCAATTGTTGCGTAATTGTACTTGCGCCACCTTTAGAACCAAGAAAAATGAATGCTCTAACCGTGCCTCTGCCATCTATACCACTATGGTCATAAAAACGGGTATCCTCCGTAGCTAACAAAGCTTTTACGAGGTGATCTGGTAAAGAATCGTACGGAATTGGAGTTCTGTTTTCCTTGTAAAATTTTCCGATTGTTTTACCGTCTGAAGAAACAATTTCAGTAGCAAGGTTTTTTTCTGGATTTTCTAGGCTTGTTTCATCCGGTAAGCTTCCTAAAAGACCCCAAGATGTAAACAAAAATACCAAAACGATAAAGCCTAATATTGCGCCAAATATTTTCCAAAAAGTTCGAATATGTTTGCGTATACTGGCTTTTTCAGCAGTTTCTTTTGTAGTTTGTTTTGCCATTTTTTAATTTGTTTTTACTTCCTCAATGCTATAGCCAACATCGGTAATTCCTTTTAATTCAGTAACGCCGTTTACGTTTCCGTTATTGCGCACGGCTTGTTGTAATGAAAGTGTATATGAGCCTGCTTCAAAAAATGAAACATTTTCCTTATACCACAATTTATTATCCTTTATAGTGCCAATTCCTTTTCCTAACCACGCACCATCTGCCTCCGCCATTCTATATTCCAACGTGTCAGTAATTGTTTTGCCGTGCGGGAATTTGAGATTAGCTATTACAAATAAATTGTTGAAAGGATAATCGTTATCATTCCTAATTTCCAAAAACATATTGTACTTTTTCAAGCTATCCATTTCCGGTAAGTTAAATTCTACAATTTCATCTTTACTCCAATAGTCTGGAATTGCTTTTGTATCGCTAAAAACATTTTGTTTTTCACAAGACATAAATAACATCAAACTTGTTATAAGCAAAAAAAAATTACGCATCCTTATTCGGGTTTTGAGGTCGAGGTTTGTTTGGTCGTCTTTTCTTTTGTTTTGAAGGATTTTGTTCTACCGTATCTGTTGTTGCGGCAGATTTTGGACGATTATTTGTCCTCGGCTTTTTCTTTGCTTTCTGCTTTTGATTTGGATTATTAGCGTCGGCTTTAGGGTTTGGAATTGTCTTTTTCTTGTTCCTATTCCTACTTTTACTTTTTCCTTTTGAAGTTTTTAGACCATCAAAACGCGTTAAGCTATCTTGGCCAACCACATTGCTATAATCTTCCTTAACCGGCGTAGCTACAAATTCTATGTATTCCTCTAAACTTGCAACTTTAATATTTTTCTTATTATTTTCTATTATTTCGTTGGCCTTTTCTGCTGTTAGCTGGTGCCAATTCATAAAATCTTTTTCGTAGGCGTACCAAAGATGTCC
The DNA here is from genome assembly GCA_038259825.1 of Flavobacteriales bacterium. Lineage (GTDB taxonomy): Bacteria > Bacteroidota > Bacteroidia > Flavobacteriales > Flavobacteriaceae > JBBSOK01. The sequence continues at coordinate 22,157 of JBBSOK010000024.1, forward strand.
TTTAAAAATATCTATTTTTTGAAATGTTGCCGTTCCCTTTTCCGTATAAAGTTTTATATCTGTCTTCGGAAATGCCTGCAAAGCCTCCATATAAGTGTCTAACTCATAATTAAGGCAGCATTTAAGTTTACCACATTGTCCCGCTAATTTTTGAGGATTTAACGATAGTTGTTGGTAACGCGCTGCTGAAGTATTTACGCTCCTGAAGTCTGTTAACCAAGTTGAACAGCAAAGCTCGCGACCACAACTACCAATACCGCCAAGTCTTGCAGCTTCTTGACGGAAACCAACTTGTTTCATTTCTATACGAGTATTAAAAGTACGGGCAAATTCCTTAATTAAATCACGGAAATCTACTCGTTCTTCTGCCGTGTAATAAAATATAACTTTTGAAGCATCGCCTTGAAACTCAACATCACTAATCTTCATTTGAAGACCTAAACGAATAGCTATTTGACGGGAACGCTTTTGAACATCGGCCTCTTTATCGCGAACTTCTTGCCAAATATCAATATCTTTTTGAGTGGCTTTTCGGTAGATTTTTGGCAAGGCTTCAACTTTCGTATTCTGCCTTTTTTTCTTCATTTGCACGCGGACCAATTCGCCCGTTAATGTTACCATGCCAATATCGTGACCTGGTGAAGCTTCTGTAGCAACTGTTTCGCCAATACTTAATGTTATATCTTCTGGAGATTGAAAGAACTCCTTCCTACCATTTTTAAAACGTACTTCAACCGCCTTGAACGGTTCCATACTTGCAGGAAGACTCATATTTGAAAGCCAATCGAACACCGTTAATTTGTTACACCCATCGGTTCCGCAAGTACCATTGTTCTTGCAGCCTTTGGGAGTAACGTCGGTGCCTGTGGCACAGCTTGTACAGCCCATATTTTTTTTATATATAAAGCTTCATTTTGCTAGGATGAAGACGAAAATTAAACAATATTGTTAATCGGTAAAGATAACTTTTTATATGATGAAATGTAAAAATTGTCGGTAGTCTTTGGTCGGTAGTCCATAGTTTAAAAAGTTTTCAGTGGTAGCGGCAGTTTTCGTCTAAGTTTATCTTCGGCTCCTCTCGGACACCAAATTTAGATTTGTCATCGACCTTTATACTGCCAACTGCAACTGCAACTGCAACTGCAAACTAATTTTTAAATCTTAAACTTCAAATTCTCAGATCTTCCTTTTTTAAATATTTTATTACTGTTAGGGATTCCTTGTCTTAGCTGTTTTTGCTCTTCATAAGGCAAATTTACAATTTCAGCGCACGCATCGCTACAGCATTTTTGCATTTTTTCGGCACAACTTTCACACTGAATAAAAAGTAAGTGGCACGCTTCATTATCGCAATTTACGTGTTCATCGCACGCTTCGCCACATTGGTGGCATTTGCTAATTACATCATCTGATATTCTTTCTGAACGTCGTTGGTCAAACACAAAGTTTTTGCCCATAAACTTATTTTCAAGTCCCAAATTTTGAACTTGCCTTGCGTATTCAATTATCCCACCTTCAAGCTGAAATACATTCTTGAAACCTTTGTGTTTATAATATGCGCTGGCTTTTTCGCAACGGATTCCGCCTGTGCAATACATAACCAGTTTTTTATCTTCTTTATGATCTTTTAAATCTGCTTCAATTATATCCAATGAATCGCGAAACGTATCGACATCTGGCGTTACGGCGTTTTTAAAATGTCCTATTTCGCTTTCGTAATGATTGCGCATGTCTACTAAAACGGTGTCTGGATCTTCAATTAAATCGTTAAAAGTTTTTGCATCTACGTGAACCCCTCTGTTTCTTACATCAAAAGTTTCGTCGTTTAAACCATCGGCTACAATTTTATCGCGCACTTTTACTTTCAGTTTTAAAAACGATTTTAGATTGTGTTCTATGGCTATGTTTAATCGCACATTTTCCAGGAAAAAGATACCGTCCAAAAACGCTTTGAAGACTGTAAAATTATGCGCTGGAACAGAAAGTTGCGCATTTATACCCTCTTGGGCAACATAAATACGGCCAAGGACTTCCATTTGGTCCCAAGCTATAAACAAGTGATTTCGAAAAAGGTGTGGATTGCCAATTTTGGCATATTGATAAAAAGAAAGGGTAAGGCGTTCATCGCCGGCTTCTTCTAATAAAGTTTCCCTTTCTTTCGAACTTAAGGTATTGTACAGTTGCATGCTATACTTTTTTAAGGGTGAAAGAATTGATTTTTAATTGGCTGCAAAATTAATGAAATTGAAATCAACAGGCCATTCTAATAAAATAATAATTTAAGATTAACAATGTTGTCATATCTGTTAACAAAAACAACATTTACAGACATATATTCTTTGTCACACAATCATTAAAATAGTACCTTAGCCAATTAGGTCTTTTGCGATTATTTTTGCATTGACCGGTTTAAAAATTCTACTAAAAATTTACTTATAAAATGGCTAAAGAAAAGGACAGCGGCGAGAAAGACGCAAAATTAAAAGCATTAAAACTTACATTAGATAAACTTGATAAAACATACGGAAAAGGTGCCGTAATGAAAATGGGTGACAGCGCCGTACAAGAGGTTGAAGTTATACCTACCGGATCACTTGGCTTGGATGTTGCTTTGGGCGTAGGTGGTTATCCACGAGGCCGTGTAATTGAAATATACGGTCCAGAAAGTTCGGGTAAAACAACATTAACACTTCACGCAATTGCGCAAGCCCAAAAAGCAGGGGGCATTGCTGCGTTTATAGATGCAGAACACGCATTTGACAGATATTATGCTGAAAAATTAGGTGTTGACATTGAAAACCTAATCATCTCACAGCCAGACAATGGCGAGCAGGCTTTAGAAATTACGGATAATCTAATCCGTTCGGGCGCAATAGATATTATTGTAATAGATTCGGTAGCTGCATTAACGCCAAAAAGTGAAATTGAAGGCGAAATGGGCGATAGTAAAATGGGACTGCACGCACGTTTAATGAGCCAAGCGCTTAGAAAACTCACTGGATCAATTAGCAAAACCAATTGTACTGTAATATTTATTAACCAATTACGTGAAAAAATTGGTGTAATGTTCGGTAATCCTGAAACTACAACAGGTGGTAATGCACTAAAATTTTATTGTTCGGTACGTTTGGATATTCGTCGTTCTACACAAATTAAAGATAGCGATAGTAACGTAATGGGTAATAAAACCCGTGTGAAGGTTGTTAAAAATAAGGTTGCACCACCATTTAGACAAGCGGAATTCGATATTATGTATGGCGAGGGCATTAGCAAAGTTGGCGAGATTATAGATTTAGGCGTAGATTTTGAAATCATTAAAAAAGCCGGATCATGGTTTAGCTACGATGAAACAAAATTAGGACAAGGCCGTGATGCCGTTAAAGCGCTGTTGTTGGACAATCCAGACTTGGCAGATGAGTTAGAAACTAAAATTAAAGACGCAATAAAAGCTCTTAACACAAAATAAATTTTTCTTAACGCAACCATTTAGAAATTTGGGTATCTACATTGTGTAGAGACCTTGATTATTAAATGGTTGCCCTCTTTAATACATAGAGGTACTTACACTTTTTATAAATCTCGGCACTGCAATTTGACTTTAAAAGAGCTCATACATAAATGTAAAAAGCAGGACGCGCAGGCACAAGGCGAATTGTACAAGCAGTTTAGCAGTACACTTTTTGCAATATGTCTTCGTTACTCGCCCAATTATGCTGAGGCGCAGGACAATCTGCAAGATTCATTTATAACTATTTTTAAAAAAATAGAGCAGTTTACCGATAAGGGCAGTTTTGAAGGTTGGATGAAACGTGTTACTGTAAATACGGTTTTACAGAAATACAGAAAGCAAAAGGTTTTTGGCCTAATTGGTGAAGAACAATTGGAAGACGAGGAGGTTGAAGTTTATACTGAAGAAGACAAGATTCCGTTGGATTATTTGCTGAAGATTATACAAGAATTGCCCGATAGATACAGATTGGTTTTTTCAATGTATGTGTTAGATGGATACCAACATAAAGAAATTGCAAATTTGCTAGAAATAAATGAAGGCACATCTAAAAGTAACCTTGCACGCGCGCGGATTATTTTGAAAACAAAAATTGAAGAATATATTACAGTACGTAATGCACAATAATATAATAACTGCAAAATTCTATAACACGAAAGCATTTGTAGTGTCAATTCGAGCCCATCGATATATTTGGGGTTAAGTAGTCGAGAAAATTAAATTACTTGAATAGTGTAATTTAATTGGGCTTGAAAAGACAAAAATAGTAGTACAGTAAAAATGAAAGGAAAAAAGCACATAGACAATCTTTTTCAGGAAGGTTTCAAAAATTTTGAAGCTACTCCTTCTCCAGATGTTTGGGCAAATATCCAAGCAAAAATGACGGAAGAAAAAGATGACCGCAAGGTAATTCCACTATGGTGGAAACTTGCTGGCGTTGCTGCGCTTGTTGCTTTGTTGGTTACAATTGGTATTTCGTTAAATAATACTACAATTGAAAATCCATCGATTACAAATACTGAAGAAACCCCTTCGAATTCAACAGAAAATAACAATCAGATAGTTACTGAAGACGGATTAAATGTTAAGAGTAAACAAACTAATTCTTTAACAGACGTTAGAAAGGTAGAAAATAATTCAACTACAAATCCGACAAACAATTCTTCAATTACTTCTTCAGAAGATAAAAAGGATAGCTTTCAAGATAAATCGAATTTAAATCGTACTTATTCTTCAACTGAAAAGAAATCTAAATTCAATTCATCTAAAAAGAAAAATGGTGTTGATTCAAAAAGTGCTGCGGAAATAAATAAAAACCAAATTACTTCGGAAGAAAATAAGTTGAAAGACTCTCAAAATAATTTAAACATTACGAAAAATAATTCGGATAAAGTTGCACTTGAAAAAATTGAGAATGAAGGAAATATAGAAGCCAAATCGAAAGGCATTATCATTTCTGAAAATTTTAAAACGAAAGATGCAGTTGCAAAAAACGATTTTGAAGCAACTAAAAAAGCTGAAGACAAAAAACAATCCATTTTTGACGCTGTTGTCGAAAAAGACAAAACTAAAAAAATTGATATTAAGGATAAACCTGAAAATCGTTGGAATGTACAGCCAAATGTAGCTCCGGTTTATTATAGCAGTTTGGGCAATGGCTCATCTTTAGATGAAAGTTTTAGTGATAACAAAAAAAGTGGCGATGTTAACTTAAGTTATGGCGTTCAGGTAAGTTATTCGGTTTCTAAAAAACTGAGTATACGTACAGGCGTGAGTAACGTTAATTTAAGTTACAGCACAGGAGGCGTGGAAGTTGGTACTGGCCCTGTTTCAGTCGCGCCAAGAAGCGTAAATTATACTAACGGAAACACATCCGCAGTACTGTTTGCGGTAGATAGGGGTAATCTTTCAAGTTTAGATGCTCCAGGGAATGGCGAATTTGGAAATATTACACCAAAATCTACACAGGGAGATGCCTTTATAAATCAGAAATTAAATTATGTTGAAGTCCCGCTGGAGTTAAAATACGCGCTGCTTGACAATAAAATTGGTGTAAATCTAATTGGAGGTTTAAGTAGTTTATTTTTAAGCAATAATGAAGTTTCTGTTTCCGCCGACAATTTTGATACCGTAATAGGCGAAGCCAATAATCTTAATCCAATAAGTTTTACAACCAACATCGGTTTGGGTTTGGATTACAAAATTTCAGAAAAGTTTTTATTCAACATTGAGCCTATGTTCAAATATCAGCTAAATCCATACACAGATTCTCAAGTAAGTTTCAAACCTTATTATTTGGGTGTTTATACAGGATTTAGTTTTAAATTTTAATAGTAATTTTTAAGTTGGTTTGTTTCCAAGTAACATTGGATAATTGATTTTTAGAGAAACCGTTCTTTCGCCATAAGGACGGTTTTTTGATTTTTAAGTATTCTAAATATCGAGATTGTTTTTAAATGTTGAAAGTAAAAAATGGGGAAACCTATACAGTTGGATTTAGCAGCTCATTTAAAATAACTTCTCTAGTTTCGTCTTTTAGAGTTCTTCTATTTTCTGAAGTAAGGTTTTGTGTTGGAATTGTTTTATGGATTTTGGCTCTCATTTTTCCCGGCGTTCCGGAAAAAAAAGAAAAAGAAAATCGTTTTTTATTGTCGTGAAATGTGATTGGGGCAATATCAATTTTATGCTCTATTGCTAGCCTAAATGCGCCATCCTTAAAAGTATCTAACGTTAGTGATAAATTGTCCGGGACGCCACCTTCCGGAAATATACAAACACTCAATCCTCTATTTAACCTTTCCTGGGCGCTTTGAAAAACCTCTAATCTACTTTTCGGGTTATTTCTGTCTACCAAAATGCACGTTCTTTTGTAGAAAAATCCGAACAGAGGCAGCTTTCCAAGCTCTTTCTTTCCAACAAAAACAAAAGGATTGGAGGTAACATACAACATCAACATTATATCTGTCATTGATGTGTGATTGGCCACAAACATATAGCTCTGTCCTTTTTTATATCGCGTTTCCCTTTTTACAATTGGATAAAAACCCATTCCAAAGATTACAATTGTAGCCCAAATTCGTGCCAATCTAAAGAAAAACAGATACCATTCCTGCCTTAGAATACTTATAACCAACAACGGAAAAAGTATAATTATAGCAACAGCAATAAGCGTATAAAACCAAATACGGTATAGTGTTGCAAATATGTAGTGAAACAATTTCATTCAACGCCAAAAATAGTGATTTGGTTTAAGCAAATACATCAAATAAAGTACCTTTGTTGAGAAATTAAGTTTAATTAAAGAGATGCCCTTCTTTGAGGGCACTAATTATGGCAAGAATACTTACAGGCGTACAGAGTACAGGCACACCACATTTAGGAAATTTATTGGGCGCAATTTTGCCTGCAATACAAATGGCGCACGATGCAAACAATGATTCCTTTCTATTTATAGCAGATTTGCATTCGCTAACACAAATAAAGGATGCTAAAACTTTAAAAGAAAATACCTATAGTACAGCAGCTACGTGGCTAGCTTGCGGTTTGGATATAAACCGGGCTGTGTTTTACAGACAGAGTGATGTTCCGCAAAATGCGGAACTTTCGTGGTATTTAAGTTGTTTCTTTCCATACCAACGTTTAACACTGGCACATAGTTTTAAGGATAAAGCAGATAGATTAGAAGATGTAAACGCTGGACTTTTTACGTACCCGATGCTTATGGCGGCAGATATTTTGTTATATGACGCGAATATAATCCCAGTAGGTAAAGACCAATTACAACATATTGAAATGACTCGTGACGTTGCAACACGTTTTCACGCAAAAATGGGCGAAACGTTTGTAATGCCCGAAGCCAAGATTCAAGAAGAAACCATGTATATTCCTGGAACTGATGGCGCAAAAATGAGCAAAAGCAAAAATAATATTATAAATATATTTTTAGCTGATAAAGCATTGCGCAAGCAAATAATGGGGATTGAAACAGATAGCACGCCAATGGAAGAACCCAAAAATCCGGATAGTTGTAATGTTTTTAATATTTATAAATTAGTAGGTTCAGAAAGTGAAATTACCCAAATGCGAAATAATTATGAAGGCGGTAATTACGGTTACGGTCACGCCAAACAGGCATTATTTGAATTAATAATAAAACGTTTTGAAACTGAAAGAAATCGTTACAATTATTTCATGTCTAACCTGTCTGAAATTGATGAAGCTTTAGCAATCGGTTCAAAAAAAGCACATTTAGTTGCTAATGAAGTCTTGAATAGGGTTAGACTAAAATTGGGTTATAACTAAGGGAAATGCGTTTCTAAAATTAATTCTATATTTTTATAGGCGACAACTTTCAAAGAAATTGATAATTATGAAAATTATTGTGCCAATTATCTTATTGTTTTTAGTTTTTATGAGTTGTGAAGAACCAAGAGAAATTAGTTCTGTAAATCCGGAAAATTGGTCAAAACGAATTGCAAAAATAAATGTGAATGACTCTTTAGAATACGGCAAATCATATCTTTCACTTTATTCTCAAATTTATAGCGTTTCGGACGAGCAGACTACTAATCTAACCGCAATGGTAAGCATGAGAAACACAAGTGATTTAGATACCATATTTATATTAAAAGCTGAGTATTATGATACTCACGGTAAACCTATAAGAAAATATTTTGATGATCCAATCTATCTAGCGCCTTTGGAAACAGCAGAAATAATTATTGATGAAGTTGATGTAACAGGAGGAACGGGAGCTAACTTTATCTTTGAATGGCAGATTTCTAAAAATAGTTCTGTGCCGTTATTTGAGGGTATAATGAGTTCAGGGATTGGACGCAACGGTTTATCATTTATAACTCAATCCGTTCGTATAAAGTAAAAGCTGATCTTCAAAATAGTAGATTATCTTTTGCGTAATTACGCTCACATCTTTAAAATAAAAAAGGCCATTCATTAACTTGAATGGCCTTTTTATCTGGCTAATTATAACTCCCCAATTATTTAAGCTATACAAAGATGATTTAATTATAAAGTACT
>JBBSOK010000025.1:0-29590 GCA_038259825.1 Flavobacteriales bacterium
CGAGATATTATCATCTGGGTTCGAACGTATTCCACAGGTAACTAAAAAGCTTTCAACTGAAGAAGCTGAAGATGTTGAAAAACTTTTAGAAAGAATTGAAGAAGATGATGATGTGCAAAATGTGTATCATACAATGGAGGAATCTTCGGACGAGTGATAAATTCTTGCCTAAAACTTCAAATTATTTTACAAAGGATTAATTAGAACTATTAATTCTTATCAAGACATCTCTAATATTGTGTATTAAATACAATAAATAATGCCCGAAATAATAACTTTCGGGCATTGTTATTTTATAAAATTAAATATGATAGATTATTAGTCATTATTACTTGCTTCATAAGAATACTCAGCCTTCTTACCAATAACATCGACAAAGAAGGCCTCCAATTTTAAAATATCTGCTTTAAAATCTTCAGTAACGTAATACGGTTCTGAAACTCTAACTTCTTTTTTGCCCCAATCAAAAGCGCAACAAATAATTGGTACGTTAGCCGCTTTGGCAATGTAATAATAGCCTGTTTTTAAGCTATCTACTTTTTTTCGAGTACCTTCAGGAGCTAAAGACAACCTAAATTCATATTTCTTTTCAAAAACTTTTGCAATTGCTTCAACTTTATTTTGGCCTGGCGTTCTGTCTAAAGCTTCGCCACCCATCCATTTAAAATACCATCCAAAGGGCCATTTAAAAAGTTCTTTTTTTGCTATAAAGTTAATTTCAATATTTAGAACGCGCCTTATAAAAACACCGATGTAGAAATCGTGCCAACTTGTGTGAGGCACAACAATTATAACACATTTCTTAATTTTATCTTCATTAAAACTTCCAAGGATTTTCCAACCCATGATTTTATAAAAAGCAAATTTTGAAAGCCCCATATTTCGAAATTACATTTTCAAATATAAATTACGCAATTTTTGGCGTGTAATAGTTTCCTCCCAATTTGGACCTAACGCGTTTTCCCAAAGTGGTACCATTCCCAATGCAATAGTAATCATTGTTTCCATTTGGTCTTCGGTAAGATTTGAACACAAATTTTTTGGAATGTCAATTTCATAAATATCAACCATTTTCTTAAAGAGAATTACATCTTCTGGATAAAATTCTTCTAAATGATCAAAAACGATACAATTACCAATACCATGTTTGGTTCCCAAAACGTACGATAGACCGTAACTCATTGCGTGTGCAACACCAACTTGCGAATATGCAATACTCATACCGCCGTGCCAGGAAGCCATCATTAGCTTGCCTCTACTCTCTTCCTCAGTAAGTGTTTCTGTTAAAAATATTTCGGCGCAAAGGTCATATGCTTTTTCACCATAACTTTGACTAAATGCATTCAAGAAAGTACCATTAAGTGATTCTACACAATGGATAAAACAATCCATTCCAGTATAAAACCATTGATTTTTAGGAACACCTATCGTTAAATCTGGGTCTAATATTACTTGATCAAATGGTGTGAAATCGCTATTAATACCTAATTTTTTTACCGGGCCGGTAAGTACAGTAGTTCTGGAAACCTCGGCTCCAGTCCCTGAAATTGTTGGAATACCAACGTGATAGATGGCTTTTGTTTTTACCAAATCCCACCCTTGATAATCGGCGGCGCTACCTTTACTAGTTAGCATAATAGAAACTGCTTTGGCAAGATCTAAAATAGTTCCACCACCGATACCGATAATTCCGGATGGTTTATATGTAAACTCGGCCTTAATTTCTTTAACAATCTGATCAACTTGAGTTGTTTTTGGCTCTTCTTCTGCCGAAATTAAAATCAATTTATCGTTAAAACGTAAATTGATCCTATCTAAGAATTCTTTATTTTTTTTAAAAACATCATCAACCAAAAAGATAAATGGTGCTTTATCCTTGCGCTGCGGTGCAAGGATTGATGTAAGTTGATCGAAACTGCCAGGCCCAAAAACAACCTTTGGAACCATTGGAAAATTTCGATATTTATTATTAACAGGAATATTTTTATCTTCTTTTAAAGCTTTGTTAGCTCGCACTAAATCTTCAGGCGTATCAATTTCAATTCCTTGTGTATTACTAATTGCCATTTTTATGTTTTTGCCATATTCTAAATAACGTAAACATTCAATTTTTTCGGCAGCTTCTAGAGAGCGCATAGGTAGATTTGTAAAATCTAAAATTGCCTGCTTTCTAAATGCATAAATACCTTTGTGTTTGTAATATTGAAAAGCAACGTTCTTATCCCGCGGATAAGGAATCGGAGAGCGCGAAAAATATTGTGCAAAATTGTCTTTATCTACAACTACTTTTACGCAATTTGGATCGCTTATTTCTTTCCAATCGTGGATTTCTGTCATTAAACTAGCAAGATCAATTTTATCTGCATCAGCGCTATTAAAAACAGATAATACTTGTTCCAGTCCTTCCCTACTCGTAAATGGTTCATCTCCTTGGACATTAACTACAATATCAATATCCATATTTTCAACTGCTTCAGCAATGCGGTCGCTTCCACATTCGTGCTCTTTTTTACTCATAATAGCTTTGCCGCCGTTGGATGCGATTTCTTCAAAAATTATATCGCTATCCGTAACAACAAACACATCTTGAAATAGTTGGGTTGCAACTGCAGCTTCATATGTTCTAAAAATCACGGTTTTACCGCCCAAATCTTGCATTAGTTTACCAGGAAATCTTGATGCTCCATAACGAGCGGGAATCATTGCTATTACTTTCATTGAAAAATTTTAAGTATTGTAAAACTAAGCATTATAAATACATTATAAAACCAGATTTAATGTAAGTAAAATTTTAGTAAAATCAGCATTTTTTGAATCGAGAAAATAAGACTAATTTCTTCTTAGTATTAATGAAATAAACACCTGACAATAAAACAATTGCAGCAATAATTGATTGTAATGTAATTTGTTCATCCAAAATGTACCATCCCAAAAAAAGAGCTATTATTGGATTTACATATGTTGAAGTAGCTACTTTTTCTGGAGAAATTTTACGGAGAAGGTAATTAAAAGAAGTAAAAGCAACAATGCTTCCAAAAATAATAAGTGCCATCATTGAAAGCTGTACCTTAAATTCCCATTTATTTGGCAAAAGCCATTCCTCACCAAAGAAAAAACTAGCAATAACGAGCATTGCGCCTCCACAAACCATTTGGTAGCCAGTATTCACAAAGAAATTGGAAGGTAAATTTGCCTTTCCAACAAATAAACTACCGTAACCCCAACTGAACATACAAGCAAAAATCATTATAGTTCCTATTAGGCTACCTTCCTTACTGATAATTTGATTTTGACTTACAAGTAAATAAATACCGATTATACCCAAAAATACACCGACAATTGAAGAGGTCTGAATTTTTTTTCCCTGTAAAAAATACATTAACCCCAACACTAATAACGGCTGCGCCGAAATTACAAGTGCTGCAAAACCACTGTCAACATACTTAAGTGCCCAAACAACTACACCATTTCCAAAAGCCAGAAATAGAAAACCTGCAATTGCACTATTGAGTAATTGTTTTTTTGTAATCCTGAGTGAAATTCCCAAGAAAAATGATATTATAAAGATTAGAACACCTGCGCTAATAAAACGAATTGATGCCAGAAAAAATGGAGAAAGTTGCGCAACCGCAACTTTGTTTAACATATATGTGGAACCCCAAATAACGTATATTGAAAAGAAAGCGGCAATTATAAGAAATTTGCCTTTAGGTTCCTTCATTTATTAGTTTATTGAAAAAAAAATGTTCTGTAGCTTATGTAAAAAGTACAGAACATTTTTTAAAATTTAAGAATATTAGATAACAGTAACCTTAACAGCATTCATACCTTTTTGACCTTTTTCAAGTTCAAAACTAACTTTATCATTTTCAGTAATGGTACCGTTTATTCCACTTACGTGGGTAAAATACTTTTGCTCATCTACATCGTCAATTATAAAACCAAATCCTTTAGAAGTATCAAAAAATGAAACTTTTCCAGTATGAACTGGATCGAAAGCTTCCCTATCTCCTTCTTCTTTCTTAGGAATCCCTAAAATAATTTCTTCGGCATCTACCTTTACTTTTAAAGATGGATCTGGCGGAGTATCTACAAGATTACCGTTATGATCAACGTATGCAAATGGTATTCCAGCTGGTGCAGCATCAGATTCTGCTTTACGAGCTTCTTTTTTCTTTTGTTTATCTTCACGCTTTTTTAGGCGCTTTTTTTCTTTTTCACTTTTACTGTAGGTCTGTTGCGACTTAGCCATATATGGTATTTGAATTTATTTTTTTACTAAAAACAGATTTTTGAGCAGAATTACTTTTAAAATGAAGTGTTTTTAGCTTTTTTGTAAAGGTAAGATTTGTTAGGCAATTTTTTGAATAATTTACTTTAAAATTTAACGAAATAAACATAATATTAGTAAGATTGCCAAAGGGTTGAAGAAACATTGTGCTAATAATTTTAACCTTCCAATTTTTCATGTTCCTCTAAATCCTTTCTCAAATCTAATTTTCGCAATTTCGGAAAAGCAAAACCAGTAATTACAACAGTAGCAATAGTCATACAGCCGCCAAAAACAACAGCAGTAACAGTTCCCATTAATTTAGCTGTTACGCCACTTTCAAAGGCGCCAAGCTCATTTGAAGAACCTACGAACATACTATTAACAGAAGCTACACGACCCCTCATAGAATCTGGTGTTCTTAATTGCAAAATAGTCTGCCTTATAATAACAGAAATACCGTCCGTTACGCCACTTAAAAATAATGCTATTACCGAAACCCAAAATATATTTGAAACACCGAAAACTATGATGCACAATCCAAACCCAAAAATTGCTGCCAGCAGCTTATAACCAGCATTTTTATTTAATGGGAAATATGCTGAGGTAAACATTATTATTAGTGCCCCAACAGCCGGTGCAGCGCGTAAAATACCAAATCCCTCTGGCCCTACCTTCAATATATCTTGAGCATAGATTGGTAAAAGAGCTACAGCCCCTCCAAAAAGAACGGCAATCATATCCAATGTTATTGCGCCTAAAACTACACGAGTATTAAATACAAATTTTAATCCTTCCTTTAAGCTTTGCATTATAGGTTCTCCAATTTTAGGGTTCAAAATTGGTTTTTTAGGAATTTGCATTAGCAACAAAATTGCCATTAAAGAGAAAGCAAAAATGAAACACATGGACCAATGTACTCCAATCCAATGTATAAAAAAGCCGCCAAGAGCAGGTCCCATAACAGATCCCATCTGCCAAACGCTACTGCTCCAAGTTGCCGCATTTGGATATATTTTCTTAGGAATTAGTAAGGAGAATAATGAAAATATTGTTGGTCCCAAAAAAGCACGTACTATTCCTCCTAAAAACACCAAAAAGTAAATTGAATATAAAACGGTATTTCTGCTAATGTCCCCAACAATTCTTGGCCATGTTAACAGAAACAAACCAAGGCTGACAACTGAAAAACCTAAAATACATTTTAATAACAGTCCTTTCTTTTCCTTTTGATCTACAATATGTCCTGCAAATAAAGCTAAGCTAACTGCTGGAATTACTTCCATTAAGCCAATTATACCAAGAGATAAAGGATTTTTCGTTATACTGTAAACTTCCCATTCTATAACAACAAATTGCATAGACCAAGCAAAAACCATTGCAAAACGCATTAATAGAAAGATGTTGAATTCTTTAAAACGCAAAGCTGCGTAGGGATCCTTTTTGGTCATTATCTATTTTAAAATCGAATTTATCAATAAAACTCAAAATTAGTTTTAATAAATTTAAAATATTAAGGTTGATTCACAAAAAAACAGATTCTATTGAATCTGTTTTTTTAAAATTGTCATTTTTTGAAACCATTATTTCTGCTTTTAGAATTTTAAACCTCTAAACTTTATGTGATATTGAAAATTGAAAAGAGACATTATCTTTTGAAGAAATTGGCTAAACTGCAAATCATTATAATTTTGAATTATTTCAGTATAAACAATCATTTATCGTTCTGAAATACAGAAAAGCAAGATGTTTTTTAGTGCATTACAAGAAATTTGAGAAGCACATAGAACTAAAACTCCTGAAAATTTCAGTACAATATAAGTTGATAAAATAGTAGATTAAAATAAATTTTAAAGTGCTAAATTAAGTTGAAATAAAATAGAAAATTGCAAATCCTTTAAAGTTTCAACTCTGTTTAAAAACAAAAAAATTAAACTAAACTGAAAATGGCAATTGCATAAAGATAGAATCTTAAAAAACGTAACGTTCCAAAAAGAAGAAACTTACCAAAAGGATAATTAATTGTACCTGCAGCCATACTTGTCATAGAATATGGAATTGGCAAAAGTGCACCTACAATAATCATGAAACCTCCCCACTTTCTTATATGCCTCAAGTGTTTTTTCATTTTCACTTCCATATAATCATAAACCGCAGGAATTTGTAAAATCCATTTTCCGATGAAGTAGGAAACTATACCTCCTGCATAAGAAAGCGCCGCCAATATTGAAAGATATAATACCGGCATTGGCATTTTATCACTCCAAGCAATAAAAATTTCTGGAGGAATGATACCCAATAAAGATTCTGAAGCAAAGAAAACAAGCAATATGCTTATTGGTGCATATGTATTTGTTATGTGTGTAAAAAGATCTGAAAAATCTACTACATATAAATCCAAAATTACCAGAGCCAAAACTGCGCCAACAATTGGCAATATTGCTTTTTTCAAACTTTTACCAACAAACGTATAGAAACCAGTGTACTTGTAATACAAGTGCATACGTTTAAACTTATTAGTTTCGGATTTCGCTGTTTGATTCATTTTAAAATAATATTGTTTTAGTCTGCAAAGATAATACTGACTGATCTAAAAGTTATTATAATGAAACCAAAGTAGGGTTAATATGTTGTTAAACTATTAACTCTTCTTTGGTTTCTCTTTTTTAGGAGGCATTGGACCACGAAGATGAATTACAAGTCCATTTAAGAAATTCCGCAAAAATTGATCTCCACATTCCATATATTTTTCGTGATCAGGGTTTCTAAAAATTGCACCCATTTCACTTTTACTTACCTCAAAATCTACGAGTGCACATATTTTAACTATTTCATCATCGCGCAATTTTAGTGCTACACGAAGCTTTTTCATAATATCATTATTGTCTAAAGCCATATTTTATTTTTGAATTTTTTAGTAATTGAAATGTAAAAATAGTGTTAGTTATAATTAAATTCTAACAGATTTCGCGTTAATTATTTTTTTTGATTGGCACCATATAAACAGGAATTTTAGTTTTTTCTAAAACTGTTTGTGCCACGGTACCCACAAGTAATTTTTCGAGTGTGCTATGGCCGTGGGTTCCCATAATTAAGAGTTCTATATTGTTACTATCACAATATTCTAATATTGTTTGAGCTGTGTCCCCTTCAGCAATATGCGTCTTTACCGTGTCATCATTTAAATGTTTTGCAGCCTTTTGGACAAAATCTTTAGCTACCGATACAAGACTTTCCTGTAACTCATAATTTACCGGCATAGAAAAGCCGTCATATCCTAAAAAACTTGGATATTGTACACCATAATAATGGCCCTCGGATACAACATGCAATAAGCAAACATCGGCGTGTAATTGTTTTGCTAATTGATAACCTGCAAAAACCACTGCTTCTGAGGCTGGATTATAATCTACTGCTATGACTACTTTTTTCATAATAATTTACTTTAAATGTGTAACAGGTTCGTTGTTTAAGAATTAGATTAAACTTTGTTCTCTGATCTATTTTTATTTCTATTTCCGATTATAAAGTTACAACTTAGTTATGAAAGTTAAAGACGATCAGGTGGTGAGAATAATTCAATAAAAGTCTAAAGAAGCTATATTTGATAGTTATATGATTTATTTTATTTTTTCAAACCTCTAAATTAATCATAACAACAATTCTATTACTTTACACCAAATTCCTGAAAAGCAATTTTTGCTGAAAGATTCTAAAAGAAAAGTTTAAGTAAAATTAGAGAGTTAAAATTAACGAAAATTTCCGTATGAGGATTCCCTTGGATAATTTTAGAATAATTTACTGTGAAGACTTAATTTTAATCTTTAACAACAATAATTGTAGCTTTTCTACCAGTTAAAAGATTCCATTCTTGGGTTGTTATTGTTTCGCCATTTTCTTCTAAGACTGTCAATTGGGCGGTATTTGGCCCGGAGCTGCCTTGATTAAGTGCTACAAAATCTATTCTGTTAAAACCAGAATCCATCGTAATTGTAATGCCATTATAACTGGAATCTAGATAAACATTATTTTCCACAACAACATCGTTCAAAAATATACGGACTCTATCACCATCTACCATTTCGTGGTCGCGGTACATAATGGTTACTTTTTTTGAAGAAGTTTTAAAATCTCCCAAGTATTGGTCTGCACCATATTCAGGTTTTGCTTCTTTATCTTTTGAAAAATATTTGGGGGTTTTATCTGTTTTATAATCCACTAAACCATCGCCTTTAGTTACATCAACTGGGTCAGGTACATTTTTCCCAAAAGTGGCAGCATTTATTTTGCTATATGGATTATTAATTAAAGAAGGTGTAGTTACTGCAGGCAATTCAAAACCGGTATCAGATTTGGTGTTGGTATCTGTATTTTCAAAACGAACGCTATTGTTGACGTTTTCAAATTGCGCAAATAATGATGGAGCAATTAAAATTAAAAAACTACATAATAAAATTGTTTTTATCATAATTCTAAAAGAATAAAAATTTACAATGTCAAATATTGAACCAAATTAAAAAGAATCTCTCACAATTTAAAAACAAAATAGTTTTATGCACTACTATTATTCTTAAAAATGAAATAAGAATCACGCATTTTTTCGCATTTCTCACAACAAAAAAACTATTTTCTGCGTTTACTCCTCCAAATGAATACCAAAATGACAGCAATTATAGGTAAAATAACGTAAATAATTAGATCTGCTGGTTCACTTAAATCTATCGGAGTGTTGTTAGTAGGATGCGGTACTTCTGTAGGTATTTGCCCAAGACAAACTGCTGTAAAACAACAAATTATTAGTAATAAAAGATTTTTTGAATTCATTATATTTTTGTTTAGAAGTGTCATAAAACAGACGTGAAAAAACTACTTTAACAATTAGTGTTAAGTTTTTGGTATTATCGATATATAGCCGTAGTTTAGCGTGTTATTTAAAATTAAAAGGAAAAAGATATATGAGACAGCTCAAAATTACGAAACAAGTTACCAACAGAGAAACCAAATCATTAAATAGTTACCTACAAGATGTAAGTAAAATTGAAATGATAACGGCTGAAGAAGAAGTAGAGTTGGCACAACGTATTCGTGAAGGCGATCAAGCTGCCCTTAATAAATTGAGCAGAGCGAATTTGCGATTTGTTATATCGGTAGCAAAACAGTACCAAAATCAGGGTCTAACCCTACCCGATCTTATTAATGAAGGAAATGTTGGCTTAGTTAAAGCGGCTAAGCGTTTTGATGAAACGCGTGGTTTTAAGTTTATTTCATATGCCGTTTGGTGGATTAGACAATCTATCCTGCAGGCAATTGCAGAACAAAGCCGTGTAGTAAGATTACCATTGAATAAAATTGGTGATATTAACAAAATAAAAAAAGCATCTATTCATCTTGAACAACTGCATCAAAGAAAACCGACAGCAGAAGAAATTGCGCAAGAGTTGGATTTTAGCATTAGCAAAGTAAAAACATCTCTAAAAAACAGCAACCGTAGTTTATCCATGGATGCTCCATTTGCTGAAGGAGAAAATGATAATAACCTTTATGATGTTCTAAGTAGTGGTGAAACACCGAATCCAGATAATGGATTAATTCATGAGTCGCTTCGTATTGAAATAGATAGAGCTTTAGATACGTTATCTTCCCGTGAGGCAGACGTTGTTAAATTAAATTTTGGTCTAAGTGGCCAACCACCTATGACACTTCAGGAAATTGGAGATACTTTTGATTTAAGTAGAGAAAGAGTTCGTCAAATACGCGAAAAAGCTATTAGGAGATTAAGACATCAAAGTAAAAGTCACATCCTTAAAAAATATTTAGGATAAATTAAAACTTTTTTTTGACTTTTAAAAAGTTGTTGAGTTAGTTGTTTTCAGCTATTTCAACAACTTTTTTTTATGGAATAAGTTTATCCCAATCGTGTTATTAAAAAAAGTCAATAAATGTTGATATTTTTCAATTAAAAGTTAAACTGTATATTAAAGTACTTCAATATCTTTAAAAAAAATAACCAGCCTAATGACAATTGAAATAATTCAAGTATTTTCAATACTATTTATTACTATTATACTTTTCGCTTTTGAAGTATTTCCAATCGATAAGATTGCCTTATTTTTGATTGTATCACTTTCGCTAACTGGCTTGGTAACACCTGAAGAGGCTATTTCAGGCTTTTCAAATACTGCTACAATCACAGTACTTTCATTGATGATTATTGCAATAGGACTTGAAGATACAGGAGTAATTTCTTCGCTCGCAAGAATGATGAAAAATCTCCACATACTTCCGTTAATACTAATTCTGCCAATATTTATGTTTATAACGGCTGGTATTTCGGCATTTATAAGCACAACTGCAGTTGTAATTGTTTTTATAAAAATAATCGCAGAACTATCCCGCAGGTTCAATCTTTCACAAACAAAGCTGTTGCTTCCCATTTCATTTGCCGGTATTTTAGGCGGAAGCTGTACTCTTATGGGAACTTCAACTAACCTTATTGTTAATTCTGTAGCGGAAGATTTAGGTGCAGAAAAATTTAGTTTTTTTGAATTTTCGCTCTTCGGTTTGGTCTTTCTAGTTATAGGAATTATAATAATAACAATTGCATCACGATTTCTACCAAAGGATAAACGTAAATCGATTCAAGAAGATTACCAATTACAAGATTTTGTTACAACTGTTGAAATTGGGGAAAATTCTCCATTAGTAGGAAAAAAAATTGAAGATACCTTTTTATATAATAATTCAGATTTATCCATTTTAAAATTAACCCGAGATAGGAAAATAACAAATGCACCTGGCAGGTACATTACGTTTAATGCTGGAGATGTTTTGGTTTTAATGTGCGACATAGAAAATCTAGTTAGATTAAATGAAGCAGAAGGACTAACAATACATAAAGAGAAGAAAACCAAAGACGAAAGTGATAAGGAGATTGAAATTGAGGATAAAAAAGAAGACTCTGA
The DNA here is from genome assembly GCA_038259825.1 of Flavobacteriales bacterium. Lineage (GTDB taxonomy): Bacteria > Bacteroidota > Bacteroidia > Flavobacteriales > Flavobacteriaceae > JBBSOK01. The sequence goes on from JBBSOK010000025.1 coordinate 11,233, forward strand.
AGAAAAACCTGAAGTTGAATTTAGTTTTATTGAATTACTTATACTCCCAGGCTCCAATCTTATAGGAAAAACTTTAAAGCAACTAAGAAATTTTACCATCCAAAATGCTACGCCTATAGCTATCAAAAAAAGATTGAATATTAGAAATACAAAAGAAAGATTAATTAGAAAACATATAAAAAGTATTCGCTTAAAACCGGGGGATAGATTGGTTGTAGAAATTCCTAAAGATGAGCTACAAAGCTTAAACAGGTTGGAAAACATAGCGATATTAAGAGAGCACGAAAGTCAAAATAGCGGAACTCCCGTTAAGCGAGCAATGGCATTTTCTATTTTGCTAATTGTAATCGGTTTGGCATCTACTGGAGTTTTAAGTATTTTAATTAGCGCTTTGCTAGGTGTTTGTTTATTATTACTAACGAGATGTTTGGATTTAAGTGAGGTATACCATCGTGTAAACTGGCAGGTAATATTCCTTTTGGCAGGAATGATTCCCTTAGGAGTTGCTATGCATAATAGTGGTGCCGATAAATTTATCTCGCAACATTTACTTGACCTATTAATGGGGCAAAGTAATATTATAATTATTGGGCTTATCTTTTTAATTACAATGCTTTTAAGCAGTGTTGTTAGTAATAATGCCACCGCAATTATTATGACCCCTATTGCAATATCTGTTTCGGTTGGATTAGGTTTGGATATGAAACCTTTTATTTTAGCCGTTTTATTTGGTGCAAACTTTAGCTTCTTTACCCCAATGGGTTATCAAACAAACACCTTAATTTACGGAATGGGTATATATAAATTTAAGCATTTTGCTATTATAGGTGGAATATTATCTTTAGTTTTATGGCTTTTGGGCACATTTATGCTCTCAACTTTATTTTAATGATTAATTATTAGTATGCAAGAAGAACAAATACTTTCAACAAAAGATGCAGTAAGTGGTTTATATGACAAACTAGATGGATGGCTAGATGCCATTATACTGAGACTACCAAATTTAGCGGTTGCAATATTGGTAATGGTTTTGTTTTACATAATTGCCAAACTTATGCGCAAGTTTGCTGAAAAAATTATTTTCAAAAAAGTTGAAGCTGAAGCCGTACGTATTATATTAAGCAAGATGCTGTTCGGCGTTGTTCTAATTATAGGATTTTTTATTGCTCTAGGAGTTTTAGAGTTAGACAAAGCGTTAACGTCCATTCTTGGTGCAGCTGGAGTCGTAGGTTTGGCAATAGGCTTGGCACTCCAAGGAACACTAAGCAATACTGTTGGTGGTTTAATGCTTTCATTTTTACCAAATATACGTATTGGCGATTATATCCAAACTGGCGATATGAGCGGTTATGTAACAGAAATAAACTTACGGAATGTAACACTTCGTGAAACTGATAACGATTATGTAATCATACCAAATTCAAACTTTATTGGAAACCCATTCACAAACTATTCATTAACAAAAAGATCTCGCGTTACAGTTTCTTGCGGTGTTGGTTATGAAGATAACCTACAAAAAGTAGAAGATTTGGTTAAAAGAATAGTTGGTGATTTGTATCAACCACAAGAAGGTGAAGAAATTGAATTTTTCTTTACCGAATTTGGGGATAGTTCAATAAATTTTATGACGCGTTTTTGGATTGATGCAACAAAACCTAAACCAAAATTAGAAGCACAACATCAAGTTATTAAGGCAATTAAGAAAAGTTTTGATACTGAAGGCATCAATATTCCTTTCCCTATCCGAACATTGGATTTTGGAAAAAACAAATTACAAATGATTTCTAATACAGTTGAAAAAGAATAATAACTATAAATATAAATGAAAAAAATACTTCAAATATTTCTTGCCGCTTGGGGCGCTAAAAAAATTGGCGGCGGCAAATGTGGTTGTTTTGGAACTGTCTTTGTTTTCATAATCCTTTTTATTATTCTTGGTTACGTTTTAGAATGGTTTTAAAGTTTTCAAAAGCATAATTTATCAAAACATAATTCTCCTTGTTATATATACCTAAGATATGTTATAATGAATTCTGATGTTCAGAAATTTATAGAAAACCTAAAAATTTGGAAAAAGGAATTTACGTTGCTTAGACAAATTATGCTAGATTGCGGTTTAGCGGAAGAATATAAATGGAAACATCCCTGCTATACCTGGAATGGTAAAAACATTCTAATCTTAGGTAATTTTAAAGAATACTGTGCATTAATGCTCTTCAAAGGCGCTTTATTAAAGGACAAAAATAATATTCTTATTCAACCAACAGAAAATAGCCATACTACAAGGCAAATGCGTTTTACTCATGTTGACGAAATTCAAATAAAAAAATCAATAATAACTGAATACGTCAGAGAAGCAATTCAAATTGAAAAATTAGGTTTGAAATTGCAAATTAAAACTGCTTCAGATTACGAAGTTCCTGAAGAATTATTGCAGCATTTTAAGGCAAACCCAAATTTAAAAAAGCTTTTTTACAACCTTACACCAGGAAGGCAAAAGGCATATTTACTTCATTTCTCGCAAGCCAAACAATCAAAGACTCGATTATTAAGAATTAAAAGAAATTTAGATCGTATTCTATCAGGCAAAGGTTTGGATGATTGCATTTGCGGCCTTTCTAAAAGAATGCCAAGTTGTGATGGCAGCCACAAATTTCTGAACACATCATCATAATCTCGCGCTGAGGAAAGTGTCAAAACTTATACTATTCCCTGATTCAAATTTTAACATTTGCCCCTTTTAAGGCTATCTTAACACACCCCAATTATTAATTTTCCGAAATTCGCCCCTTATTAACAAACCTAAATATTTAATATCATGAAAAAAACAATCGGACTATCCCTACTAGTCGCGTTGGTTTTTGGCTCTTGTGTTTCAAAAAAGAAATACACAGAACTTGAGAATCAGTACAACGACACTCGCAGTACATTGTCTAAAACACAATTTGAAAAAGAGGAAATTGAAGCTAAATACGCAAAAATTGAAGAGCGTGTTGCTGGCTACAATACCAAAATCCAATCATTAACGGATTCAAACAACAGCCGTCTTGTAAATATAGACAATGTTGTAATTTCAGATAATGATAGACAAAAAATGAAAGCAGCCTTGGCTAATGTAGATCAAGAAAAATTAGCAAATGCCAAAACATTAAAAGATAGTATGAATTTAATTGTTTCATACAATCTTAAAAAGAATTTGGACAATACTATTGCTGATGGAGACCAAAACGATATTGAAGTAAGTATAGATGAAACAGTAGTTATGATTACTATTTCAGATAAGTTACTTTTTACGTCGGGTAGCGCAAGAGTCAACTCAAAAGCGAATGACTTTTTAAAGCGTCTGGCAGGAGTTATAAATTCTGAACCGGCAATGGAAGCAATGGTTGAAGGCCACACAGATAACCAAACTGTTAAGCCTGGTGCCTATGTAAAAGATAACTGGGAGTTAAGCGTTGAACGCTCTACTGCTGTTATTAGATTGTTGCAGGATAAATTTGGCGTAGCTCCAGAAAAACTAATTGCTGCAGGCCGTAGTAGTTATCACCCTTTAGTTGGAAATGACTCTAAAGATGATAGAGCTAAAAATAGAAGAACAAGAATTGTAATTTTACCAAATCTTGATAAATTTCTAGCCTTGCTTTCTGAAAGCTAGAATTCAAATTAGAAAATAATAAAAGCGGACTTTCTTAAATGAAAGTCCGCTTTTTTATTTAATCAACGCAATTGTATAAGTTATAGCTATTAAAATTCTAGCTACTTTTAGGTACAGTTGGTCTTACTTCAATTTTACTTGGTAATGTCCTTGGGTGCATTGTTAGTAAATCTACAACCAACTTTCCAATATCTTCTGGCTGAATTTTCCATTTATCATTTTCGCCTTCGCTCCCACCAAAATTAGTAGCAACTGAACCTGGCATTATTGTGCTAAACTTTACATTTTTATTACGCATGTCCAACATTGCTGCTTGCGTAAAACCTGTTAAACCAAATTTACTTGCATTATAAGCAGCACCTCCGGCAAAAAAGTTTGTTCCTGCCAAACTTGAAATACTTATAAAGTAACCTTCATTTTTGATAAGGTGTGGTAATGTTGCTTTTAAAGTATAAAAAGGTCCATTTAAATTTGTTTCAATTGTCTCGTTCCAATCTTCAATGCTCAGGTCTTCAACGCTTCCAAAATGGCCCAGCCCAGCGTTAGCTATAACAAAATCGATTTTTCCCAATCTATCTTCAATAGATTTTACAGCTTTTTCTTGACTATCATATTTCCTCACATCTGCTGCTATGCCAATTGCTTTGCAACCATCTTTGGCCTTTTTATTCAACTTTTCAGCAGCTGTATCTGCAGATTGTTGATCTCTTCCAGTAATTGCAACGTGAATACCTTCATTCATTAAATTTTCGGCAATACCGAAGCCTATTCCTTTTGTACCACCCGTTATAAGCGCTATTTTTCCTTTTAAATCTTTCATAATTATATTTTTAAATAATTTAATTTTCGATGACTTCAAAGTTACAAGTGAAAATATAGGATGTTCCTAAATTCTACTTAAATTTGAATTATGAAGCTATTTTTATTTTCTATATCATTTTTATTTCTTCCAATAAATTACTTTGAATTTAATTCAATCTCAAAAACTACACAAACCGATCTGGTAAATATGGCAGAAGCCTCAACAGATTTTGCATATGAAATTAGATATGCGACGCCAAATAATTTTATAGGCGAAACTTTATATCCTTGCGCAACTTGCCTATTAAGACCTGAAGTTGCCGAAGCTTTGGATAAAGCCAATCAATATTTTTGCGAAAAAGGTTATAAAATAAAACTATACGATTGCTATAGGCCGTTGGATGTTCAGAAAAAAATGTGGAAAAAAGTACCAAGGGCTACATATGTTGGCAATCCGTATGGTAACGGATCTGTACACAATCGCGCAGCCGCAGTAGATCTTACACTTGTAACTTTAGATGATTGTTATGTTGAAATGGGTAGCGATTACGATTATTTTGGGCGGGAAGCACATATTGACAATTATAATTTTTCCAAAGAAATATTAGCAAATAGAAAATTACTCTTTGAAGGAATGCGAAAATTTGGTTTTAAAACTATCCGCACAGAATGGTGGCATTTCAGTTTTAAGAAGGTATACTCCTTCCCTATTTTGAATGAATCTTTTCCTTGTGAATAAAATTTTTTATTTAGAATTTATTTTTCTTTTGGATTTCCTTCTTTATTTTCCAAAAAATCTTTTGGGTTATTTCTGAATTTAATTGGAATGGCGTCTTCCGTTCCATAGATTTTTAGTTCTTTAATATCGGCAGGTAAGTTGAATCCTTTTTCGAATAATGATTCTTTAACTTGTCTAATTATTAATCCGCGCAAAACTCTACTTGCTCTTCTATAATCCTTTGTATGTACCCAAAAGAAGACTTTAAGGTTTACCGTACTTGCTGCAAGTTCATCTTCAATAACAAAATTTTCGTGAGTTTCATCTCTTGCGATTTCTGAATTATTATCTAAAATATCTTGAATAACCTTTTTGGCGGACGTTATATCATCTTCATATCCAACGCCTACAACAAAATCTACCCTAAAAAATCCGTCGGCAGTATAATTTTCTACAGGTTTTGTAAGTACATCGCTATTCGGAATATAAATATCGCGACCGTCAAAAGTTTTTATATGCGAATACCGAAAGTTTAATTGTTTTACCCTGCCGAAGATCTCGTCTATTTTTATAGTGTCATCAATATCAAAAGGTCTATTAAATGCAAGAATAATTCCTGCTAAAAAATTCTTTCCAATGTCTTGAAATGCGAATCCTAAAACAATTGCACCACCACCAACAGCAGTTAATAATCCAGTAGCTATACCATCTAAACCTGCAACCTGCAATGCAAGCATAATTGTTATAATTATTAATATAATTTTTATGGCTTGTGCTAAAAACCTTGCCATTAAAGGATCCTCGCTTTTTTTTAGAATTTTTCTTTTATATAAATTGTTTAAAAATTTAGAAATTAATACCCCCAAAATAACCACAAGTATTCCCAAAGCGACTCTTGGCAGCACTTTTATTAATTCATCATAATAATGATTGAGTGAATTAGTTAAAGTGGCAGTTTCATTTTGTTGAATTATAAGCATACTTAAATATTTTTTAATAATTGAATTATCCTGAAATTTTATTGAACAACATTTCCATTAATGTCTAATTCAATTACATTTTTACCCAGTTTTTTTACTTCTTCCAATTGCGTTTTTTTGTCGCCTACAACCAAATAAATCATATCATCTTCAACAATATATTTTGAAATAATTGTTTTGAAATCTTCCAATTGCATTGCCATCAAAACATCTTGTTCTTCTTCAATATAATTTAAAGGCTTATTGTATTTGCTAATATTTTGAAGCATTCCTAATTTTGCTCCTAAAGATTCATAGCTTCTCGTGTTTTGTTTTATTATTTTATTTTGGGTTAAAGCCACATCTTCAGCCGTAAAATTTGAACCATAATTTTTTACCATATCCGTAATAATTTCCAAAGAAGGTAACGTTGCATTCGCACGGACACTTGTACTTATTGCAAAAGGAGCCATTTCTTTTGAACCTGAAATACGGGAATATGCACCGTAGGTATATCCTTTTTCGATTCTTAAAGTTTGAAAAAGCTTACCACTTGAGCCACCACCAAGAATTTCATTAGCAAAACTTAATTTAGAAGCATCTTTATTATATTCTGAAAGTGCTAATTGTCCAATTATAATAACAGATTGCTTAGAATCTGGAACATCTATAAAATATAAATTACCAGCATTATTTGTTTTAGTTACAACGTCCGCCACTTTATTATGAATCTTGGTACTTTTCCATTTTGAAGAAAGTGATTTCAATGCTTCCTTTACACTTTTCTCATTAACATCTCCAGCTACTTGAAAAGAAGCCAAATTCGGCGTTAGATTTTTATAGAAGCTTTTAACTTCATCCAATGTAACATTTTTGCTGCTTTCTAAATTACCACTAGCTGAAACTGAATAAATATTATTTTCACCATAAACCAATTTATTAAAATTGTTTCGCGCAATTGCAGATGGGTTTGCTTCATCATCTTTCAAATTTGTGATTAATTCCTGCTTTAACCTATCAAATTCAGTTTTATCCCAACGCGGCTGTAATAACATTTCTTCAACTAGGGCAAGGGTTTTTTCAAAATTTCTAGAAAGTGACGAGGCTGATATTACAATTTCTTCATTAGTACCGTAAATACGAATACTAGAACCCAGCAAACCAATTGCTTCTTCTAACTGTGCTGGTGTTTTAATGGCTGTTCCCTCATTCATTAAATCTGCTGTGAAAGATGCCAAACCTGCAGTTTTAAAATTATCTAAGCTATGGCCTCCATCTATAGTTATTCTAAAATTTACAACAGGCAACTCATTATTGTAAATACCGAATAATTTCACACCATTTTTTAATTCGCCTGTCCAAATTTCTGGTATTTTAAGTAACGGTGCTTTTCCAAAAGAAGGTTCACTCCTATCTACTATAGTTTTTGTTTTTTCATATTCAGCAGCTTCACCTTGTCCAACTTCTTCACTGGCGTCCATTGCTGTAACTTCTTCTTCCCAAACAGTTGCTTTTTCAGAATTTTGAACAGCCAAGTTTAATGAACCTTTCGGAACTACACTTGTCATAATATAATTTTGACCGTTTACGTATTTATTAAAAACCCGCATAACATCATCCTTTGTAACAGCCTGAAAATATTTTGCTGTTTTGGTAATGTAACTTGGGTCTCCTGCAAACTCATTATCTTGAGCCAAACGGAAAGCTTTATTCAAAACTGTAGAAACGCCAAAATATAGTTGCGTTTCTAATTCTGCTTTTATTCTTTGTAGTTGCTCATCTGTAAATCCGTTGGTTTCAAAATTTTTGAGACCTTCATCGATAGCAGTTTTTACTTCATCCAATGAAATACCTTCATTTGCACGAACACTTATTCTAAATTCGCCCGCTATTTCACTACTGTACTGATAAGTGTTTACTTCCGGCGCCAATTTCTTTTCTTCAACGATAATTTTATAAAGAGGAGATTTTTTGCTTCCGCTCAATAATTGACCTAAAACCTGAAGGGCATAATCGTCTTTATTATATTCTTCAACACTTGGAAATATTAAAGTTAACTCAGGTAGTTTGGCAAAATTATCTTCAAAAGAAAGTGATTTTGTTTTTGCAATTGTAACTGGTTGCGGCTTTAAATCTGGCACTGGCGGACCTTTTTTTATTTCCCCAAACCATTTTTTTACTAGCTCTTTTGTTTTTTCAATATCAATATCGCCAACAATTGCCAATGTAGCATTTCCCGGACCATAAAATTGATTGTAAAATTCGGTAACATCTTCTAATGTTGCTGCTTGCAAATCTGGTAATGAACCAATTACTGTCCAATTATACGGGTGTCCTTCAGGATATAAATTTTTTCTAATAATTTCTTCTGTGTATCCGTAAGGCGAATTATCAACACGTTCCCGCTTTTCATTTTTTACAACCTGCTTCTCTCTTTCCAGTGCAGATTTTGTAACTGTATTTATCATATATCCCAAGCGGTCGCTGTCCATCCATAATATTTTTTCGAACGCATCGGTCGGAACAACCTCATAATAAACCGTACGGTCATTACTTGTTCCGCCATTACGACTTCCGCCCCATTCTGGCACCAATTTTCTGCTAGCGCCAACGGGCACATTTTCAGAATCATTAAAACTCATATGTTCAAAAAAGTGCGCAAAGCCAGTTTTTCCAGGTTTTTCACGATTACTGCCTGCGTGCATCATTGTTGCAACCGCAACAATCGGATCGCTATTATCTTTGTGTAACACAACCTCTAATCCATTATCGAGAACAAATTTTTCATATTCTATTTTAAATTCTTTGTCTGAAGATTCAGATTTTGAAGACTTTTGAGCCATAATTACGTTTGTTGAAAAAATAAGAAGAAGTGCAAAAAAAGTAAGATTTTTCATATTTTGAAGATAATTTTTAGTGCTTTCAATATATAGAAAATCTGTGGAAGATTATCACAATATATATCTAAAAACTTCGGTGAAACAGGATAAGGAAGGTATCTTTGCGCTTAAATAATTAAGCTGAATGCGAAATTCTATAAAAACTTTTAAAATTATAAGTGTGCTGGAGGTAATTTCATTTCTAGTTTTATTGGCAATAGCAATGCCATTAAAATATATTTGGGGTTTGCCAGAAATGGTTCGTATAGTTGGCACGGCGCACGGCGTACTTTTTCTACTCTATATAGCTGGTGCGGTTTATATTTCTCAACTTTTAAATTGGAGCACCAAACAATTAATCATTGCAGTTTTATGTTCAATATTACCTTTTGGACCTATCTATGTAGAACGCAACTACCTTAATGAATAACGAAACCTTAAAATACTACAGTTGCCTTTTGCAGGAGTATTTCGATAAAAATGGGATGCACCAAGAATGGGCAATTTTTTTAAATGCACTAATAAATTGCTTGATTGTGGCTGCCGTTATTTTTTTGGTAGACAGAATTATACGAAAAGTAATTATTGAAGGTTTTAAAACGTTTAGTGATAAAACTGCAACAACCTACGATGATTATTTGGTTAAAAGTAATTTCCCAAAGCACGTAGCACATTTTGCTCCTTTGGTAATTATTTGGTATGTGTCGCCCATAATATTTATGGAATATCCTGCGTTTTTAAAACTCTTTTTACACGCAATAGATATTTATACAATTGTATTGTCGGTACTTATTTTTCGAAGTATACTGCGCACTACAAGACATTATCTCTCCGAAATAGATAAGTTTAAAGACAAGCCACTTGATAGTTACGTGCAAGTAATGATGATTTTTGCTTGGGGTTTGGCAACAATACTTATTGTTCAAATCCTCACGGGACATTCCCTAATGTCTTTGGGTACTTTAGGAGCAGCATCTGCTGTAATTTTGTTGATATTTAAAGATACTATTTTAGGATTTGTTGCAAGCATTCAAGTTTCTGTGAATGATATTGTTAGAATTGGAGACTGGATTACATTCAGCAAATTTGGAGCAGATGGTTATGTAACTGAAATAAACCTAGCAACCGTAAAAGTTATGAATTTTGATAACACGTTTACAACCATTCCCACTTACAGCTTAATAGCTGACAGCTTCCAGAATTGGCGTGGAATGCAAGAGAGCAAAGGCCGTCGAATAAAACGTTCCATTTTTATTAAGCAAACTTCCATAAAATTTTTAACTCTTGAAGATATTGAGAAGTTGAAAAAAATTCAATTAATACAACCTTATTTAGATTATCGCGAAAAGGAAAATGTAAAATTTAATACTAAAACCGAAGCTAATAAAAATGAATTAATAAACGGCAGAAACCAAACAAATTTGGGTGTATTCCGAAATTATGCCGAAGCTTTTTTACAAGAAAATCCTGCAATAAACAAAGATTTATTTTTTATGGTGCGCCACTTAGCGCCAACCGACAAAGGAATACCTATTGAAATTTTCTGTTTCAGTTACGACAAAGCTTGGGAAAACTACGAACATATACAAGCAGACATTTTTGACCATCTTTTGGCTGCCGTACCCTACTTCGATTTAGAGATTTTTGAGCTGCCTACGGGAAAGGATTTGGCTAGATTTAATTAATTACAACATTCATTTAATTACCTTAAATACAATTTAAGTTTTTATAAATTCCATTATATAATCTTTATTTGGGCAAATAACCAATGCAAAAAAGCATTGGCTACCGCGCTTTTCGCTGTATCTTTTTTTGACTAACGGACAGTGCTTTCTTACAAAGCATAATTTAAACACTACCAATCCGCTTGCTTACTAACTTTTAAGCAATCAAAAAAGGATGCCGCTACAATCGCTTTTGCGGAAATTGACTAGAATATTACAAAGAGGTATAAATAAAAAAAAGGTGCCCTTTTGAGGCACCTTTAAAATTGGAATTTAAACTACTTAGTTTTTAATAAGTCGTTTTGTTACTTGTCCGTTTTCAGTAGTAACATTTACAAAATACACTGCGCTCTCTAAAGAAGCAATATTTAATTGATATGTATTCTGAGAATTTACACGAACGTTTTCAATTATTCTTCCACTTATATCAAAAATCGTAACATTGTTTATCAAAGCATTTGGAGATGCAATGGTAACAAACTCTTTAGCTGGGTTAGGGAATAAACCAATTGCTAAATCAGTATTATCATCAACACCTAAGAAAGGATTTTGAAATTGTACTGTAAATCTATTTGGATACGTTCCGGCTTCACTTGTAAAGCTATAGTTACCTTCAGAAAGGTTCGTTACGGTTCCATTCACATTATCAATCAAGAAAACAGTAGCATTTGTAAGTGCTTGCCCTTCTAAATCTTTAAGAGAAATAATATAAACCTCAGAAGCTTCAACTTGCGAAGAGAAACCTAAAGATATTTTATCATCTTCACTAAAAGCTCCTCTACTTTGCATACCAAGCTCCTCGCCTGTTTCCATTTGTCCATAAATTGAAACTGGTGTTGCCATTCTTGCATTATCATAACCAGCATCAAAACCATTTGTAGCATTTTCTGTAAAATGTACAGCAGTTGTGCTAGCTAAAGCGTAATTATCGTTTTTAATGTTAACATAAAATAATTCCGTATTGGCATCACGTCTGTAGGTATTATTATTACCTGTAACCCTCACACTGTTATTAAAGTTAATGCTTGTTCCTGTAGCTAATGCTTTAACTGCAAAACCTTGTCCTGACGCAATAAATTTTGTTGGAGTAGCACCGCCATTTGCAGCAGCCATACCAACACCACTCACTGGATTATATTGTGAAATATCACCCATATTATAGTTAGCAGAATTATACCCAGGATAGCTTATAGATGGTGGAGTTAAGTGCTCCCAGAAATAAACAAGATCAAACTTGGCAGATGGTGCACTATTTACAGAATATAGTAAATCTGCATCAATTGCCGAAGCATAAGGATTACCTAGCATATTTGGGCTGGCATTTTGGGAACCGTTATATTGTAATGGCACGTTAACTAAACCATTATTAAGAGTACCCAAAGTATAATTTAAACTTGCACTTCCAGAACCTTGTGCAGTGGTTTGAGGAATTACCAAATTACCTACACCAGAAGTTAATAGACCTGAAGTGTAAACTTGCCAATCGTCCCCATTATCATCTGCAAAATTATTTGCTAATGGAAACGCAGCAGCTACTGCTGGGTTAGGAACAAAGTTAGCTGGAAAATTTCTTTGAACATTAATTAATGAACCATAAACTCCTGTTCTTGTCTCAGCAGACATTGGGCTTCCCATTATCATAAAAGCACGAGCGGCAAGAACAGGTGTAGTTTTACGTACTGTAATGACACCGTTTTTAAGTGTAGCAGCATTATCATTTACCTGCACAACACTACCTTGATGAATTACATTTAAAGTTCCGCCAACAATAATATCATTTTGAACTTTTACAAAACTATCAGCCCCAACAGTAAGTGTTCTTGTTGCTAAAATGGTTAATTGACAAGCCTCTAGATTTCCATTTGTTAAAGTGTTGTAAGCACCATCAATAATTACGTTGTCCATAATTGTTGGGGCACCAGCAGGAGTCCAAGCACCAGCGCTCCATGTTTTGTTTCCACCGCCACAAGCGTTTAAACTAGACGTAATACTCATATTAAATGATCCTTCTGGGGAATCAGTAGTTCCAGACCAATGACCAATATTAACATAGTAAACTGTACCTAACACAGTAGCAAATGTTGCTGTTTCTGCCACATTTAATCCCCCTGCATCTCTACTTATAACGCACGTAAATGCACCACAGGCGCCAGTGTATACACCTATCTCAGGATCCCAACTTGAAGTTGGAGCTGCTTGTATTGTAATATTACTTCCATCACCTGTAAAAGAATACCAAACACCATCATTCATATCTCCACAAGTAGCTACAGCTATAAATCCAGAATTATTGGTTGCAAAAGTAGCATTTTGAGAGACCGTATATGGTAATGAAGACACTACCACAGCGTTTGAGCAAGCATCATTTGCAGGTGGAAGAGCAAATGTAAAATTGGATGATGCATAAGGAGAATTTCCGAAAGAACAATTCGTCCGCACATATAAAGTATATAAGTTGCCGCTTACGAAAGCTCCACTCGCGGTTGCTGAGTTTACAGCAGTGGTGCCAGATGAAATTGGATTTGGTGAGCCTTGCGCAACACCTTGATTTTGTATTTCGTACATATAACCAGTGGCAGAACCTGCTGCCGTCCAACTAATAGTAGCAGAAGGTGCTGACGTAAAATTATTTACCGTTAAAGCAGTTGGAGCGCTACATATATTTGCACACGATTCTACTCTTAGTGTATCTATGGCTATATCGCCAGTAAAGCTTGCAAGCGAAGTATAGCTAATTTGTAAATATATAATTTGTCCTGAATAAGCACTAAGATTTACTCCAACTTGAGCAAACGGTGCCGCGCTATTAACCTGTAATTGACCATCAAAAGTAAATACATTTGTAAACGGACCTGCATCTGAAGATCCAACTCCAACATTTAATGTTCCAATACCCGCACCATAAGCGTGCATATAAAATGAAAGTTCCGTAGGATCTGTTGGTAACACAGGAGTTAAATCGATTGGTGGGGAAACTACATTAGCTGTATTTACTGCGTTACCAGATGACTCGTAATACATATAAGCTCCGGTTTGTCCTCCTGTAGGACCTGTATCAGCTGAAGGTGTTGAACCTGTGCGTCCAAAATTCCATAAATTATTTGCGGTTGCTGTACCAGTATTACCTGTCCAACCTCCAACAGTAGTGAATGCTTCAGTAAAAATATTTGCATTATTGCCTGAAGGACAAGTAATACCTGTTGGTCCTGCTGGGGCATTTTGAATTGTAAATGTTAATTCTGGACATCCAGTAGCTGACCCGCCACTATTTTGTGGCACAATACGCCAAAAATATGTAATGCCTGCATTTAAATTTGTTAAGGTTACAGCAGTACCGGTTAAAACACCTAGACTTGTAAGTGAACCAGAAACAGTCCCAAAGAAAAATTCATATCCAGATGGAACGGAACCTGTAGATGGAGGACTCCAAGAAAAGGTAACATTACTCTTTACTCCAACAGCTCCATTTGCCGGAAATTGTGCAGTAGCACATCCTGGCGGTATATTGAACGCAAAGTTTATAGATTGATAAACACCTGCTCCTCCTGAACAAACAGATCGAACATACAATGTGTATATATTACCAGAAACAAATGCTCCGTTTATTAAATTTGTAGTAGAAATTGTACCTGTATTGGGAACAATAGCGCCAGGAGTACCTTGAGCAATACCGACTGGTTGTATTTCAAAATTATAACTATTGGCGCCCGTAGCTCCTGTCCACGAAATAGTTGCATTACCTCCTGCGCTAAATGAATTTGCTACTATTCCCGTTACATTAGGACATAATGGTGCTGGAGTAAAAATTAAAGTCCAATTAAAGGGATTTGTACTTGAAGCATAACTATCTCTCCATTGAACATAATATGTAGTTCCAGAAACTACATTTAAATTTGTTAAACGCGAAGCAAAATTATTTGTAGAGCCACCCCCTTGGATACAAGAATCATCATTTGTTGCTATTTGTGTAGGTGTTGGACAAACACCAGAAAGCCAAAAAAGATTACTATCTACACCCCCATTACAAGAATTGACTTCTACAGTTCCGTTTGCGGTAGCAGTATAGCTAAACCAAGCAAAATCGTTATTTGTTCCTGTTGTAGTATTCGTAATAGTTGTTCCTGTAAAATTTTGTCCTGCCGGATTGATTACAACTGCCGTGGCACAGGTTACCCCGCCATTTTGAGCTTGGCCCTGCCAACTAAATGCAAGTAAACAAGTTAAAAGAAAATAAGTAATGTTTTTCATAATTTTTTAGAAGTTAAATTAATTTATTCTCTCAGATTATTTTATTATCATAAGAAAAATTTGACGACGAATATAATTAAAATTAACACACATTTAGCATTTGTGAAGAAATAATGTTAAATACAGTTTTATTTCATTATATATTATAGTTTATAAATCAAATTCATTGGTCTGGCGTTGGATTGATTAAAATATTAATAATATAAAAAGTAATTTTTATAATTTAAAAATTGGAAAAAAATAACCCAGTAGACAACATAAAATACATAAATTGATTGTGAAAAATCTGGAAATAGAATGTTCTCTACTTTTTCTCATCAAATTATTGAAAAGTAATTTTAACCGAAGTAATAATTTTTGTTCAAAGAACTACTTTAATGTTTCTGAAAATCTAACAATTTATTTCTTACAATTTTCAACTAAAAACAAAAAACCCGCAACTTTAAAAGTTACGGGTTTTACATAAATTTATTTCAAAGAACTTACTTCACTTCTTCGAAGTCTACATCTTCAACATCACTATTTTCAGTGTTGTTTTCAGAACCTTGCTCTGCTCCTGCTCCGGCATCTCCTGTTGGAGCGCCTTGGCCATCTGCTTGTGCTTTGTACATTTCTTCAGAAGCTACTTTCCAAGCTTCGTTAATCTTATCTAAAGCTGGTTGAATGGTTTCAACTTCCTTAGTTTCATAAGCTGTCTTCAGTTCTTCTAAAGCATCTTCAATTGGCTTTTTCTTATCATCAGATAATTTTTCACCAAATTCTTTCAATTGCTTTTCAGTTTGAAAGATCATTCCATCTGCTTCATTCAATTTATCTACTTTTTCTTTAGCAGCTTTATCGCTTTCAGCATTTTCTTCAGCTTCTTGTCTCATTTTCTTGATTTCATCCTCAGTTAATCCTGAAGATGCTTCAATACGAATGTCTTGCGTCTTGTTGGTAGCCTTATCGGTAGCGCTTACTTTAATAATACCATTTGCATCAATATCAAACGTTACTTCAATTTGTGGCGTACCGCGCTGTGCTGGTGGAATACCGTCTAAATGGAAACGACCAATTGTTTTGTTATCGTTAGCCATTGGACGCTCTCCTTGCAATACGTGAATTTCAACACTTGGTTGATTATCTGCTGCAGTAGAAAATACTTGACTTTTCTTAGTTGGGATTGTAGTATTTGCCTCAATTAATTTTGTAAACACACTACCCATAGTTTCAATACCTAAAGAAAGTGGCGTTACATCTAATAAAAGAACATCTTTTACATCACCTGTTAAAACACCACCTTGAATGGCAGCACCAACAGCTACAACTTCATCTGGATTTACACCTTTACTTGGTTTCTTTCCAAAGAATTTTTCAACTGCTTCCTGAACTGCAGGAATACGAGTTGATCCACCAACTAAAATGATTTCATCAATGTCACTTTTGCTTAATCCGGCTGCTTTTAAAGCTTTTTCGCAAGGTGCAATTGTTCTTTTTACAAGTGGCTCAATTAACTGCTCAAATTTAGAACGGGTTAATGATTTTACCAAGTGCTTTGGTCCGCTTGCAGTTGCTGTGATGTATGGCAAGTTAATTTCAGTTTGTGCTGAACTTGATAATTCAATCTTAGCTTTTTCCGCAGCTTCTTTTAAACGTTGCAATGCCATTGGATCTTTACGAAGATCGAAATCTTCTTCAGACTTAAACTCGTCTGCTAACCATTTTATAATAGTTTGGTCAACATCGTCACCACCTAAATGTGTATCACCATCTGTTGCAAGTACTTCAAAAACGCCATCACCTAATTCTAGGATACTAACGTCATGTGTTCCTCCACCAAAATCGAATACTGCAATTTTTTGATCTGCACCTTTTTTATCAAGGCCGTAAGCCAATGCTGCTGCAGTTGGTTCGTTTATTATACGTCTTACTTTAAGGCCAGCAATTTCACCAGCTTCTTTAGTTGCTTGACGTTGGCTATCGTTAAAGTAAGCAGGTACGGTAATAACCGCTTCTGTAACTTCGTGACCTAAATAGTCTTCAGCCGTTTTTTTCATTTTCTGAAGAATCATCGCGCTCAATTCCTGTGGCGTATATAAACGACCATCAATATCTACACGTGCAGTGTCATTATCACCTTTTTCAACTTTATACGTTGCGTGTTCTGCTTCACTTTTAGATTCTGAATATTTATTACCCATAAATCTCTTTATGGAGCTTATTGTCTTTGTTGGGTTGGTTACCGCTTGTCTTTTTGCAGGATCCCCTACTTTAATTTCACCACCCTCTACAAATGCTATTACAGAAGGAGTTGTGCGTTTTCCTTCAGCGTTAGGAATAACCGTTGGCTCGCTACCTTCCATTACGGCAACGCAGGAGTTGGTTGTACCTAAGTCAATTCCAATTATTTTACTCATCTTTTTAGTTTTTTATGAATTCCGAATAAATTGCCGAAAGCTATTTAAAAAGGAATCTGTTTAATTTAATTTTCTGAATGGTATAAGTCAATCTTTGTGCCAGCCAAAATATTCTGACAAGGTGGCAGTAAATTTAATTCTGAATTATACTTTATCCACAACATAGAATTAATTTGAAATAACATTTAATCTATTGAAACCGAAACTAAAAGTCATTTTCAAATTACTTATTTTTGAAACTGATAATATGGTACGTTTTTTTTCTGATAATCTTACAAACAAAAATTTTAACCTACTCCTTAAAAGCTATTTTTGGATTTGGGTTTCTTATTTTGCTTTCTTCGCACTTTTAGGCTTGCTGAAATATTTATTTCCGGAAGTTGCAATTGAAAAGTATGAGCAAACTCAACTGCGTGATCTTATTGAAAATAATCCAATTCAACTATTGGTTCTTGGCGTAATTATAGCACCTATATTGGAAGAACTTCTTTTTAGAACGTTATTAAAACCAACCCATCCAGAATTTCTACTTTTCTTGAGTGGTTTAACTGCTTTTATTTTCAACATAGTTGCTGCGCCTTATGGCAATTGGATTTTGCGCAGTATTCTATTGTTTATAATATTAATTGTTACCTATTATATTCTACAAGAAATAATTTCTGAACGAAAGACACAACGCATTAGAGCATTTCTGGCAAAATATGTTTGGACTGTATTAATTATTACATCAATAGTTTTTGGTTTAGCACACGTCAACAATTACGTAGATTCCTTTTTTTTAAATCTAGCCTTGTTTTTATTAATTGTACCACGCATTATAATCGGTTTTATTGCAGGTAGATTAAAATTGCAAAGCGGTGCTATGCTATGGCCAATTTTACTTCATTTTATGAATAATGCCTTTTTAATTACACTCGTTTTATTCGGAAAATCTATATCATAAACAATAATTCATCTTAGTTTATATCTATCTTTCAA
>JBBSOK010000026.1:0-29277 GCA_038259825.1 Flavobacteriales bacterium
AGTAAAAGAAGAAGCGGTTACAAGTGCTGCTACAAATCAAAAAGCAATGTCTCCGGCCGAGTTTCGTGAGATGATGGAAAGGTCTAAAAACGGAGAGCCTGATGATGATTGTTTAATGTGTGGATCTTAATTATTTAATTTTATAAAAGTAAAAAGCCGGTAAACTTTATTTTACCGGCTTTTTTATTTCAATTTTATAATACTGATTAGAACTTTCTCACACTTCGGGATCTAGTATATTCTATAAAATATTGTTCTAACAATGTTGTTGTAGCTTCAACCAAATCTTTGCACTCTAACAAAATTGAAAAGTACAGCGAAGTATTACGAGGGCTGCTTTCAGCCTTTTTGGTACGTTCTATTTGCTTTTCTATTTCATTACTAATATAATCCAAGAACATTTGCTTCTCATCTATTATGGCTGGTAAATTTTCAAATGTTTGATTGTCAAATTCTTTCTTAACCCTTTCAAATAAAATAAGAAGTCTTCCTTCAATTTCTTTTAAATCCTTTATCTGATTATATTTTAATCCTTTATGACCATTTTTTACGTATTTATAACTTTTTTCGCTTATAAAGTCTAAGGATTGTACAATGTCTTGTAGCGTATCTTGAATTAAAAGGTAGAAACGACTTGCACCTTCGGATGTATCGTCAACATTTTTCATGTAGTAGAAAACGTGCGTATTGATATCATCCATTTCATCTCCAAGTTTTTTACTCTGCTTTTTGCCCTTCTTTAATCCTTTTAAGTCCTGTTTGCTAAGGTTTTCAATCGTATAGGCCAATAATTTTCCTGCACGTTTCATAACGGTGCTTACATTATTACTGCTTTCTGCAATTACTCCAGCGGTATTATTACTTTCGGCTTTTTTGAATGAGATTTCTTCTTTAAAATCCTGCGCTTTTTGTTTCCCCTTAATATACGTGCGGACTATTAAGCCAATTGCCAATAGAAACAGGATGATCATTGCCGGAATTTCAAAATAATATAAAATTACTGTAAGTATTGCCGCTGCGGTAAAGGCTGTAAAGGCAGTCATAAACCAGCCGCCAATAACGCTTAATACGCCAGAAACTCTATAAACAGCACTATCACTGCCCCAAGCTTTATCCGCCAAAGATGAACCCATTGCAACCATAAAAGTAACGTAGGTTGTAGATAACGGCAATTTCATGCCAGTTGCAATAGAAATTAAAATACTTGCAACCATCAAGTTTACGGCCGCCCTAACCATATCGAATGCCGGTGCGTCCTCGCCAAGTACTTTTTTTGATGTTGGTATCGCAAATCTTTTTTGAACATTATTCATTATACCTTTCGGTATTATCCTTGCAAAACCATCATTTATAAAAATTGTACCTCTTACAAGATTTTGAGAAAGCCAGTTTGGCTGAAAGCGTTCTTTTATGTCATCTTGTCTAGATAAATCTACAGATGTTTTTACTACACGTCTTGCTTTTTCGCTAAAGAACAGTGTTAAAATCATAACCGCCCCGGCCAATAATAATAGCCACTGATTTGCTTGAACAGGCACAGAAAGACTTTCCATCCCAAATTGTGTAGCGGCTACCCCACTTTCAACCCAATTTTCATAAGCTGCAAGACCTGCCATTGGCACACCAATAAAATTCACTAAATCATTACCTGCAAAAGCCATTGCTAAAGCAAAGGTTCCTAAAATAATAACAAGAACGTAAATATTTATTTTGAAGAACCTAATGGAAAGCCAAGACAGTAAAGCCCAGCCAATAAAATTGTACAGTAAAAATAACAATAGGTTTGCCGACACCCAGTTATTAAAATAATCTGGTAAAAGAGGGGTGCTCTTTAATCCCTTAATAATTATGAAGTAAGAAATTCCAGTAATTGCAATACCGCCAAATACAGCAGCAACCCAAGATGCCTTTTTTTGAAAATTAAATGTAAGTAGATAACGTGCTACAAATTGTACTAAAGTACCAATAGTAAAGGCTACAATTACTGAAAGTAATATCCCATAAATAATTTCCTGCGCTTTATCAGTGTTTATATATTCGCCTAATTGAAGAAGACTATCATTGTTATTACTAATCTTAATAATTGCCATACAAACGGACGCTCCTAAAAGTTCAAAGACAATTGAAACGGTGGTAGAAGTAGGTAGGCCAAGGCTGTTAAAAAAGTCCAATAATAAAATATCAGTAACCATAACAGCTACAAATATTATCATGATCTCATCAAAGTAGAATTGAGAAGGGACAAAAATACCATTTCGGGCAATTTCCATCATGCCGCTAGATGATATGGCACCAAAGGCAATACCAACACTAGCCACAATCATAATGGTTTTAAAAGAAACTACTTTAGAGCCGATTGCGGAATTAAGAAAATTTACAGCATCGTTACTTACGCCTACAACTAAATCTGCAATGGCAAGAATGCCCAAAGCAATTAGCATAATTAGGTAAATATTATCCATAGTTGATTTTAAGTATTGATGGCAAATTTCAAGTTTATTTTTGAAGCAAATGTTACTAAAAGGTTATGCCTTGGAATGTAAATACTGAGGATATTCGTATAATCTGCTTGTTATTCAGTATAATATAACATTTGCTTAACATTGTAATAAACTGACAATGAACTATATAACGCTTCAATGTTAAATTAATGTTACTTAAACGTTTCTTGAATGTAAATTATTTCTTATATTTGTTTCAGAAATGATAAATAAGGTAGTTTAAGCCTTAGACCAGGAGAGATTTGAATGTTTTCCTGTTTACGTTATCTGAAAATGAATTATAAATTAATAAATTAAAAAGTTATGAAAGCAGTATTAATTATCTGTATGATGTGTTTGTCTATTGGTGTAACAATGGCACAGGAAACGAAAAAGAATTTATTTGTTGATAAAGGAGATATGATTGAAGCTACTCTTTTTCACGATAATGGAAAAATAGCCCAAACGGGTTTTTACACAAAAACCAATAAATTACAAGGAGAGTGGATTAGCTTTGATGTAAATGGAAACAAAACAGCCGTTGCCCAATATGACAATGGCAAAAAAGTTGGTACTTGGTTGTTTTATCAAGGCGAAACTTTAAAAGAAGTAAACTACGACAATGCAAAAATGGCAGCCGTAAAAACCTACAAAAAAACAGACACTCAAATTGTGAGCAATTACAAATAGTAACTTAGAAATACTCATTAATTACAACAGCCTCTGCAAAATTGCAGAGGCTGTTTTCTTTTAGGTTTGTTATGTTTTTAAAGATTTATTATTGTGGGCTGACTGCAACACAAATGTTATCGAAATAGGCCGGGGCATCAAACTCATCATTTTCTATCACTAATTTAAGATTTCCATATAAAGGAGAGCTACCTGTCCAAGTAAATTCTTCCCAGGCATTATAAGTAGTTCGTGAAATTGTTGTTATCAAAGTATTATTTACAAATAATTTAATTACGCCCTGAGAATAGTCATCTTCATTTTGGCGCACACTATATACTCTTCCTGTAATTTTAATAGAATGATTGAGTCCAACATTAGCATAGAATACAGATGATCTTCTTCTAATATTTCCCGGTGTGGCTTGTAATCTAAAGGAATGAC
Organism: Flavobacteriales bacterium; assembly: GCA_038259825.1. Classification (GTDB taxonomy): domain Bacteria; phylum Bacteroidota; class Bacteroidia; order Flavobacteriales; family Flavobacteriaceae; genus JBBSOK01. The sequence goes on from JBBSOK010000026.1 coordinate 3,594, forward strand.
TTCCGGTGTAGTGAAAACCTGTTTCGTTTCCATAGTTGATTCCATCAAATAAAATTGGATCGTTTCCATCAAAATTAAAACAAGTGATTAAGAAGTTTGGATTTACTACAGGAATTCCAATATCCTTATTTCCTTCGGGATTTTCAGACGAAATTTCTGAAACTAAATTGTTTTCCGTAGCGTTTAACTCATTGTCAGAAATTGTTTCTTTAGAACATGAAACTAAAGCAAATACTGTAAAAAGTAAGATTAATTTTTTCATAATTTTTTAGATTAAAAGTTATATAGGTTTGATTATAAATTTAATCTGCTTTTTATCTTTTTAGATTAATTTAAAATTAATTTTGAGTTATTAAATTACCACAGCCCCTGCAAAATGCAAGGGCTGTTTTCTTTTTGGCGAATTAAAATAATATGCTTTGTTCGTTTACTGTCTTGCCCAGCCAGCACCCCAAGTTGCGAAGTCTGTAATGACACCATTGCCTAAACCAAATAAAAATTGATCGTCAGTAAATGTAAAACCAGTATTGTTGATTATCGGTGTTGTTACATCTGTTAACATATAATCGTTAACCCGCAAAGTTCCATCTAAAACATTTTGGCCAGTTGGCTTGTCGGTTGCATTACCATCTAGTCTAAAACCGGCCGCAAAGCCTTCAATAACAACATTGTTAAATATACCATTTGTGCCTTCTCGAAAGCGTGCAGCTTGCAGACCTCCATTGGACGAGCCTAACCCAATAATAGTAACATTATTCATTGTAGGGCTAGAGAGAAAACCACCATTATTTCCAGAAGTTGGATTAAAGCCATCACCTTCAAGAGCTAAGTCGCGATCAAGCCCCAATTTAACATAAACATCAGTTAAAGTTCCAGAGTATCCTTCTGTCCAATCTATAGAATCATCTTGATTATTAACTGCAGAAACGAAACTTGCGTTTACAGTTCCACCAAAAAATTCAATACCATCATCTGCACCTTCGAAAGATTGTATGTGATCTACAGTTGTACCATTACCTACTCCGTAAAAAGAGAATCCGTTGTTTTCAGAAGCAGAAGAAGCTGCACCTCCAGAATATTCTACACGAACATATTTTATAACTCCTGAATTATCACCAGCATCGGCACCACCATAAGGTAAGTTACCAATTTCTGATGTAGAAGTTGCACCAGCAGCGGCTGAATTAATAGGCGCTCTACCTAAGATAATCAAACCTCCCCAATCACCTGCAAATGGTGTCTGAGTATTTGAAGTCATAATAATTGGGTTTTGTGCAGTACCAGTAGCGTTTATTTGTGCACCTTGTGCAATAGCAATGTAACTACCAGCAGCATTACCAGTGTTTGCTCTAATTGTAACACCTGACGGGATTGTTAGTGTAGTACCAGCTGTCATAACCAATGCCTCAGTAAGTATATAACATTGGTTTTCGACCAAAACTAAGTCTGCAGTTTTAGTACCACCTATTTCGATACAGCCAACTGGTGGTGTTTCGCCATCTCCACCTGTATTGTTATTAATAACGCTGTTATCTATACTATTATCATTTATTACGATATCTGCTGTGTCATCTGCCTCGCAGGCAACAAATATTGAAGCAAAAACTGCTAAGCTTAAAAATAATTTGATTGTTTTCATTTTTCTTTTGGTATTTATTATTATTTGTTATTTATAGTTTAAAAATTATACTTTAGTTGTAGTCCTAAATTTATACCTCTTTTATAAGAAGCTATACCTTTACCATTCGGCGATGTTACGAAAATGTCACCATCGCCAGAAGTTTCTCTTATGTATTCAATATTAGGGTCCAAGAGGTTTTTGGCTGCAAGATTTACTTCAAATCCTTTACCTATTTTGTTCTTCCATACTAAATCTAGTGTTGGCACACCTTTTTCAATTATGTTACCAAGTTGTCCAGCACCAATTGCATCTATTCTATCGCTGAAATATGCGAATACCGCAGTTACAGTTGGCTGATAATTTTCTCCAATATACGGGCTGTAATTAAAATCCGCATTTAAAATAAATGGTGAAGCACCTTGTAATTCTTCAGTTCTTCCTTCTTCAAAAGTTGAAGTAAACAAACTGTTTATACTTTTTAAATCTTGTTTTGTATATGTATATGTACCGTTAAATCCTACCGATAATTGTGATGATTCATTTTCGTTTGTTAATAAATCTTTTCTAACTTCTAGCTCAATTCCAGCAACTTCAGCTTTATCTCCAGTTCTAAAATAACGCTGTACACCAGTTGCATCGTTAGCTGCTACTCTATTGATAGGATCATTTATTTGCTTTCCAAATGCAGCGATAGAAAATAATTCACCACGGTTAAAGAACCATTCATATTTAAAATCAACACTATAAATTTCAGAAAAAGAAGGGTCGCTTAATAAATCTGGGTTACCACCTACTTGGTTAGAAATATTCTCATATACAAAAGGTGCAACTTCTTTAAATTCAGGTACAGAAACTGTTTTACTTGCGGCAAAACGTAAATTTTGTTCTTCATTAAGAGCGTAACGAACATTTAAACTTGGCAATACAAAATTTTTATAAGCATTACGAAAACCGGGATCTGTTTCTAAAACATTAATTACATCGTAGGTGATTTCTTGGTCGAAAGATTCTAAACGAATACCAGGAACCACTAACCACTTTGAGCCAAATATTAATTCAGCATTAATAAAACCAGCGTGAACATCTAAATTACCTGTGTATGTGTTTTCTGGAAGTCCTGGAAAATTCACATTGTCTATACCATTAGCAGGAGCAATAGCTCTAAAAACTTGAGTGTTGTAAATTACACCAAGATTTTCAACTGAAAATATATCATTAAAACTTGTAACATTAGTTACTTGATAATTTGGGTCTACAGGTGTTAAGCCATATCGAATATTTTCAAAAAAACGTTCTTTTGTTCTTCCGTTATATCCAAAATTAAGCTTAACCTTTTCAGATGCTTGATATCCTAAGGTTATAAAGCTATTTAATTCTTCATCTTCAATTCGTTGAAAATAGCGTTGGTTATCATATTCTGTATTGTCATAAAACACTGGGTTTGTTGAGGGATCGTTATCTAGCGCTAAATGGTATTGCTCTAAACTTATACGCTTTCTGTCTGGTTGTCTAGAGAATACTTTATTGTAGCCGACACCATAATTAAACTCGAATTTTTCATCTACTTTATGTGTTCCTAAAATCTGATTTACGAAAATCATATCTTGGTCAAATTGTATGTTTTGTTGGTAGAAGCCTCTATCAATACTTAGCGGAGCATCTTTATTTCTGCCTAAGCCATTTCTACCAAAATAACCAACTTCGTCGTTACCGCTGTTAATAAAAAGGGAGTTAAAACTCACCCTATTGTTGGCATCAAACTTGTATATTATGTTTGCCATAGCAGTAGTGGTAGTGGAATATTCAAACTCCTCTGCGTCTGAAAAACTTTTATTTTCAGTAGTATCAAAGTCAGCTGCTGGGCCTTTTCTATATTCAAAATTATTATTGAAGCTTGCTGTTGCAAAAAAGCTTAGTCTAGACTCACGACCAATATCCCAAGATTTTCCGCCGCTAAATGTACCTTCAATTGCAATAGGTGTACCTGCGTCTACAGGATCCACACCGTGAGAAAGAATAACAGCAAAAGGGTTGTTGTCGTATCTGTTGTAAAAGCCAAAATAACTTGTACCCTCACTTTTCAAAAAATCCTCACCAATTGCATTAGTATTTATACCAGCACCAGGGCTAACTTCGGCAAAACCTTTTCCAGTGTATTCCTTAGATTTAATATCTACATTCCCCGCAGCAAAATCTCCATAAAATTCAGTTGCATACGCTTTACTTATGGCAACACTCTGTATTACATCACTAGAAAAAAGACCTAAATCGATGTTCTTCTTTTCAATATCATTACTAGGTAAAGAAAGGCCGTTGTAAGTTGTATTTTGATATCTATCACCTAAACCTCTAACGTAAACATTGCTACTTCCTTCTTGGCGGGAAACCCCCGAAATTTTTGAAACTGCGCCGGCAGCATCTCCAACACCTTTTCTTGAAAGCTCTTCAGCACCAATACTCTGTTTTATTACCGAAGCTTCTTTTTGGTCTAAAAGTAACGCTACTTCGCTTTCTCTTTTTGTTGTTGTTGTAATTACAACTTCATCAAGGGCTGCGGCACTCGCGCTCATAGGTACATTAACAGTAGTTACTTTGTTCGCTTCTACTTTTACATTCGGTATTTCAACTGTAGAATAACCAACAAAACTGTAAGAAACAGTATATGTTCCTGCTGGCACGTTTTCAATATTATACAGACCATCAAAGTCTGATGTTACACCCATTGTAGTGCCTGTAATAATTACATTTGCGAAAGGAAGTGGCTGGTCATTGCTGTCCTTATCAGTAAGTTTTCCTACTATTGAGCCTGTGTTTTGTCCAAATGAAATTACAGTTACAATAAACAAAAGCGAAGCGAAAAAATGTTTCATAGATTGGTTTAATTTTCTTGACGCAAAGAAACACACACAGTGTAAAGTCCATGTTAACTGTCTATTACCATTTTGTTGTTGTAAGGTTATCTAAACGTTACGCAATAAAACAGATAGTAGTATGAAGATGAATATTTCTACACCTATATTAGGACGTTTTTAATTTCTGAAAATAGTATATTGCATTTCAAAATTTTCAAGTAATGATGCATTGGGAAAAACTTTTAAGTTTACGCCGTCAGGGCGATACAAACAAGAGGCTTAGAAAGGAACAAGACGAAACACGTTTGGGTTTTGAAGTAGACTACGACCGTATTATTTTTTCTGCAGCTTTCAGAAGTTTGCAAGACAAAACACAGGTTATCCCAATGAGTAAAACTTCATTTGTGCATACGCGCCTTACCCATAGCTTGGAAGTTTCCGTAGTTGCACGCTCGCTTGGAAGAGTAGTAGGTAAAAGGGTTTTGGAAAAATATCCGCATTTGCAGACAATTCACGGATATCAGTTTAACGATTTTGGTGCCATAACGGCAGCTGCAGCACTGGCGCACGATATTGGCAATCCTCCCTTTGGCCATAGTGGTGAGAAAGCAATTGGCCAATATTTTAAAAGTGGAAGAGGAAGTAGATACAAAGAACAACTTACTGTAAAACAATATCAGGATTTAATAGATTTTGAAGGTAATGCAAATGGCTTCAAAATAGTAACAGAATCCAACAACGGAGTTGATGGTGGCTTACGCTTATCCTATGCCGTCTTGGGTGCTTTCATTAAATATCCAAAGGAGTCTTTGCCAAAAAAGCCAACTACAAATGTTGCTGATAAGAAATTTGGGATTTTTCAATCTGAAATGTCATTTTTTGAAGAAGTAGGTTCAGAATTGGGATTATTAAAACGAGGCGAAGCAGAAAATATAAGCTATTCAAGGCATCCACTAGCATTTTTAGTTGAAGCGGCAGATGATATTTGTTATACAATAATAGATTTTGAAGACGGAATAAACCTTGGTCTAATTGATGAAGAATTTGCGCTGGAATATCTCATAAATTTGGTTAAATCTTCAATAAATTCTAAAAAATATGCTGCTTTGTCTAAGACGTCGGATAGGCTTGCTTATTTGCGATCGCTGGCAATAAACACTTTAATAGCGGAAGCTGCAGATTTATTTATTCTAAATGAAGAAGAAATTTTAAAAGGATCATATTCAGAGCCCTTATTGAACAAAAGCAAGTACAAAGCACAAATAGACGACATAATAAAAATAAGCGTTGAAAAAATATATAATAGTGAAGAGGTTGTAGAAAAGGAAATTGCAGGCTATGCAATTTTAGGTCAACTTTTAGATTCCTACACATCTGCTTTAGATAATCTAGAATTAGATGAAGCCTCGCAATATGACCATCTTATTCTCAAGAATTTAAAAGATTCTATTCCATTGAACACAGATCTTTATTATAAGTTAATTTCGATTTGTAATTACATTTCTCGCTTAACAGATGGAAACGCTTTACAGGCTTTTCAAAAGTTAAATGGTAATCTTTAATAAAATTAAGTGTTAAAACTTTCCCTACAAGGTTAAATATTTAATAAAAAATGATATTTTTAAAAAATAAAAACTTTATGAAGTTTAAACGGTTTACGATATATTAGTAATCCTTTTCCGTTTTTTTTCTTCTTTTAACTTTAAATTACCAAAATTTCTATGAAAAAAATTACCTATTTATTACTGCTAGTTGCAGTTAATTTTGCGTTTGCGCAAGATTACAGTCAAACAGTGAGCAATTATTTAAATGCGAATAAAAGCACACTTAATTTACAACCTCAAGACATTGCCGATATAGCAATTGAAAGACACAGTTTTTCTAAAAGCTTAAATTTGGAAAATGTTTATGCTCTTCAACGATTTCAAGGTATCGAAATCTTTAATTCCTCATCTTCATTTGCCGTAAAGAATGGAAATGTTGTAAATGCAAGTTTACGATTTGAAACTAATTTATCTGCAAGGGTAAATAGTACGCAACCTTCGATTTCTCCTTTGTTAGCAATTTCAAAAGCAGCTACAGCCCTTAATTTATCAAGTCCTTCAGGGTTGGTGTTGTTGGAAAATGAAAATAACAAATATGTGTTTTCAAATGGTTCAATTTCAACAGAAAATATTCCTGTTAAGTTAGTGTATCAAGTTCTAGAAGACAATACATTACACTTGGCTTGGGATTTAAGTATTTCATTAAAAAACAATGAAAATTACTACAGTGTTCGTATAGATGCTCTTACTGGTGTGCTTTTAAACACCCACGACTGGGTGGCTAATTGTACATTTGATGTAACAGGGGTGCATAACCATAAAGGAACTGCAAATATTGAAAGCCCTCTTTTTAAACAACCAAACAACACAACTAAGAAGTTTTTGGTAGATGGAGCTCAATATAATGTATTTGGTCTTCCAATTGAAAGTCCAAACCACGGCGTAGAAAGTATTCAGTCAAATCCAGCAAATGCTGTAGCTTCTCCTTTTGGATGGCATGATACTAATGGTGTAGTAGGTGCAGAATTTACAACTACTAGAGGGAATAATGTGCGAGCACAAGAAGATAGAAACGGAAACGATGGTGCTGGAGATTCGCCTGATGGTGGAGCTGACTTAAATTTTAATTTTCCTTTTAACTTTAATACTTCTCCTGTTAATATGGTAGAAGCGGCAACTGTAAATCTATTCTTTTGGAATAATATTATGCACGATGTATGGTATCAATACGGTTTTGATGAAGCTAGTGGAAATTTTCAAGAAAATAACTATGACAATGGAGGTAATGGAAGTGATTCTGTTAATGCGGATGCTCAAGATGGTAGTGGTTTAAATAATGCAAATTTTGGAACACCTCCAGACGGTGGTAACCCAAGAATGCAAATGTTCTTATGGGATCCTGTAGGTCCTGCGGGACAGCCTCTAACAATTAATAATGGGCCTTTAGCCGGTGGTTATTTAGGTCTCTCTGCAACCTTTGGTGCTCCATTACCAAGCACACCGCTTACTAGCGATTTAGTTTTGGTAATAGATGATAATTCAGGTGTTTCAACAGACGAAAATGACGGTTGCGATCCATATTTGAATGCCGCTGCAGTAAATGGAAAAATAGCTGTAATAAGAAGAGGTGAATGCGAATTCGGTTTTAAAGTTTTAGCAGCCGAAGATGCGGGAGCAATTGCGGTTATAATTGTAAATAATGTTGCAGCTGCTCCTATAGCAATGGGGCCTGGAGCAGTTGGAGATCAGGTAACAATACCTTCAATAATGGTAACACTTGCAGACGGTGAAGCAATAATAGCACAGCTTACTACTGGAGCTACAGTAAACGCGTCATTAGTTGAAGCAGGACCATTTAATATAGATGGTGATGTAGATAACGGAATTATTGCTCACGAATATGGGCATGGTATTTCTAATCGTCTTACTGGAGGCCCTGCACAAGCAGGATGTTTGCAAAATGAAGAGCAAATGGGCGAAGGCTGGAGCGATTGGTTTGGATTAATGTTAACTATTGAGCCGGGAGATACTTCAGTAGACAGAAGAGGAATAGGAACATATGTTATTGGGCAAAATACTACTGGAACAGGTATTAGACCAAGACCATATAGTACAGATTTTGCTATAAATGGTTTAACGTATGATGACACAAATAATCCAGGGATTTCAAGACCACACGGTATTGGTAGTATTTGGGCAACTATGTTATGGGATTTAAACTGGGCATTGATAGACCAATATGGTTTTGATGCAGATTTTTATAATGGAACTGGTGGTAACAACATTGCTATGCAATTAGTTATTGATGGCTTAAAATTACAATCTTGTAGCCCAGGATTTATAGATGGTAGAGATGCTATTTTAGCTGCAGATGTTTTGGCTAACGCTGGTGCAAATCGTTGTTTAATATGGAATGTATTTGCAAGAAGAGGTCTTGGTTTTAGTGCAGACCAAGGTAGTAGCAATAATAGATTAGATCAAGAAGAAGCTTTTGATTTACCAACAGATTGCGCTTTAGGAGTTAACGATGAAGGTTTATTAGATAAAAACTTCCAAGTATATCCAAACCCTTCAAATGGAAATATAAATATTCAAACATTAATTCCAGTTGGAGATGTATCAGTTACTATTGTTGATATGAATGGTAGACAAGTGTTCAACCAAGCTATTGTTTTAAATAACACGACCGCAATAAATGCAGTTGGTTTACAAACAGGAGTTTATATCTTAAAAATAGATGGTGGTGCTTATACTCACACAGAAAGATTGATTATTAAATAATAATAGTCATTTAATAAAAAGCAAAGAGGCCTAATTAGGCCTCTTTGTTGTTTTATAAATTGTTTTAATTAGCGTTTCACAATCTGTTAACGGTTAGTTCAATCTAATCACAATTAAAACATTAATATGTTTCTTGCAACCAATTTTTAGGGTTTTTTAATACTGTTAGTAATTTTTCCTCTTTACTGCCTGGTTCTGGATGATGGTCATAAACCCATTGTACTTTTGGTGGTAGGCTCATTAAAATACTTTCAATCCGGCCATTTGTTTTTAAACCAAAAAGAGTTCCTTTATCGTGCACTAAATTAAATTCAACATATCTGCCACGTCTTATTTCTTGCCAGTTTTTATGTTCATTATTAAATGGAATATTTTTATTTTTTTCAACAATAGGGAGATAAGAATTTATAAAACTATTGCCAACTTCTGTAACAAAATTGTACCAGTCTTCATTAGATCTATTTTCAGTGGGTTTTAAATAATCGAAAAATAAACCGCCTATTCCTCTTGCTTCGTTTCTGTGGGCGTTATAAAAATATTCATCGCATCGCTTTTTATAAATTCCATAAAAGCTGGAATCATGTTTATCACAAGCTTCTTTGCAAACTTGATGAAAATGGATGGCGTCTTCATCAAATAGGTAATAGGGCGTTAAATCTTGTCCACCACCAAACCACTGATCTTGTAAATTCCCTTCCTTATCGTATAATTCAAAATAGCGCCAATTGGCGTGGACAGTTGGTACAAAAGGATTGTTTGGATGTATAACAAGACTGAGGCCACAAGCAAAAAAATTGGCTTCTTCAACCCCAAAATATTGCTGCATACTTAATGGTAAATCGCCATAAACTTCACTAATATTTACACCCCCTTTTTCAAAAACAGCACCATTTTCTAATATTCTACTTTTACCACCACCACCTTCAGCTCTTTGCCAAATGTCTTCTTTAAATGTAGCCCTGCCATCAACTTCCTCAACGGCTTTAGTTATTTGATTTTGAAGATTTTTAATATAATTTACAAATATTTCTTTCATAATATTCAGTTTGTAATTTGATTTTGAATAGTATTGATGTGTAATTTTTTTAATGTTTCAGTACTTGCAGCGGTTACTGAAAAAGGTAAGACTACAATAATCCCAATGATAGGAATTAATAGGAATAGCATAAAAACCATACCGTTACCAATGGCAGTCCCCTTATTTTTCTTTACAAAGGTTATACTTTCCTTATAATTGAAATGTCTTTCCAAAGTATAATCCATATTTCCGAAACCAGCGTAATAACTTTGAACAAGAAAAAGCAGAATGGTTGATATAATACCGATAATTGGAATAAAACCAATTAGTAAAATTGGGATTGTTAGCAGCAATTCCATTATTAGATTACGTGCGTTAATACGTATACCACGCCATAATTGTTGGCTATTTGTAGTATTTCTGTGAAGTTCGGTTTTACCAGTTAGGTGTAATTCAATTTTTTCCGAAACAGGACTCATAAACGGTGCACTAAGCGCCATTACAATATGTTTATAGAGTACTAAGCCTATAGCAATTACAAAAATAGCTCCCAAAATTTCACCTATATTGTGAAATGTTTCTGCTCCCCATTCCCAAAACCATATGTAGTCAAGTACATCTGCAACATTATCACTTAAACCCCAAGCGGATAACCCTACTAAGATTGCCGTAAAAAAACTAATAGCCATTGGAATACCAAAATATTTCCAAAGGCCTAATTTTCCTATAAGTTGAAACGTACCTCTATAGGCCGCTATACTTTTAAAAATGGATAATAGCACAGGATTATTTTTTATAAAAATTTACATTTTTAGAAAATGTTTGTAAACATTAGTCTTTATACTCCTTGACAGCTTCAATAAAAGCACCTGCGTTATCCAAAGGAATATTCGGTAAAATGCCATGGCCAAGATTTACAATGTATTTGTCTTTACCAAATTCATCTATCATCTGTTTTACCAATCTTTTAATTTCCGAAGGTGGGCTGAATAATCTTGTTGGATCAAAATTTCCTTGCAATGTAATATTGCCCCCAGTTAACTTTCGAGCTTGTTGCGGTGAGCACGTCCAATCCACACCTAAAGCGGCAGCACCACTTGTTGCCATTTTATCCAATGCGAACCAACAGCCTTTGCCAAAGGCAATAACGGGCGCGTGTTCTTTTAATGCATCAATAATCTGCTGAATATATTTCCAACTAAATTCTTGATAGTCTGTTGGCGATAACATTCCGCCCCAACTATCAAAAACTTGTACGGCATCTACACCTGCCTTTACCTTTTCAATCAAATAAGCAATTGTGGTATCTGTAATTTTTTGAAGTAATTGATGCGCCGCAATAGGTTGTGTAAAGCAAAATTCTTTCGCCTTGTCAAAATTTTTGCTTCCTTGGCCTTGTATGCAATAACATAAAATTGTCCAAGGGCTGCCTGCAAATCCTATTAACGGAATTTCATCATTTAATTTTTCCTTGGTCATTTTTATGGCTTCCATCACGTATCCTAAGGTTTCGTGAATATCCGGAACAATCACATTATCTACATCTTTTTGAGACCGGATTGGATTTGGTAGCCAAGGCCCCACACCAGGTTTCATTTCAACCTCAATATTCATGGCCTGTGGAATTACCAAAATATCACAAAATAAAATTGCGGCGTCCATTCCATATCGTCTAATCGGCTGAACGGTAATTTCACTTGCAAGTTCGGGCGTTTGGCAACGAGTAAAAAAATCATATTTTGCTTTTATTTCTTGAAATTCCGGTAAATATCTGCCTGCTTGGCGCATCATCCAAACGGGCGGTCGGCTTACTGTTTCTCCTTTTAAAGCTTTTAAAAATAAATCGTTTTTTATCATATCTCCATTCCCACGAAAGCGGGAATCTATTTTATGGTTATTACTTCTTTTTTAATGTATTCACAGCTTTTGCAATGACACTTTCAATTGTGGTTGAATTGGCAATTACTACCTTATTCGTATATTTTTCGGCTTCGGCTGCGGTCGTTTTTCCAATGCAAACTGAAACTGGATTAACTGAAAAAACCTTATTTACTTCCCAAAAACTTTTAACGCCACTTGGACTGAAAAACAAAACGGCATCAAATTCTCGTTCAAATTTATTAGGGTTCATTGTTGTATTGTAAACTTGAATTTCTTCAAAATGAATTTTATTTTCTTTCAATTTTAAAGGGATTTCATCACTTCTCAAATTTCCGCAGAAAAAATGAAATTTTCTATTATTATATTTTTGAATTAATAGATCAGCTAGGTTTTCAGCGTATTCAGAACATTCAACAACGTTAAATCCTGATTTTTGAAGTAGATTTTTTGTTTTGATACCAACACAAAAACAATTAAGAATCCTTAATTCTGAATTTAGAATTGATAAAACTGCATTTTGGCTTGTGATGATTGCGTTTTCAACAAGTTCTGGTTTTTCAAAATTAATTATTTCAATCTTTATGGCATCATATTCTACTAAACTACAATCTGCATGAAGCAAAAGTTGCCTTTGGTTTTCAGCGAGTTTTTTAGTAGATAATATTGATGTCATTACATCTTGCAATTAGAATTAAATGGAAAATAATCAGTGGGTTTTAGCTTTAATTGTCGCCATTAATTCAGTACCGCCATTTTGCAAAATTGTATCAGCACATTTTCTTGCAAAAGCTGCATAATAATCAATATTTAAGTCATCATTCTTAAATGTAACAACATCTTCAACTTCAATTTTCTTGACACCATCCAACGAAAATAAACAACCTTTAAATTGAATCTTATCTTCAATAATAACAGCCAAAGCACCAATTGGTGCCGTACAACCGCCTTCTAATCTGTTTAAAAAAACACGCTCAATAGTTGTGCAAATTTCCGATTGTTTATGGTTTATTTTTTCCGTTGCTTCCGTTGAAAAAGAATCTTTTTCTAGCGCTACAATCACCATTGCGCCCTGTGCTGGAGCTGGAAGCATCCAAGATAAAGATTCAGAAAACCCTTTAAAATTTGTACTATTTATATTTTCATGGTTTTTAAAACCTAGTCTTTCCAAGCCGGCTTCTGCAAAAACAGCACCTTCCCAATTATTATCTTTTAATTTTTGAAGTCTTGTGTTTACATTACCTCTTAAATCTACAACCTCGTTATTAGGAAATCTATGAAGCCACTGTGCTTTTCTTCGAAGACTTCCCGTGGCTATGGTATTTGGTTTTGTATAGTCAAATTTTGTTTTGTGGACCAAAATGTCAACATGGCTGGCTCTTGGTAATACAGCAGTTTGTATAATGCCTTTAGGTAATACCGTTGGTACGTCTTTGAGGCTATGAACAGCAATATCTACTTTTCCTGTAAGCATAGCTATATCAAGTGTTTTTGTGAATATACCAGTAATGCCCATTTCATAAAGCGGTGTGTCTAAGACTATATCACCTGTAGATTTTACTGGAACAAGCTCTGTTTTGTAACCTAAAGATTCAAGCGCTTTTTTAACGGTATTAGCCTGCCAAAGAGCGAGGTCGCTATCGCGGGTTCCTATTCGAATTGTTTTGCTCACTTAGTTTTTTTCTAATTGAAACATTTTATGGATAAGTGCAAGACTATCTGTAGTTGAAACTGAATCATCTTTAAGATGGTTTGCAAATTGGGTAGTTATTTTATGAATTAAGCGATTGCTCAAAATTTCTGCTTGCTCTTCATTAAATCCATTTATTTTTTTTCGCTGAAAGTCTATTTCTCCAGCTTTTATTTCTGAAAGTCTGCTTTTTATAGCTCTTAAAGTCGGTGCGAATTTTCGGTTTTGTGCCCAGATATTAAATTCTTCTTCAACTTCAAGAATAATTTTTTCAGCCTGCGGAATTTGAGCTGCCCGATTTTCCAATGTTTTGTCGGTTACTTCAGCCAAATTATCTAAATGAACTAATGTAACAAATTCGTTATCGGTAACATCCGCCGATACATTTTTAGGAATTGAAAGATCTAAGATTAATAACGGTTTTTTTAAGTACAACAACTCTTTAGAAATTGTAGGTTGTTGGGCACCTGTTGCAACAACCAAAACGTCGGTTTGTGCAATTTCACTTTGTATATCGGCATATTCCTTAACTAACAAATTGAATTTTCCAGCAACTTTTTCTGCTTTTTCAATTGTACGGTTTATTAAGGTAATGTGTTCGTTTTTAGTGTGTTTTATTAGATTTTCACACGTATTTCTTCCAATTTTTCCCAATCCAAAAAGAAGGATATTTTTTTCTGAAATGTATGGAACGCGCGCCAGTATATATTGTACGGCTGCAAAACTAACGGATGTAGCGCCACTGCTTATGCCCGTTTCATTTTTAATCCGCTTACTGGCTTGGATTACAGAGTTGCTCAAGCGCTCTACAAATGCATTGAGCAAGCCCATTTTTTTAGATTTTTTAAAACCTTTTCTCAGTTGGCTAATAATTTCAAAGTCGCCTAAGATTTGGCTGTCAAGTCCAGTACCCACTTTAAATAAATGGTGTACGGCATCTTGATTTTTATAAATGTAGCTTATTTTATCAAACTCTTCTACCGAGCCGTTTGTATGTAAACAAAGCAATGTAATTAATTGGCTGGCAGATGCGGCAAAACCATACATTTCTGTGCGGTTGCAGGTAGAGATTAAGGTTAATGAAGTAATGCCCTCTTCTTTAGCTTGCTTAAGAAGATTGTCCTGAGCAGTTTCGGAAATGCTAAAATGGCCACGGACTTCGGCATCGGCTTTTTTGTAATTAATGCCAATGGCAAAGAAATTGCCTTCGTAAGCTTTTGTAGGATTTAAATAGTGATTCACTTCCATATTAAAACGTTGCAAATGTATATACACTAGTTTTTAAAAAACAACGCTATCGGTATCATTTATGTCGTTGTCTGTTAAATTTTATCGAAATATGATAAATATCATATCAATAGGCGTAATTTCGGAGTGTTAAAGAAGATTGCACCAATATTATTTAGAAGCTTTCTAAATAAAGATAGAAATATTTATCATGGAATTAGAAAAAAGTATCGCTCAAAGTTTTTATGAAGAAACTACTGTTGAAGATGGATTTATAATCCTAAAATTTAAGAATGAAACCGCTGATAAACAGAATTTTAAGCGCGAAATTAATTCCAGCTTTATTCAATTTCATTTTTGTGTAAAGGGAAATTTAACCTTTAATTTCAATGAAGGTAACTATAAATTGAAGTTAGGAGAGGAAAGCTCGCTTTTACTTTATAATCCGCAACGCGACTTACCATTAAACATTGTTGTAGAGCCAGAAACATGGTTACTTTCAGTGATGTTGCCTATCAAAAAATTTCATGGTTTCTTTTCTTCTGAAGCAAATTATATTACATTTTTGAATGACGAGAACAAGGATAGAAAATATTATACGGATGCTCAGATTTCTCCTTCAATGGCAATTGTGCTAAACCAATTAATGAATTATCACCTGAATCCAACAGTAAAACAGTTGTACTTTAAAGCTAAGGCTTATGAACTTTTAAGCTTATACTTTAACCGCCCAACCGAAAGCGATGTTGAGCAATGTCCTTTTTTAGTTGACGAGGATAATGTTGCCAAAATTAAACGAGCGAAGACCATAATCATAAATAATATGGCTGAACCGCCAACGCTACAACAATTGGCAGATGAAATAAATTTACCCTTAAATAGATTAAAAGAAGGTTTTAAACAAATATATGGCGACTCTGTATTTAGTTTTCTTTTCGATTATAAAATGGAACGTGCAAGACAGTTATTAGCAACAGGAAGCCATAACGTAAACGAAGTAGGAATAATAATAGGTTACAGTACTTCAAGCCATTTTATTGCTGCATTTAAAAAGAAATTTGGCACTACGCCGAAAAAATTTTTAATGGGTTTAAGCGCTTAAAATAAGTCATAATTTACACTAGCAATTTTCAATTTTAAAAAATCATATCCAATTGTTGCGTTTCAATAATTTTGGCTTTTAAATATTTGTTAATAACTGCAATACGACGCTAACTTTCACACATTTTTGAACATAAATTAATGTTGTGCTACCTACCTTTGCAACTTAAAAAAGAAAAAGAAAATGGCTAAAGGAGTTTTGCTTGTAAATCTCGGTTCGCCCGATAGTACCAATCCCAAAGACGTAAAAAAATATCTGGATGAATTTTTAATGGACCCACGCGTTATCGACGTTCCGCGTTGGGCGCGCATTTTATTGGTTCGTGGAATTATATTAAATACAAGACCTAAAAAATCTGCCGCCGCATATCAAAAAATTTGGTGGGAAGAAGGCAGTCCGTTAATCGTACTTTCAGAAAGACTTCAAGAAAAAATTCAATCAAAAACTACGGTGCCAATTTCTTTGGCTATGCGATATGGAAGTATGACTTTGAAAAAAGGAATGCAAGAATTAGTGGACAAAGGTGTAGATGATGTTCTAGTTATTCCGTTATATCCACAATTTGCAATGGCAACAACTGAAACTATTGACGTTAGGGTTGAAGAGCTTCGGGATGAGTTTTTTCCGCATTTAAAAATTAAATCGCTTCCAGCGTTCTATAATAAACCTGAATATATTGAAGTATTGTCAAAAAGCATTGGTGAAACACTCGATAATTTGGATTATGAGCATGTTTTGTTCAGTTATCACGGTGTTCCTGAAAGGCATATTCGAAAAAGCGATATTACTAACGGAAACTGCAAAATGGACGGGAAGTGTTGTTTTAAAAAAGGAAGTGAGCAGCATGAATTTTGTTACCGCCACCAATGCGAAATCACCACCGTTAATGTTGCTAAAAAACTAGGTTTAAAAAACGGAACCTACTCTACAACCTTTCAATCTAGGTTAGGGTTCGATCCATGGTTGCAGCCATATACAGATAGAACAATTGAAAGAATGGGCTTGGCTGGCGTTAAGAAAATGGCGATAGTTACACCTGCATTTGTAAGTGACTGCCTTGAAACGTTAGAAGAAATTGCTATGGAAGGGGAAGAAATTTTTCACGAGAGTGGCGGAAAAGAATTTACCGTAATTCCTTGCTTAAATGATCGGGATGATTGGGCAACAGTCGTAACAAGTTGGATTGACAAGTGGAGAATTGTAGATGTAGATACAGCAATTGCTTAGCAATAAAAATCTGAAATTAGTTGGCTTCAATATATTAACGCCATTAAATGAGCAGTAAAAAATCTTCAAAATTAGGAACGGATCCAATTAGCAAGCTTTTAATACAGCAAGCTGTACCTGCATCTATTGGTATATTAGTGATGTCGCTGAATATGATAGTGGACACCATTTTTGTTGGTCGATGGATAGGCCCATTAGCAATTTCTGCAATTACTGTTGTTATTCCAATTACGTTTTTTATAGGTGCAATTGGATTAGCAATTGGCATTGGTGGAAGCTCGGTACTCTCAAGAGCATTAGGCTCAGGAGATGATGATAAAGCACTTCGCGTTTTTGGAAATCAAGTAACACTTACATTTTTAAGTACAGCAATCCTGGCAATCTTAGGATTGGTTTTTCAAAATTATCTAATTCAATTTTTTGGTGCTGATGACTCTTTTAAAGATTTAGCACTAACCTATTATCGTATTGTTATGTACGGCATTGTAATGTTGGCAATGGTTATGATGGGTAATAATGTAATTAGGGCAGAAGGCAAACCAAAATTTGCAATGTATGCTATGATGTTGCCGGCCGTTGGCAACATTTTTATGGATTATATTTTAATAAATGTATTTGATTTTGGAATGGAAGGCGCTGCTTGGGCTACATTTATAAGTTACGCTGTTTGTTTTGCTTTTGTACTTTGGTTTTTCTTGGTTAAAAGTGAATTACGATTAAGCCTTGAATGTTTTAAACTTAAAACACCAATTGTCAAGGAAATTAGTGGATTAAGCTCCGTGACCTTGGCAAGACAAGGCGTTATAAGTGTTTTGGCAATCTTGATAAACAATGTTTTAATTGTACAGGGAGATGCATTGGATGTGGCAAGTTATGGTATAATTAGTAGAATGCTAATGTTTGCATTGTTCCCAGTAATTGGTGTCAATCAAGGATTTTTACCAATTGCAGGCTTTAATTATGGAGCTGAACAGTTTAAGCGAGTTCGGGAATCAATAAACACATCTATAATATATTCAGGTGGTTTGGCGCTTGTAATTTTTGCGCTTATTATGATTTTTCCTGAACCAATTGTCTCAATTTTTATAAGTCAAAAAGATACGTTGGATGCTGAAACATTAGCGCATAATGCGGAGATTTTAGAAAGAACGCCAGGTGCTTTACGTTGGGTTTTTGCGGCCACGCCAATTATTGCAATTCAATTAATTGGTTCTTCCTATTTTCAAGCTATTGGAAAGGCAGTGCCTGCATTACTATTAAGTTTAACAAAACAGGGATTTTTCCTAATTCCATTAATTTTAATTTTACCTCAATTTATGGGAATTTTTGGAGTTTGGGTGGCATTTCCAATTGCAGATGTACTTTCAACTATTGTTACTGGTTATTATTTAAATAAAGAGGTTAAAGAAACACTGGTTTAGTTTTTTATCAAATCATAATTTTTTAACTATATATAGCTCATTAAAATTCAATTCTAAATTAATAAAACATCACGAATGCACAATCTTTACCTTTGTCTAATTTTCAATTAAATTCTAATAGTTTTCTGTGTACGGTTATATAAAAAGTCTGCATTTAATATTTGTAATAACTTGGTTTGCGGGGTTATTTTATATTGTAAGATTGTTTGTTTATCAAATTGAAGCTACACTAAAGCCTTCACCGGACAAGGAAATTATAGGTGCCCAATTAAAAATTATGGCAAGCCGTTTATGGAAAATTATAACATGGCCTTCGATGATTTTATCTTTAATTTTCGGAATATGGTTACTAATAATCGAGCCGGCTTGGCTTTCGCAATCTTGGATGCACGTAAAATTGGGTTTTGTTTTTTTACTTATAGTCTATCAATTTAAATGCAATCAAATATTTAACCAATTGCAACGTGGGGTTGTAAAATATTCTTCAAATTATATGCGCCTTTTTAATGAAGCGCCTACGCTCATATTATTTTCAGTTGTTTTCTTAGTTATTTTGAAAAATGCAGTAAATTGGATTTACGGAACAATCGGCATTTTTGTATTTGCCATTTTATTGATGCTGGGCTTCAAAATTTATAAAAGAATTCGGGAAAGAAAATAACATTAATTCATTTCCAAATTCATAATCATTAAAATCGGTTCAATTCTTGCTATCTTTCTAGCTTTGGAAAGCTTATAAATGAACATTTTTAAACAAACTCTTCGGTCGCGTATATTTTTGTCAATGATCCTATTGGTGGTTGTGGCTTCAATATTGATTGCGTTGGTCACCGTTTACCAATATAGGCAGGAGGCGCAAGATTACCACCGTGATAGATTACAGCGTAAGGAAGCTGCTATTCGTGGGAGTATAAATCACGTATTAAAAGAAACAACTTATCCTGTTGAAACAGAAAAAATCCCACTTATTTTTAAGGATGAAATTTATGAAATAAAGGATATTCACGGGCTTGAACTTTATTTGTATGATTTAAAAGGGAATCTTTTAAAATCTTCCAAAGCATCTTTTTTCAAAGATACTATCAATGATGAAATGCCACGTTATGCACTGCATAATATAGAAAACAGTCCGACAAAAAATTTTATTGAAGATCTTGAAGCAGACGGTACAAAATATCAATCTTCTTATACCTATATAACCGATCAATATTTTAAGCCTATCGGAATTTTAAATCTTCCATATATTGAAGATGATGGATTTATTCAAAAAGAGCTGCAGGAAAACTTGAGTAGACTTGCAATTGCATATTTCTTTATGCTTCTCTTCGCCTTTGTTTTAGCATATTTTCTTTCAAAATATATTACAAAATCGCTTAAAAAAGTAAGCGAGAAAATTACCGAGACACGACTAGATAAACGCAATAAAAAAATTGTAGTAGAAGATACTACTATGGAAATTGCAGTCTTGGTAAATGCGTATAACGGGATGATTGATGAGCTTCAAATAAGCGCTGCCCAACTTGCGGCTAGTGAGCGTGAAGCTGCTTGGCGTGAAATGGCAAAACAAGTAGCGCACGAAATTAAAAACCCTTTAACGCCCATGAGACTTACAGTTCAAAGTTTTCAGCGAAAATTTAATCCTTTAAATCCCGACATCGAAGTACAGATGAAGGAATATAGCGATACCTTAATCCAGCAGATAGATACAATGAGCTCAATTGCATCGGCGTTTTCAACTTACGCTAAAATGCCAATCCAGCAAGATGAAATGTTGAATGTGGTGAAAATAACAAAATTGGCTTTGGACATTTTTCACGAAGATTACATCACATTTATTTCTGAAGAAGAAAATATTCAAGCCAATCTAGATAGAACCCAATTAATTAGGGTTGTAACAAATCTCATTAAAAACAGCGTACAAGCAGTTGAACACAAAAATCCCATAAATCCGAAGGTTGAAGTGACCGTTTTTACTGACAATAACACAATCTGTATCACGGTTGAAGATAACGGAATCGGCATACCAGAAGAAAATAAACAGCTTATTTTTGAACCAAAATTCACAACCAAAAATAGTGGAATGGGACTCGGCTTGGCAATGGTAAAACGTATTGTAGAAAATTATCAAGGTACAATTACGCTAGCAGAAACCTTAGAAAATAATACATTGTTTAAAGTTTGTTTTCCAAAGATTTAAAATTTATGAGTGTCGTTCTAAAGTAACATAGCATTTTACAAATTTTGAAAAAAAACGTTTACTTCAAATTTTTATCTATTTGATAGTGCAAAATCAGACATTCATCCAAAATTCATTATTTTTGAGTTCCAATTTTATTTCAAAATTAAAATCACAAAAAATGTCCTACAAAAACATACTTTCTTCATTTTCTGAAGGCGTTACAACCATAACAGTAAACAGACCTGAAAAATTAAACGCGCTAAATCGTGAAACAATCCAAGAGCTTCACGAAGCTTTCGATAAAGCGGATGACGATTCAAAAACACTTGTTATTATAGTTACGGGAAGTGGCGAAAAAGCCTTTGTAGCAGGCGCAGATATTAGCGAATTTGCAAAATTTTCAGTTGAAGAAGGTGGAAAACTAGCCGCAAAAGGACAAGAATTATTATTTGATTTGGTTGCAAATCTTTCAACTCCGGTAATTGCAGCTGTAAATGGCTTTGCATTGGGTGGCGGTCTAGAACTTGCAATGGCTGCTCATTTTAGAATTGCAAGCAGTAACGCAAAAATGGGCTTACCCGAAGTCTCATTAGGCGTAATTCCAGGTTATGGCGGGACCCAACGTTTACCCTTATTAGTTGGAAAAGGCCGCGCTATGGAAATGATCATGACGGCAGGAATGATAGATGCGAATCAAGCACTTCAGTATGGTTTAGTCAATCACGTGGTTGAACAAGAGGAATTAATACCATTCACCCTAAAAATTGCTGAAAAAATTATGAGGAATTCGCCAATGGCAATTGCATCTGCAATTAGGGCAATAAATGCAAATTCAGAATTTGGTGAAGATGGTTTTGAAGTAGAAATAGAAGAATTTGGAAATTGCTTTGGTACAGAAGATTTTAAAGAAGGGACACAAGCATTTCTACAAAAGCGAAAAGCAGATTTTAAGGGGAAATAAAATATGTTGTAAGATTGTTTTGGTTTTGTATTTTGCCATTTCGTAAAAACCGTAAACCAAAACAAATGAGAAAAATCTTTACCCTACTATTTTTATTTAGCGCAATAGTTATACAAGCGCAGGAAATTTCAATTAAAGCTAAATCCAGCGAAGTTTTTAAAGACGATAAAAAACACACTCAACTCGTATTTTCAGAAAATGACGGCAACGGTGGTTTTGTAACCGTTCGTCAATATTTAGGTGGTTTATTAAAAATGCCGAAAGGGTATTATATAGACCATTTTGACGCCAACCTTAAAAAATTAGGGGAAACTGAAATAGAGATTGAGGATAATCAGATAAAAGGCCTAATGATAAAAGATGGCTTTATTTATCTGCTGGAATCTTATTTAGACAAAAAAGAAGACACTTTTACTTTTAATATACTTCAAAGTCCAATAAATGAATTAAACTTTACCAAAAAACAAACCTTAATTACATTAGGTGAGGACGAGTTTACAAAATATTTTGGTGTAGGTATAAGTCTGTTATTCATTAACAATTTTAATCAATATGATTCTTCAGCTCTCGGAGAAGTTACATTTTCTGCTAATCGAGAATTTTTCGCAGTTAATTTCGATATAAAAGATAAAGATAAACAAACGCAGAAAATCTTTGTTTTTAATAATGATTTTACCCCAGTTTGGGACCGCGTTTTTACCAAAGATGTAAAAGACAAAGAGTTTAAATATGAAAATCTTGATGTAGATAGTGAAACTGGAAATGTGTATTTGTTGGGAAAAGTATTCGACAAAAACTCAAAAAAATCTAAGAAGGAAGATAAGACAAAATACCATTATGAACTTTTTAAACTAACGGCAGACAGCCAAAATTCAATTTCTTTTGATAGTACGGACAATTATATTGCTTCTTTATTTACAGTAAGAGGTAGAAATAAAATTAGTTGTGTTGGTTTTTATTCTGAAAGAAATGACAACCGTTACAAAGGTGTAGTCCGTTATAATTTAGATCCTAAAACGTTAGAAATTTCAAGTAAAAGTTTTATGCCATTTTCCGAAGAATTTATCAAGGACAAATACGGGAAAGTAAAAGACAAAGAATTACGAAACTTAAGTTATAAAAGTGCATTTATTCTTGAAAATGACGACGTAGTTTTTAATGCTGAAGAATTTTATACAACCTATATAAATACTGGTGGAATGAACGGCAGCACACGCGTTGTTTTCCATTATGACGATATTGTTTCAGTTAAAATGAGCAAGGAAGGTAAGCTTATTTGGGCACGAAATATCAATAAAAGACAAGCTACATCTGGCGCATTTAATGAATACCTTTCATTTTCATGTAGTGTTGTAAATGACGACACATATATTTTTATAAACTGCTCAGACAAAATACGAAAGATAAGCAACGATAGGATTGAGTTTAAACAAGGAAATATCAAAAAAGCAAATCTTTACGCAATCAAAATAGATGCACAAGGCGATTACACTTTTAAAAATATTTTGGATAATGATAAAACTGAAGTTCCTTACAATATAAGTCAAGGAATAGGCACAACCAATGATGGAAAAGAAATGGTTTTTATTGGCAGAAACGGAAAGAAAAAGCAGTTTTTAAAACTTACAATTTTATAAGGTACAGTTTACAAATTTCAAAAATCACCTTCCGTTAAAATGAAGGTGATTTTTTACTTATAAACACTTTGTTGTTAATAATATAAAAATTATATTTGCACCCGCTTTTACCATAGTGGTACGAGTTTTATTAACTAATATTTAAACGATTCGCTATGTATGCAATTGTAGAAATAGCAGGGCAGCAATTTAAAGTTGCGAAAGACCAGAAGGTTTTTGTTCACCGTTTAGCTAATGAAGAAGGAGATTCAGTGTCTTTTGACAATGTCCTTCTAATTGGTGATGGAGACAATATTACCATAGGCGCCCCGGCTATCATCGGAGCTCAAGTAGGAGCAACCGTAGTAAGACACCTAAAAGGTGACAAGGTTATAGTTTTCAAAAAGAAAAGAAGAAAAGGCTTCCGTAAAAAGAACGGACACAGACAAGCACTTTCTGAAATTACTATTGGAAGTATTGTAGCCTCTGGAGCAACTCCAGCAAAAAAGGAGGAAAAGAAAAAAGCGGCTCCGGTAGCTAAAGCTAAAAAAGCAGCTCCAAAAGCAGATGCTGAAAAAGCGGCTCCTAAAGCAAAAGCTGAAACTAAAAAAGCGGCTCCTAAAAAAGAAGCTAAAGCAGATGATTTAACTAAAATTGAAGGTGCAGGCCCTAAAGCGGCTGAAGCATTGGTAAATGCAGGAATTGATACTTTTGCTAAAGTAGCAAAAACATCAGCTGAAAAATTAAGTGAAATATTAAGCGAAGCTAGCGCTAACCTTAACCATATAGTTACCGAAACTTGGCCAAAACAAGCTAAATTAGCTGCAGACGGAAAGTGGGACGAACTTAAAGAATTACAAGACAATTTAGACGGTGGTATAGAGAAGTAATTCTTAAACCACTTAAGTATAACATTTAAAAGCGAAACAAAATGGCTCACAAAAAAGGAGTAGGTAGTTCCAAAAACGGTCGCGAATCAGAATCAAAACGTCTTGGCGTTAAGATTTTTGGTGGTCAGGCTGCAATTGCTGGAAATATTATCGTAAGACAAAGAGGTTACACACATCATCCAGGCGAGAATGTTTATGGAGGTAAAGACCATACATTGCACGCATATGTTGATGGAGTAGTAAAATTTACCAAAAAAAGAGATAATAAATCATATGTATCAATTGTTCCAAATGCGGAACCAGCAGATGTGATTTAAATTATTAATTGAAGATAAAACTTCGATTGAAATTGCTCAAATTATTAAAAGCCTCAACGGTTAACCTGTTGAGGTTTTTTTATGGATATAATTCAAGATTGTTTATCGGAAAATTACTTTAGAAAAAATAGCAGAATTAAATTCGGATGTTATGTTTTACGTTTTGTCTGATAACAATTTACCACTTAGTTATTTTCAAATTTTCGATTCTTGAAATAATACTGTTTGTCTTCATCAGTTATTTTGCGGACTACTTTACAAGGATTTCCAACTGCAATTACATTATTTGGAATATCTTTTGTAACAACACTTCCCGATCCAATTACAATATTCTTGCCAATAGTTATTCCGGGATTAATTACGACGTTGCCTCCAATCCACACATTATCGCCTATCTTAATTGGGAATGCATATTCAAGCCCCTCATTTCTTTTTTCAAAATGTATAGGATGTCCGGCTGTAAAAATGCAAACGTTTGGTGCAATCATTACATTATCACCAATTATAACTTTTTCACAATCCAGAATAGTAAGATTATAATTTGAATAGAAGTTTTCTCCAATTTCAATATTGTATCCGTAATCGCACCTAAAAGGTGGTTCTAAAAAGAACCTACCTTTTGTTTTACCGAAAAGATTTCTTAGTAATGTATTTCGTCTCTTAACCTCGCTCGGTCTTAATGAATTATAGTCGAAAATAATTTCTTTTGCTATTTGTCTTTCACCCATCAACTCTCTATCCAGAGCATTGTAGGGCTTTCCAGCAAGCATTTTTTGTTTTTCTGTTGGCATTTGAACTTTTGTTTGCTATGATTTGTTAATCGATTATTTACGAGGTACTAATAAACACTGACATAAATTTCAAGAAATTAAAGAAACCCTTTGAATATTAAGTAACTATTATGTCCGCATTTTGTTTAAAAATTCTGCAGCAGTTCTTTAAAAGCACTTTTTTTCGTTGTTTAAATGTATGTTTTGAGAAGCTGAAAAGCATAAAAATTAAATAGATTGCAACAGAGTGTATTTATTTAAAAAAAATTCAAAAGCTAAATATCAATTGCTTATTTGAATATAAAGTTAATCAAATGTTATTTCAATTTGAAAAATAACGTGATTTCGAATTTATACATTTAAGAACTTCTAAAAAACGTGATTATTAATGCTATTAGCTGAATCATTATGAAACAAAAAAATGAATCAGGAAATTGTATAAACTTCCTGATTCAACTAAGCAGCAATTAATTTAAAAAGGTTGGTATAGTCTTAACTGCTCGCTTTATGTTATACTTAAAACTTGGTCGCCAACAAAGCTTGTTCCTTAAGCTGTTTCTTACTTAAATCTCTTGTTAACCAACCACTTC
>JBBSOK010000027.1:0-28606 GCA_038259825.1 Flavobacteriales bacterium
ACACAAGCATCAGTATGTTTTACAAATTGATTTTTAAGCATGTTTCTGAAACCTTCATGCTTCATTTTTTCCATAAAAATCTGAACCATTGGCGCTGTTTCTCCAGTAATTCCACTATCTAATAAAAATACAGCTCCTTTCCCGTTTTCAGTTTGGGAAGGTATGCCAGCAGGCTCAATATTATCTTGACTATTTATTAAAATAGGAAGGCTCAAATAACTATTCAAAGGATCTAAACCCGAAGATTTACCGTGAAAAAAAGATTCCATTTCAGCGAAAATCTTTTTTAGTTGAAGTAATTTTTCACGCGTAAGATTTTCAAGTACGGTAATTTTATTTAAAGCATACTTATCGTAAATGGCTGCGACCAAAGCTCCGCTACTTCCAACACCATAACCCTGCGGTATACTGCTGTCAAAATAAAGTCCAGCTTCAATGTCTGTATCTAAAGCATCAAAATCAAATGAAACTAAATCTGGTTTTTCTGAAGTAATTGAATGCAAGTAAACTGAAAATCTTTTTAAATTCTCATTACTTTTATGTGTAGCAACAATATGATTTTCATCAATTTTTAAAGCTCCATTATAAAAATTATAAGGTATAGAAAGGCCTTTAGAGTCTTTTATAATACCGTATTCACCAAAAAGTAGAATTTTAGAATAAAATAAGGGTCCGAGCATAGGTTTGAAACTAGTAGCTAATATAGCAGTACAAAGATACAGAAAGTAAATAAGTTATTGCTATAAACATACAGATGATGAACAATTGTAATGCAAAATTGTATCAATAATTATAGTCTAAATTACTGCATATTTAAATAGAACATGCTCCAAAACCTACAATATCGTGAATAAATTCTCCGTTTTTACAAAATTGAGATAGTTCATTCTCTATAAATTTTTGAATTTCAGCCTTTTCATTTTCAGGATAAAGTACGTGAACGTTGGCGCCAGCATCTAACGTAAAACAAACATTGCTCTTGTTCTTTTCGCGAAAGCTCCAAATACTATTTAAAATTTGAAGTGTATTTGGTTTCATTAAAATAAAATACGGCATAGATGTCATCATCATTGCATGTAGGCTTAATGCTTCGCTTTCTACAATTTTAATAAATTCTGAAAGATTACCACTTGCAAAAACTGAGATTAATTTTGAAAGATTATCATTGGCTTGTGCAAAACGTTGTTCGGCAAAAGGATGATTAATCATTAGATTGTGGCCAACAGTGCTACTTACTTGCTTTTCGCCTTTGTCTACCAATAAAATTGTGTCTTGATAGTTTTCAAAATTTTTGTGGATTTTTCTAATATATTTCGTCCCAAAAAGATTGCTACTCTCTTCAATTTTTGGATGTTTTCCCCAAGAAACTAGCGGTCCTTCAATACTTCTACACGCGCTGCCAGAACCCAAACGAGAAAGAAATGAAGCTTTATTTTTATAAACATCCCCGAGAGTAGTCGATGAGTTGGTAATTGAAACAAGCCGAAGTTCCATTTCAACCAAGCAAAAAGCTAAAGCACTCATGCCGCTTGCCGAAGATGCAATACCAGAACTATGCGGGAAACTATTTGATGTTTCAATTTTAAATTTATAATCTTTTAAAAAAGGTAGATAAACTTCAACTCTTTCAAAGAATTTTTGAATTTTAGGTTCAAACGAAACTTCTCTTTTCCCATCGAGGAAAACTTCAAAATTAAAATCTATACTAGTTGAAATTTTCTGAAAAGAAAGTGCTGTTTTCGTATTGCAATTGGAAAGTGTAAAACTAATTGATGCATTTTTTGGCAATTGCTCGCCATATTTACCCCAATATTTTACCAGCGCTATATTGCTTGGAGATTGGCAGGTAATACTCCCTTCTTCAATTGAATTTTTATATGCTTCGGGTAAAAAATGCTTTTCAATCATAATTGTATTTACTGCTTTTGCTATTATTTTATTTTTTCAATAGAAAGAAATTTAAACAAAAGTACCTTCTTTTATATATATAATGATGACATTTCAGAACAGTTTCGATGTATTAGCAACAAGAATATTTTATTATTATTATTTAGAAAATCTTTAAAACTTTCAACCAATAAAAATTATTCCTATCTTTCCCATTACTTCATAGTATGGAAAAAGTTTTGGAAATAGAAAAACAACATACGCTTGTTACGTCCATTAGAAATAATGATCAACAGGTTCTAAAAAAACTATATCTAAGCAATTACCAAAAAGTTGAAAAACATATTTTAGCTAATAACGGCTCCATCCACCAAGCAAAAGATGCCTATCAAGATGCGTTTTTGGCGATGTATCAAAACGTAAAAGCCGGTAAATTTTTACCTTTAAATGAAACAGCTTTACAGGGTTATTTATATACAATTGCAAAAAATAAATGGACAGATTATTTACGATCCGCACAGTTTAAAAAAGTGAAGGGAATCTCTGAAAATTTAAGCGGCAAGCTTTCTGAATATGATGACGAAAATGTAGAAGATGATTTTCAAGTAAAAATGGACTGCACTTTGGATGCATTCTCAAAAATAGGCGAAGAGTGCAGACAGGTTTTAATACTATATTATTTTAATAAACATTCGATGCGAGAAATAGCGGAAAAACAAGATTTGGAAGAAGCCTCCGTTCGTAACAAAAAATATCGCTGTTTAAAGCAGCTTAAAAAACTTGCTTTTAACAAAAGTGATTAATTAAATGGAACAAAAAAAGAATACATCCCCTGAAAATATTGAGGCTGTCGAAAGGTACCTCAACAATGAAATGACTGCCGCCGAGCGTTTGGAATTTGACGCACGCCTAATTGAAGATGCAATATTTAGTACTGAATTTGAAGAAACAAAAGCCGTAATTTTAGGTATTGAAAGTGCGGCGCTAAAAGAGGAACTTGATATTTTCCATACAGAAATTAGTGCGAAAAAAACCGGTGTTAATTCTGAAACTAATTCAAGAAATTTTGCTAGGAAATTGATTCCTTATTCAATAGCTGCCTCAATAATTTTGGCAATTGGGTTGTTTTTATATACAAACCAAACGCCAACAAACGACAAGCTTTTTGCGGCATATTTTACGCCAGATCCTGGTTTACCAACCAAAATGGGATCTAACAATAATTTTGAGTTTTATGATGCAATGGTAGATTATAAGCGGAAGGAGTATGATACAGCTATAAAAAAGTGGAAAACACTACAACAATACGATACCGAAAATGACACTTTAAATTATTTTATCGGTGTTTCATATCTTGCAAAAGGTGATGGAATGAATGCTGAAAAATATCTACAAAATGCCATCGAAAACAGTGCAGGCTTTTTAGAAAATGATGGTTACTTTTATTTGGGAATGGCAAACCTTAAAGCCAACAATTCTGAGAAAGCGAAGGTAAATTTCAAAAAATGCGCTACAGAAAAATGTAAAGAAATATTAGCTGAATTAGACCGGAAATAAATTCAAATAAATAATTTCGCATATTATAATATCTTCATCTCTAAAACTTTTTATTTTCAAAAAGTGTAGATTTATTTTCGTTATGCTTTTATAAAATTCAAATAAAAAAAATTGTATCTTCAATGCAAAATATCCCCCTTGTAATTTTCTAATTAAATTTTCAATGTTTTTATCATCGATATTTGAAAAAAAGAGGGTATTATTTTATTTTTTATTACTCATATTTTTGAGCAATTTTCCTGTTTTTGCCCAGACTTCTCCAATCACCATAAAATATATTCAAACTTTAATTGAGCAAGATTCCATTACAAAAGCTCAAAAAGAAGTTGATAGTAAGATCACCTACTACAAATCTGTTAAAAGATATGATTCTCTTGTAAAATTTATTCAGTTTGAAGGAAGTTTTAAATTGAATAAAGGGAACAAAAAACAAGCTATACAAAAAGCCGAAACGCTTATAGCTGAAATAAAAAAAGCAAACGACAACGTTACTACTCAAGATGCGCTGAAAGAGCTTGCTTGGGTTTATGACAACGCAGGAAATGTACAGAAAGCCTATGATATTGCAATTGAAGCTACAACATATGCCTCCAAAATAAAGGATCCAAAAAGTACAGCTTTAGCTTCCATTTATTACAAAATGGGTTATTATTCTTCCTTTCTTGGAAATTATACTTTAGCCAATAAAAACTACCAACTAGCCCTTTCCCTTCTAAAGAAAAGTAAACAAAATGATTATGAATTTTACAATCAAGTCTATAACGCTTTGGGCGGTGTAAAATGGCAGGAAGCAAAGTTGGACAGCGCAAAATATTACTTTGAGCAAGCTATAATTGTTTTGGAAAAAACAGATGCTAATGATATAATGAATAAGCATTACAGACCGGCATTAATAAAAATGAATCTCGCCGTTTTAGGAAATGCTCTTGGCAAAAACAACGAAGCAATTAAAAATTCCGAAGAAGCAATTAAAGGTTTTCAAAACTTTATAAATGAATCCACGGACGAATCAAGAGTTGCTAAAGCAAAAGGAAACCAATTAGTTGCAACAGATAATCTCGCAGTGTTCTACAATACATTGGGTCAATATTCCCGCTCTCAGGAATTAATAGAATATTCCTATTCCCAAAAGAAGAAGCTTTACGAAAAGGACGATATGAATTTAATTATATCGCAAATAATTCTGGCAGAAGCAAAAATTGCAAGCCAAGATTTTGAAGGCGCCAATAAAAATATAGATGATGCCTTGGATTTATTGAAAACAAGTCACGGCGCAGATTTATATTGGCAAGCCGCCGCACTTTCAACCAAAGCAACTATTTGCGACAACCTTGGAGACATAAAAAATGCAGAGATTTTTTATGAAAAGAGTGAAATAATCTACCGTAAATCAAATGATGGCGCGTCCCAAGGGTTTTTAGATGGGATGCTACAACAATCGCTTTTTTATGCTGAAAACGGAAGAAGGAATAAAGCAATTTCACTTGCAACTGAAATGTATGATATTACCCATAACGGGGATTATAAAAATACCATTCAACAGTTTTATCATACATTGAATTTGGCGCAAGTAAATTTCAGTTTAAAAAATTATAACGAAGCGCTAAAATATAGCAGAGAAGCACTGGAATACAAAGTGACATCAGAAAATGGGAGCGTTAGCGCCTCAGATTCTATTTTAGGGCAATACAGGAAACCGCAAGCATTACTTATTAATGCTCAATCTAGATATTTTTTAGCAACAGAAAAAAACGAAAAATTCATTAAAAGTATTTTAGCTGAAATTGAAGAAGGCATATCCATTTTAGACCAGCGAAAAAAAGTAGTTAACAACATAGAAGACAATACGTTACTTTTAAAAGAAAATGAAAATTTATTAAATTTTGCCGAAAAATTACGTCTTGAACTCTTTAATAAAACCAAAGACAACAAATATCTTGATGATTTGATTGCACTGCATGAGTCTAGTATTTACAATCGAATTCGGTCAAGGTTGAATCTACAGGAAAATGTTGCTTTTCAAAATATTCCAGCTGATGTTATTATTAAAGAGAAAGACTTAAAAGCCAAAATGATATCATCTTTAGAAGAATCTGAAGAAGGAAATATTTCAACATTTTTTGAAGCATCTAACAAATGGGAAGCATTTTTAGAAAATTTAAAAAAGCAGTATCCCAAATATTACAAAATGCGATATGCAACTTTGGAACAATCTATTGCTGACTTACAGCAGAAAATTCCTGAAAACACAACTGTTATAAGGTATATTTTTATTGAAGAAGATTTGTATGCTTTTGTAGTTTCAAGCAATATCAAAAAAATGATAAAATTGGACTTTTCAAAAGTTAAGAACTACATTCCAAAACTTAAAAATAACGATTTTTCGGTTCAGGAAATGAGCCCTATGCTTTACGAACTATACAATTCATTATGGTTTCCGCTTGATAAATTTGTGAAAACTGAAAAAGTAGTAATTATTCCAGATTTAGATTTATTCAATTTAAGTTTTGAAACATTAACACCAAAACCTATTAAAGATTTTAAAGAAATTTCAACAAACAGCCTACTGGCAAAGTATGATATTTCTTATAATTTCAGTTTATTACTTTTTAAGGACAAAAGGAAAGTTGCCAATTATTCTTCAGAATTTATAGCATTTGCACCAGGTTTCAATAAGAAAATGAAAGATGAATATACGGTTTCTATTAAAGATTCTGTTCAACTAGATAAAGCATATTTAAATTTATTACCGCAACCTTTCAGCGAAGATTTGGTCAAGCAATACGCCAAAACCTTTAAAGGAGAATTTTTCATTAACGAAAATGCAAATAAGGAAATTTTTGTAAATCAGGCCAAGGAACACAAAATTATACATATTGGCACGCACGCAGAAAGCAATAACATAAGCCCAGAATTAAGCCGACTTATTTTTGCCAAAAAAACAGAGGGTAGAACAGATTATGATGCAAACTCCTTATATTCTTATGAAATTTACAATATAGATTTGTCTTCCAATCTTGCCATTTTAACTGCATGCGAAACAGGCAAACCAACCTACCAAGCAGGTGAAGGAATGATTTCCTTAGCTCACGCTTTTAATTACGCCGGCAGCGAAAGTATATTAACAAGCCTGTGGGAAATTGATGAAGAAAGCAGTGCTAAAATTGTCAAACTCTTTTACGATAATCTTAGCGATGGAATGCCAAAAGATGAGGCATTACGAAAGGCAAAACTTAGCTACATAGCCACCGCCGAAGGTAGAACGGCATCGCCACAATACTGGGCAGGTTTGGTCTTAATTGGTGACACTTCACCAATACATTTGAACACAGGAATATCTATCTGGTGGTGGGTTTTTGGTGGATTAATAGTTTTGTTTTTTATTTATATTCTTATAGCCTACAGAAAGCGCGATTAAATTATATTTTGTCGCATTTTATATTTTAAGGCAACTCAGACTATTAACTGAATATAAAATCCAATCTTGAATTCATGATCTTCATTTTTAAGTAAGAAGTTTAAAGTCTTAATGATGACATCCCAAAACTTTTACGATGTATCAACATAAACCATAAAACCATTTTAAAATGAAAACAATTATTTTCCTAGCTGCATTCCTTACGATTACGTTTGGTATGCACGCACAAGACCCTGCCATAATTTGGCAAAACACAATTGGCGGAAGTCTCGGCGATTTTTCTACAGATTTTGAACCAACGGCGGACGGCGGTTATATTATTGGCGGATATTCCACCTCCAATATATCTGGAGACAAAACAGAAAATAGCAATGGAGGTTCAGACATCTGGATTGTTAAATTAGATGGTAGCGGTAACATAATGTGGCAGAATACGATAGGTGGAAGCGGCGAGGATTTACTTGTTTCAATTAAACAAACAACTGACGGTGGTTACATTTTAGGTGCAGGTTCAGATTCTAATATTTCTGGTGATAAGACTGAAAATTCCCGTGGCGGACTTGATTATTGGATTTTGAAACTAGATGGCAACGGTAATATTATGTGGCAAAAAACCTATGGCGGAGCGCAACCTGAATTTGAACCGAAAGTGGTAGAAACGTCAGATGGCGGTTATTTTGTTGGCGGCTATTCTGATAGTAATGTTTCTGGTGATAAAACAGATCCTACAAATGGTCAACGGGATTATTGGGCATTAAAACTAGACAATACTGGAGCCATAGTTTGGCAAAATAGTATTGGTGGCAATCTTGTTGACAGGCCACAAGCGGCTTTTCAAACCAATGACGGTGGGTATATTATTGGGGGCTTTTCCTCTTCAGATGTATCAGGCGATAAAACCGAACCCAATTTGGGAGTTAATGATAATTGGATCGTAAAATTGGATGCAAACGGAATCCTTCAATGGGAAAATACCATTGGTGGTAATGACAGCGATGTTTTGCGGGATATGATACAAACTACTGATGGCGGATATTTAGTGGGTGGATACTCCAAATCTAACATTTCAGGAGATAAAACCGAAAATTCACAAGGCGATTTTGACTTTTGGCTGTTAAAACTAGATGGAAGTGGAAACATCGTATGGCAAAATACTATAGGTGGCAGTGCCATAGATTATGTGCGCGACATTAAGCAACTTATGGATGGTAATTATATGATTGGCGGCTGGAGCAACTCAAACATAAGCGGTGACAAAACCGAAAACAGCAACGGCGGCTATGATTATTGGCTAGTAAAAATGGATGCTTCCGGAAACCTTCTTTCTCAAAACTCTATTGGTGGCTCGGCAGATGAAAGCGGAACATATATTATTGAAAATGCTGATGGCACGTTTGCAATGTTTTGTTCTTCAGACAGCAATATTTCTGGTGATAAAGCAGATAATAATGAAGGCTTGGATGATTACTGGATTTTTAAAACTACCTCAGCAATCCTTGGCGTAACTACAAATGATTTTGGTCCGGCTTTGGCAATATATCCCAATCCTTCTACAGGAAATTTTAGTATTGATTTAGGCGAAAGCAGTTCAAAAACAAAAGTAGAAGTCTTGAATATAATAGGGCAACGATTTCAAACATTACAATTTGAAAATCAAAAGCTGTTGGAAGTAACAATTGAAGGCGCAAAAGGAATCTATATTATTAAAGTTTCAAATGCTGAAGGAAAAATGGCCACCTTTAAAGTAATTAAAGAATAGAACGCAATAAGTGTGGGGATACTTATCAGCTTGGAAGAAACGCTCTGTAATGGAGCGTTTTTTTGCTTTATACATCAAGTTAAAGTTGTACAAAAACATTACAATACTAGTGATGATAATATTTGAATAAGGTTAAAATATAAAAACTAAATACACTGTACGTTTTTCAGCTGAAAAAAAAGAAAGATTGTTTTTAATAATGATGATTTATAGCTTTACCGTTAAATTAAAACGAAATATAACAAGCAACTTGTTAAAAATCCACTCCGAAACAAATACACTATACTTTTTATTCGAATAAATAAAAATGCTCTCAATATAAAATATCCTGAGAGCATTTCAATTTATAAAATATAGTGTTTAATCTTTAATAATCTTCTTTGTAATACTTCCGCTTTCTGTTTCAAGTTTTAGTAGGTACATTCCTTTGGCTAATGTTTCAATATTCATTTCATTGTTTAGCAGCACCGCCCCTGTATTTTTTCCCAAAATATCAAACAATACAGCACTTTTGAGTGTTAAGCTCTGTAGATTTTCAATAGTTATTTTAGAATTTGTAGGATTAGGGAATATAGAGAAGCTTGCTAAAGAAGCATCATTAAGCCCTAAAACCCCGCCAGCTATTGTAAAAAGACTATATCTTCTTGAACTGCCATCGCCCAAGTCAGTAACCCCAGCTGTTGCAAGATTAACAGTATAAAAACGTGAGCGTATTACTCCATTGCTATTTGGCATTACAGCATACAGTACGTTGGTACTATGGTCTATTGAAAAACCACTATGTACAGGATAGAGCCCATTGGGTATCATATTCCCTACACTCGTACCTACCCCTGTTGTTAGGTCTATGGTATATAAATTTCCTGTTACGGCATCAGCTGCATACGCAATCCCATTATTGTCAATTTCTAATGCTACACCATTGGCAATTCCCGTACCTGCACCTATTGGGGTAATTATACCATTACTTTCATCTATAGAGTATAATTGGGTAGTTGTAGTTCCATTCGGGTTTCCCGCCATTGCATAAAAAGTATCGTTCGTGAAATTGTAAGAAAGTTTTGTAATTGATTGATTAGGCAAGGTTCCAGTAACGTTGAATAGATGGGTAATAACACCGTTGCTCGGATTCACGGTAGCAAGGGTACGATTTCCATTTAACGTAGACAATACATATAAGGTATTTGTATTGTCAAAGTCTCCGCCTATCATAATATCTGTGGTAGCAATCAAATTATTGATAGGAAAATAAGGCCCGGCAAGAGGCAATATGCCAAACTGCCCAGGATTCGTAAATCGTTCGTGTACATAAACTTCAGAGGCCACATTTTTAAAAATGTTTCCAAAATCCTGTGCAAAACTGGTACTTGCGCAACTTGCAGTCAGCACAATACCTAAAATAAAATTTTTCATAATATTAAATATTTTATGGTTTATATCATTACATCGAATTTTTTGGTTCATGTCATCACAAAATGTCTATTCTTTTATAATATCCATAAAATTTGTATCGAAAAATTTTCAGATTATTCTTTACTTTTTTCGAATGGTTAATAAAATCATTCATTAAATTCTTTACCATCATTTAAATAACTATAAATCATATACATCCAAATTTTAACTGTAGCTTTATAAACACGTAAAAACCACTAACAATTTCATCCTATTGAAAAACTTTCTACAACAACTCAAACGCCGCAATGTACTTAAAGCAGCCATCTCCTATGCGGTTTTTGCGTGGCTGCTTATTCAAATTGCATCTATTTCTTTTCCAGTAATATGTTGGGGTCCTAACGCCATCCGAAATACATTTATCATCCTAATTATTTGCTTTCCAGTATGGCTAGTTTTTGCCTACTTATTTGAGTGGACAGCAGAAGGCTTCAAGAAAACCAATGAAGTTGCAGAAGAAACCTCAATTGCAAAGGCAACAAGCAAAAAAATGAACGGTATTATCATAGCAGGGCTTTCGCTTGCAGTTTTGTTATTAGTTACAGACCGCATCTTTAATTTTACGGGTGCAACAGAAACCGATAACAAGGATAAATCTATAGCAGTATTGGCATTTGCAGATATGAGCCAGCAAAAAGACCAGGAATATTTCAGCGATGGCATTAGTGAAGAAATTTTAAACCTTCTTGCCAAAATCCCAGACCTTAAAGTGGTCAGCCGAACCTCCTCATTTTCCTATAAAGGGTAAGAAGACGACATTAAGAAAATAGGCAAGGAACTCAACGTGGCGCACGTGCTCGAAGGCAGCATCCGCAAATCTGGCAACACCTTCCGCATTACCACACAGTTAATTAATGTAGCCAATGGCTTGCACGTATGGTCCGAAACCTACGACCGTAATATCGAGGACATCTTTAAAATACAGGATGAGATTGCGGCAAAAGTAACCGAGCAGTTAAAGATTACATTATTGGGCAAAGCTCCAACGTCCAAACCCGTAAATACAAAAGCGTACAACCTATACCTACAGGCAAAACAATTGCGCTATCAAGCCAGTAAGGAAGGCATTGTAAATGCAATTAAACTGTTAGAAGCATCTATTGCTATAGACAGCACCTATGCACCGGCTTGGGCAGATTTGAGCGTTAATTATATTAATGCTTTAGCTATATATAGATTGGCGTTTAATGGTGAAGGCATTATAAAAGGCAAACAGGCTGCCAATAAGGCAATCGCTTTAAACCCAGAGTTTGCTAAAGGCTATGTTAGGTTAGCAGCTTATGAAAGAAGTGATTGGAATTTTAAAGAAGCATCGCAACTCAATACAAAGGCTTTAAAACTGGAACCAAACAATATTGAAGTCATCCGTGGTGCATCAAAAAATGCTTTCATTAATGGAGAATTTAACTTGGCCATTGAATTGACTCAGAAACTAATTGAATTGGACCCATTAAATAACTGTGGTAAATACAATCTAGGCCTTTATTTTTTAATGCATGGGCAGTTTTCGATACAGAGGAAACGATAAACCAATTTTTGTTACTAAATCCATCTTCTGGCGCGGGTAATGGGCTTATGGCCCACATACAAATAAATTTGGGCAATCCTGAAAAAGCACTACTGTATAATGAAAAGGAGACTGACCCGTTCTGGAATCCCTATAGAAAATGTATGGCCTTGTATGCTTTGGGAAAAACAAAAGAGGCAAACGAACTGCTAACACAATTTGTTGCCGAGTATGGTGAAATCGCTTGGCCCAATATAGCGCACGTGTATGCTTTTAGAGGAGAAAAGGACGAAGCCTTCAAATGGCTGGATCTTGCTCTTGAAAATAAAGATTCATCTCTTCTTGATATCCTTAATTTTCCAGAAATGAAAAACCTTTGGGGCGACCCAAGGTGGAATAAGTTGATTGATAAATTAGGCCTTCCCGAGGATCACGGGTTTCATAGGGATTAAGAATTATGAAAATGGAAAACATACAAGAAAGTAAAAGGCTAAAAGCACAAGTCCAATTGGTTGTTGCAACTTTCTTACTAATTTTTTCAATCTGAAAAAAATTTTGATAAAAAATATTGGTGCAATTTATTGAACTTTTAATAAGGATTTACTCGCCTTTCTTCATTTGCTGTTTCCGCATTGGCATTTGGTCTATGAGTCCAAAAAAACTCGAAACAGGTTGCGCTTTCGTCGCACTATATTTTTCAGAACCGTCAAGACCAAATAATGCTACATTGAAGCTTTCAATTTTAGATTCTGAATTTTTTAAAGGATAAATCTTCGAAGAAAAGTGTTTGCTAAATCCTTTATTTGTTAGGTGGTAAACAACCAATTTTCTTTCTTTAAGCGCAGCAAGATTTCCTTTCAGATTTTGAAGCTGTTTGATGGCTTCTTCACTGTCAAAATTTGGTGATGAAACAACAATAATTCGTTCTTTCCATTGGTGTTTCTCTAAGTCTTGCGCTTGCATAACTGTGCCGATTAAAAATAAGATTACAAGATATTTCATCTTTAAAGATAATCGGTAATGAAAAAAGCCGCTGTTAAAGCGGCTATAAATTATTCTTTTTCAGAAATTGCCATTGCTGCCAAATATCCGCCAGTCCATGCATTTTGAAAATTAAATCCGCCTGTTATTGCATCAATATTTAAAACTTCACCAGCAAAATAAAGGTTCCTACAAATTTTACTTTCAAAGGTTTTAAAGTTAATTTCTTTTAAATCTACACCGCCAGCTGTTACAAATTCTTCTTTAAAAGTACTTTTCCCGGTAACTTGAAAAATTCCGGCAATTAGCTGATTTGTTAAATTCAATAAATTTTCCTTCGTTGCTTCTGCCCAAGTTAGATTTTCAGCAATTCCTGAAGCTTTTACTAAACTTTGCCAAAGGCGCTTTGGCATATCTAATTGTGCGTATTTAAATATAGTTTGCTTGCCTTGATTAGTTTTCAAGTCTTTAAATACACTCAAAACATTTTCTTCGGTTTGGTTATTCAACCAATTTATTTCAATTTTAAAATGGTAATTCAACTGTTCTAAAATACGTGCCCCCCAGGCGGAAAGTTTTAAAATTGCCGGACCGCTCATTCCCCAATGTGTTATTAATAATGGTCCTTCGTTTTCAATTACAGTATTATTTTTATTATCTAAAACTTTTAAAGAGGCTTGTGTACTTATTCCGGGTAAATCGATAATTCGTGAATCCTTGATGTTAAAGGTAAACAGAGAAGGCACGGCTGCTTCAATTGTGTGCCCTAAACCTGATAATAATTGCCAGATTTTTGGATTACTCCCTGTGGCAACTACAATTTTATTAGCCGAAAATTTCTCAGATATTGTTGTAAGTATATAATTTTCACCTTCTTTTTCAAGTGCTTTTACAGATTGATTAAGAAGTACTTCTATCCCAAGTTTTTTTACTTCAGAATTAAAACAATCTATAATGGTTTGAGAAGAATTTGAAATAGGGAACATTCTGCCATCTTCCTCTATTTTAAGTTCAACACCGCGCTTTTCGAACCATTCAATTGTATCTCCCGTCATAAAAGTGTGGAAAGGACCCAAAAGTTCTTTTTTGCCACGTGGGTAGTTTTGTGATAAATCCTTTGGAATAAATTCGGCGTGGGTTACGTTACATCTTCCGCCGCCACTAACTTTAACCTTGGTTAGCACTTCTTTCCCACGTTCTAAAATAATGATTTTAAGTGCAGGATTATTTTCGGCTGCATTTATTGCCGTAAAAAATCCTGACGCACCGCCGCCGATAATTATAACATCTGCTTCCTTCAATAGTTTTATTGAATTATTAATTTTCTAACAACTTGCGTTTCCTGATTTTTGAAATTTACCAAATACATTCCGGCTGCAAGTGAAATTTCAATATTTTGTTGTCCTTCAGAAATTTGAGTTGTTGAAATAAGGTTTCCTTGAACGCCATATATTTCAACACTTTCAAAATTGAAATTATTATTGAAGTTTATTTCATTTTTTGCTGGATTTGGGTAAAAAGAAAAACTTTCAGCTGCAAAATCATCAACGCCTAAAACGCCGCACAAAAATGGGTTAAAAATTACTTCGCCCAAAGTTGGATCGTCAACAATGTGTGAAATTACATCTTCAACTTCGCCTGCAGTACTATTTGCCCCTTCAATCCAGCAATTATTTTGTGCTTGAATTGTATTTGGAGTATTGTTGAAAAGAGCGTAAACCTGACCGCTATTTTGGTTTTCTGAGAAGATATTGTTGCCAAGATTTGTTGTTCCATCGCCCAAATTTACTTCCGCTGCACCTTGTAAGGTAATACCGTAAAGGTTTCTTCTAAACTCATTACCTTCAACTATAATGTTATTTCCTGCCGTTGTAGAATTTAAATTTATACCGCTACCGCCTAAAATTGGGTCGTTTTGAATATTATTATCTTCAATTAAATTGTTTGCAATTGTTACCGTAGCATTTCCTCCCAGGATTGTAATTCCGTATCTGTTACCACTAATTGTATTTTCTGAAATGTTTGCATTAATAACGCCTCCGGTAAAATTTGCAATTGCAATACCGCCTGCTTGCTCGTTTTCTGGATTACCTATAATTATATTGTTTGTAATTTCTAAAATTTCATTTGGTATTGATGTACCCAAATTAATCTGTGGTCTGTTGGCATTATCTTTATTGTTATCTTCAATTGTATTTCCGGAAATTATGCCAGAAACTTGCGAATTTGCCGCAGAACCAATTGCTGATAAATCATTAAAAAATATAACATTGTTAGTAATCTGAGGCATTCCGCGCGACAATTGTATTACCGCGCTTGTTGTAGCGCCACTGGACATAAAAGTTAGTCTACAGTTATTTATTGTAAAATTTTCTGTAAGCACTCTTAATCCACCACCACGATTAATGTCGGCATTTTGTAAAAAAATTGTTGATCCTTGTTCAAACCTAAAGCCTTCAAATCTATCATCTGCTCCACTTGAAGTTATTGTTACCGAGTCTGAATTTACTGTAAAGTTTCCAAAAACTGTAATAAGCAATCCATTGTTTACAATAAGTGTAAGATCTTCATCTATTAAAACAGTATCCAAAGGAGCTATTTCTAAATTTTCCAGTAAAGTATATGTGTTGTCTGTTATTGTAACAGTTGTTGGGCTGTTTGCTGCAATATCTTGTAGGGACCACGTAACACCTGTATTTGGTGTAGTATACGTTTGCGCAATTGCAGAAATTAACGTGAAGATTGAAAGAATAAGTGTAATCGTAATTTTTTTCATTTTATAAATTTTTATTTGCGATAAAATTAATCATAACAAATTGAGTAAAAAAGGAAACTTTCAGGACATTTGCACCTTTAAATTTTTTACATTTATAACGTGATACTACTATATATTTTCATCATATTTTTTGCAATAAGTCCATTTTTTCCGGCAACTGAAAATCCGCATTGGTTTTTTAGAACTGCCGATTTTGTGCGGTTGCAATCCATAGCTATTCAAATTGTGCTATTGGGATTGCTTATTTGGCTTGAAAAGGAATTCTCAACTTTTAATTGGATTTTGTTTGGAGCACTTTTGGGTTCAATATTCTATCAGATTTTTAAGGTATTTCCGTATAGTTCATTGTTTCCCAGAAGAAGTAGATCGCACGCACAAAGTGACAGGCACGTTTCAATTTTTGCTGGAAATGTATTGCAGACCAACTCTTGCTACCCAGATTTTTTAAATGAAATAAAACGGTTTGATCCAGACTTAGTTTTGGCAATGGAAACAAACCAAGACTGGGAAAATTGCCTTTCTGAAATCGAAAAAGATTATCCTCATAGCGTAAAAGTACCTTTGGAAAATTTTTACGGAATGCACTTATATTCCAAAAAAGAGCTTCAAAATGTAGATGTAAGGTATCAAATTGAAGAGGATAAACCTTCCATATTTTTTGATTTCCCGCTAGAAGGAAATCCACCGATTTACTTTTGTTGCTTACATCCAGCACCTCCAAGCCCTACGGAAAATGAAACTTCCAAAGAACGTGATGCAGAACTTATGTTGACGGGAAAAAGAATTCGGGAAAAAGACCAGCCAACCGTAGTTTGTGGTGACATGAATGATGTCGTTTGGAGCCGTACCACACGCCTTTTCAAAAAGATGACAGGAATGATAGATCCGCGAGTGGGTCGAGGCTTTTTTGCAACATATCACGCTGGTTACCGTTTTATGCGTTTTCCTTTAGATCACCTTTTTCATACACGAGATTTGTACGTGGGTAAAATGACGCGAAGCAAATATTTTGGTAGCGACCACTTTGCTATGTATTATGAAATTCATCTTAAAAAAAAAGTCCAAACTCCCAAGAATCCTAAATTAAATGGAGATGAAAAGGAAGAGATTAATGAATTGATTGAGAAGGGAGTCGGAAACTAATGGTTGATGGTTGATGGTTGATGGTTGATGGTTGATGGTTGATGGTTGATGAAAATTATTTTTAAAGTTTAAAAAAATAAGCTTCCACTTATAAACTTTCAATTTTAAACTTTAAATGCTACTTCCCAAACGCCCATTTTATAAACTCAGGAAATATAAACCCCCACGTTGGTAAATTGTGTTTTCCGCCTTCCAATAAAGTGTATTTTATATCGCCGGGATAACTATAGCCTTTTAGCTGCAATTCTTTAATTACATCTTGCGTATCATCAATAGCATCGATAATTCCGTTTTTATTTCGGTCTGCCATTTCATCTTCAGAACCTACTTGAAACCAAAATTTTATATCGTGTTTAGATTTTGCATTTTTAATAATATCTAAAATAATTCGGCTTCGGTCTTCTAAATCTTTCGGTTTATATGCTTTTTTACGCCACCAAAAAGATCCACTAAAAACTCCAATTTTACTAAAGTGTGTAGGATTATTGTACGCTATATCCAACGCTGAAAGTCCGCCGAGAGACATTCCACAGTAAACATAATCTTCCTTTAAAGCGCTTACCTTAAATTCCTCTTTCAAAAAAGGTATAAATTCTTCTATTACAAAACGGGAGTATTTTGCGGCTTCCTTTCCTCTTCCCTTAAAATCTGCAGAGTTTGCTGTACCATATTCTTGAATTCGGTTTCCATCAGCTTCAATTCCTACGTAAATGAAAGGTTTTACTTCTGGATTTAAGTAAGCAGAGGCAAGCGTTTTTTCAAGCTCCATAGCCGTAAAATCCTGTCCATCATTCATTAACAATACTGGAAACTTATTTGTAGATTTCGTATAATTTGGCGGTGCAACCCACCTAAAACCAACTTCTCTTTTCAAAAAAGTTGAATTAATACGCCCTTTACAGCTTATAAAATCGAAAGTAATTTTCATTGTTTTTTTGCGAGCTGCAATAATAATCAATCCCCAAAAAAATAATGCGATACTTCAGAAATTAAATTACTTTTGTTCATTGATTTAATTGATAATCAAAACATTTCATCTATTTTTATATTTATGGCAGAAGCTAAAACAATTAATTATTACAGTAATACACTTAACAAGGATATGAAACTTGAGGTAATTGGAAATTGGGGTTACCCTATCCTTATGTTTCCATCTTCTGGTGGACAATACAACCAAA
Source organism: Flavobacteriales bacterium (assembly GCA_038259825.1). GTDB lineage: Bacteria > Bacteroidota > Bacteroidia > Flavobacteriales > Flavobacteriaceae > JBBSOK01. The sequence continues at coordinate 17,659 of JBBSOK010000027.1, forward strand.
ACTCAGATTTTGGATTAACAGATTCTGTTATGCAAATGGTAGATGCTGGCAAAGTGAAACTTTATAATATAGAAACCATCGATATGATGACGTTTTACGGAGATGATATTCCGGAAGATGTTGCCATTCATAATTACGATTTATATATGCACTTTTTGCGTAATGAGCTTATACCTTATATATGCAATGAGTGCAATACCGATAAATTGGCAACTGCTGGTGTAAGTTTTGGTGGTTTTCACGCAGGAAATACGGCTTTTAGGTTTCCTGATGTTGTATCACATTTAATTGCAATGAGCGCAGTTTTTAGCATACGGAGTTTTGTTAAAAATATAAACGATCCAAAAATATATTTTAATTGTCCGGAAGAATTTATGCCGAACGAGAGCGCAGCAAAATACAATGATCTTAAAATTGTTTTGAGTACAAGCGATTGGGATAGTTGTAAACCAAAAAATGAAAATATGGCTAGCATATTGGATTCAATTGGAATTCCTTATTGGTATGATGAAAAAAAGTGGATTAAACATGATTGGCCACTATGGAAAATGGTATTTCCTGAATACTTGAATGCTTATTTCAATTAAAAAATCAAACAACTTAAATAGAAAGTAATTAACAATATTAAAATTATAATACAATAGATTATGGCAAAGAAAGTAGGAATTTTATTTGGTATGGAAGATACCTTTCCTTGGGCATTTATAAATAAAGTAAATGAACTTGGTAAAGGCAAAATAGTTGCAGAACCAGTAATGATAGATAAGGTTCAGCAAGGAATAGATTACGGTTACGCAGTAATTTTTGACCGTATATCCCAAGAAGTACCTTTTTACCGTGCGTATTTAAAAAATGCTTCCTTAATGGGAACTACAATTTTGAACAACCCATTTTGGTGGAGTGCAGATGAAAAGTTTTTCAACAACTGTTTAGCACTTCAACTTGGTGTTCCAGTGCCAAAAACTATCTTATTGCCTTCAAATGCAAGACCGGATGACACTACCGAGCAGTCTTTCAGAAACTTAAAAGGACCTTTAGATTGGGATTATATCTTTAATTATATTGGCTTTCCTGCATACATGAAACCTCACGCAGGTGGTGGTTGGAAGAGTGTATATAAAGTAAATGATGCCGAAGATATGTTTGAAAAGCACGCAGAAACCGAGCAATTGGTTATGATGTTGCAAGAAGAAATTATTTTTGAAGATTATTACCGTGTGTATTGTATCGGCCAAAAACACGTTCATATTATGCCTTATGAGCCAAGAAATGAGCCGCATTTACGTTATGTAACAACACCAAACACAACTGGAGAGGAGCATAAAAAGTTAATGAAAACAATCCACGATTACACTTTACGATTGAATAAAGCATTAGGTTACGACTTTAATACAGTTGAATTTGCTGTACGTAACGGCATACCGTATGCTATCGATTTCTGTAATCCAGCGCCAGATGCAGATATTAATTCTGTAGGTCAAGAAAATTTTGATTGGGTTGTAGAGCACGCAGCAAAATGTGCAATTGAAAAAGCTGAAGCACATCAAGCCGGCCAAAACAATACATCTTGGGGAACTTTTGTAGAAAATTGTGTTTCTCCTGCCAAAAAAGAAAGAAAAAAAGTAAATTTAAAAACTGCCGCAGAAGTAAAAAAGTCTGTTAAGACAAAATCTCCTGTTTCAGAACCAAAGAAAAAAGCTGAAAATGCCAATGCTGAAGCCAAAGCAACAATAGCACCAAAAAAAGCAGCTGATAAAAAAGCAGCCGTTAAAAAACCTGCTGTTGTTAAGACTAAAACATCTGCTGTTAAAAAAGAGGCAGCTAAGTCAACTGAAGCTACTGCTCCAAAAACAAAAGAAGCAGATAAAAATAAAAAGTAAATCAGTAAGCATCTAACCAAATACAGATATGCATAAATTCACATTAGGTATTGAAGAAGAATTTCAGATTCTTGATGGCGATAATCTAAATCTTCGTTCGCAAATGTCAAAAATTTTAGAAGGCGGTCGCGTTTTTCTAAAAGAGCGAATAAAGGAAGAAATGCACCAATCTGTGGTTGAAATGGGCACAAACGTATGCGAAAACATACAACACGCTCGGGATGAGGTGTCGTACTTAAGACAACAAGTAATTGAGCTTGCCGCAAAAGAAGGATTGAAAGTTGCCGCTTCTGGCACACATCCTTTTTCGCATTGGAGTGAGCAATTAATTACACCAAATCCTAGGTATGATGCCCTTATTGCCGAATTAAAGGATGTTGCACGCTCCAATTTAATTTTTGGAATGCACGTTCACGTTGCTATTCCAAACCGTGAAGAAGGTTTACAAATTATGAATGTTGCTCGTTATTTTTTGCCACATTTATATGCACTTTCAACAAATTCACCTTTTTGGGAAGGAAGAGAAACCGGTTTCAAATCATTTAGAAGTAAGATTTTTGATAAATTTCCACGTACTGGAATTCCGCCGTACTTTCAAAGTGTGTCAGAATACGACAAGTTTATCGATATTCTTGTAAAAACCAATTGTATAGATAACGGGAAAAAGATTTGGTGGGACATTCGTCTTCACCCCTTTTTCCCAACTGTCGAATTCCGAATCTGCGATATGGTTATGACGGTAGATGAGGTTACGTGTATTGCGGCAATTATGCAATGTATTATTGCCAAACTACATAAAATGCACCAAAAAAACCAAAGCTTTAGGTCTTATAGGCGTGTACTTATTAATGAAAATAAGTGGCGCGCTGGACGTTGGGGTGTTGAAGCAAAACTTATTGATTTTGGCAAGGAAGAGGAAGTTCCATTTGCAGGCCTAATGAACGAATTGCTAGAATTTATTGACGATGTAGTTGACGAATTAGGCTGCCGAAACGAAGTAAATTACGTCTTTCAAATGATTGAACAAGGCTCGGGAGCAGATAGACAGCTTAAAGTATATCACGACACAAATGACTTAAAAAAGGTGGTTGAATATATTGTTGAACAAACCCAAAAAGGACTTTAATTATTTACTTTTACAAAAAATAAACAAACACCAATTTTAAAGTAAATGGAGAACGTTTCTCCATTTTTTCGTATTTTAAAAATTGTAAATCACTAATAAATTAGTAGTAAAGATATATGGAGCATTTTCATAGGATTGCCATTTTAGATATGAACGCTGGAGAACCAAATGAAGGCATGCGTTGCATAAAAACGTTGGCTGGAGATTTTTTGACGAAAGAAGGAATAAAAGGCAATTATGATGTTTTTGAAGTTAGAATAAATGAAGAAATTCCTGAAATTGAAGAGTACGATATATTTATTTCTTCCGGCGGTCCCGGCTCACCATTTTTAACGGGAGCTGTATGGGAGCAGAAATTCTTCAAATTACTTGATGATATTTTAGTTTACAATCTAAATTTCGAAATTAAAAAACATGTTTTTCTAGTTTGCCACTCATTTCAATTAGCTTGCTTACATTGGGATTTAGCAAAAGTTACAAAACGTCGCTCTCCCTCTTTTGGCATTTTACCAATACATTTAACCGAAGCTGGCGAAACCGAAGCTATTTTCGAAGGTCTTGACGACCCTTTTTATGCAGTAGATTCTCGCAGTTATCAAGTAGTGCTTCCAAAAAAACAAAAGTTACAAACGCTAGATGGTAAAATTTTATGCCGTGAAAAAATAAGACCGCACGTGCCGCTTGAAAGAGCCGTAATGGGCATTCGTTTTACAAATGAAATTATAGGCACCCAGTTTCATCCTGAGGCAGATGCCGAAGGTATGTTACGTTATTTTCAACGAGATGACAAACGTAAACACATAACTAAAAACTTTGGTGAGGAAAAGTATTTGAATATGCTAAACTCATTAAATGATGATGATAAAATCTTAAAAACGAACAGCATCATTATTCCAACTTTCTTAAAAATTGCTTCTCAAGATCTTATTCCAAAAAAATTAACCTTCGCATAATATGATACCAGCAGTACGTGAAAAATTCAATAAAGAATACAAAGAAGAATTTTACGAAAATCTGCTTTCGGAAGTTTTAGAAACGTTTGGTGAAGAATGTGGTTTCAGGATTAGCGAAACACCCGTATTTATTGCTTCAGAATTAAAAAAGAAAGTTTTTGATGCCTGCGATTCTATTATCGAACAAATTTGGAAATTAGATCTTGATAAAGTTCGTGAAGATTTTGTACCTAAAGATATTCAATCTCCAGCACCTCTAAGAAAACCTCATTTTCTTGCAATAGATTTTGGATTGTGTGATGATGGGAAAGGAGGAATTGAACCTCAACTTATCGAATTGCAAGCCTTTCCTACTCTATTTTTTTATCAACCATTTTTAGGAAACGCTTTTTTAAAAAATTATCCTAATATTCCAAAAAAAGGATTTCATTATTATTTCAGCGGTTTGACCAATGAAACGTATAAAGAAGAAGTAAGAAATGTCATTATTGGCGATACAAACCCAGAAAATGTTATTTTAATGGAGTTGTATCCCGAAAAGCAAAAAACATCGTTAGATTTTTGGGCAACAAAACAAGCTTTAGGTATTGAAGTTGTTTGTATGACAAAGGTTATAAAAGAAGGTAAAAAATTATTTTACGAAAAAGACGGCCAAAAAATTTCAATTAAAAAAATATACAATCGTGTAATTTTTGATGAAATTTCCAATACAAAAGATCTTAAAACCGACATTAACCTTAACGACGATTTGGATGTTGAGTGGGTAACTCATCCAGATTGGTTTTATATTATTTCTAAATGTATACTTCCAAAATTAAAGCACCAATATATTCCGCAGTCCTTTTATTTAAATGATTACCCATCAGATATTATGCTGGAAAATTATGTTTTGAAACCACTTTTCAGCTTTGCGGGCAAAGGCATAAATCTTCATCCAACCCAAAAGGAAATTGATGCCATTACCGATAAGCATAATTATATACTACAGAAAAAAGTACAATATTCTTCATTAGTAAAAACGCCAACGGAGAAAAACAGCAAAGTTGAACTTCGCATATTGTATATTTGGGACGATAAAAACGATAAGTTGAAACCAGTTATCAACCTTACAAGAATGAGTAAAGGAGAACTTATTAATGTTTCTCATTTAACTCAAGATACTTGGATTGGTAGCTCAATCAGTTTTTTTGAAGATTAATACTTTGGTTTAAAATCCAACTTTTTGCAGGTTCAACCCAAACTGATAAAGGTTTATATAAAAATCCGTGTCCTAAATTTGTATTAAGTTCCAGCTGGTCAAACTTAGTTGTAAAGTTTTCATTTTGTTGCCAAAAGTCATAATTTTTACCTGCGATTGAATCAGATTTTTCAAATATTGCCAAAACTTGTCCGTGAAATTTCCAATTATTATTTTCCTCTTGAAAATTATTATTTCCTGCCAAAAAGATATAATTAATAGCACTTTCATTTATATTAGAAATGTTAGACGCAATAATTGCACCTTTTGAAGCGCCGATTACAGTTATATTTTTCGGTAGAACGCCAACTTCCAGTAGACTATCTATTTGTTTTGAGATTTTATTTGCATATTCAGTAACATCAACATTTTCAGTTCTTATTTCAGCATAAATTATTGATTTTTCAACTTTCAATGCTTCAACTATACTGTCAAATTCGTAAGCACCAAAAGCTTCACTAATTGCGTTTTTACCTTGTTCTTCAACAATCCTTCCGTGCAAATAGAAAATATGTATAGTGTCTCGAGTAGTTTGAATATAAGAAACACAACTAATTTGTGAGGTTGTACAAACTAAGAAGAATATGATTTTTAAAAGTTTCATTAAATATTCGGACTAAACTTTAATAAAGATATCTGTTTATTTGCAAATCGATTTCTATTTTCAAAATAAATAGGGTTAAGCTCTTATTGATTTTTTGAAGTAATGTAAAATTCATAAAAACAAAAAAGCCTCAGTTTTCACTGAAGCTTTCTTTATGTACAGGCGGAGAGACTCGAACTCTCACACCGCAAGGCACTAGATCCTAAGTCTAGCGTACATTTACCCAAACAGCACCAAAGCCATTCATTTTCAATTGATTATGTTATTTGTCATTTTCTTTGATATCATCTAATATCAATTGATTTCAACATTTGTTGTACCTATGTTGTACCCAGAGAACCTAATAAATTTGTATCTTTAGGGAAACTTCTTGGTAAACTAAACATTCAAAATTGAATGTTGTACCTATGTTGTACCTGATTTGGCTTTCGTACGCAAAACAGGTCAATTATGTCATCAAACGCTAAAATAGTTCTTCGCAAAAAGCCTAATAAAGAAGGCTTGTATCCTCTTGCCATCCGTATCACAAAAAATCGTCGCTCAACATATCAATATATAGGTCACTATATTGAATTGGAAGATTGGGATGAAAAGAATATTCGGGTTAAGAAATCAAACACAAATTTCAAAACCTTGAACAATTTGTTATCCTTAAAACTTTCTGAACTAAACAATGCTCTTATTACGCTTCAATCCGAACATAAGGATGCTTCTGCCAATCAAATTAAGAAAGAAATATATTCCTCTGGCAGTAATGCTACATTCTTTGAATTAGCACAAGAGCATCTTGACGATTTGGAAAGTACAGAAAAGCTAAATCGTTTATCTACTGATAAAGCGTGGTTGAGCTTTATTATAAAATATCACAATTCGAAGCAATTGTCTTTTCAAGAAATTGATGAACGTTTTCTTAAAAAACTGATGTTAACTTTAAAAGTTAAGTTTTCTCTATCTGAAACCTCAATAATGAACATTTTGGTATTTATAAGACTATTATTTAATAGAGCAATCAAATACAAAATTGTAAGCAGAGAATTATATCCGTTTGGTGGCGATAAAATTAAAATCAAATTTCCTGAAACTACCAAAGTAGGACTAAATATTTTAGAGATTCAACAGATTGAGAATTTAATAAACCTCAAACCGTCTGAAAACCATACTAGAAATGTCTGGCTTTTTAGTTTCAATTTTGCTGGTATGAGGGTTTCTGATGTTTTGCGAACCAGATGGTCAGATATTTATGATAACAGACTGCATTACAGAATGCATAAAAACGCAAAGCTTTTATCGTTAAAAATTCCTGAAAAGGTACTGAAGATTCTAGCCCAATATAAAGATGATAAAAGAAGTGAAGATGATTTTGTTTTTCCTGAATTGAAAAAGGCTGATCCTGAAAATGCGAAAGATTTGTATAACAAGAGAAAAACTGCCACAAAGCGGTTTAATGACAATCTAAAATCAATCGCTAAAAAGGCTAAAATCAATAAGAAAATAACTATGCACATTGCGCGTCATAGTTTTGGGAATATTGCAGGAGATTGTATTCATCCACTTATGCTTCAAAAACTTTACCGACATAGTGATTTAAAAACAACTTTAAATTATCAAGCAAATTTCATCCACAAAGATGCAGATGATGCTCTGGATAGCGTAGTGAATTTTTAAGAGAATTCAAGCCATAACTTTAAATTTTGTCAAAATCGAATTTAATTCTTTATAATTCGAGTCACGAGACTTGTCTTATTTTTAAATGTAGCGTTCAAAATATAAACTCCTTGGGATAAATTGGATAAGTTGATAGAATTGACCATAGTATTGGATTTATAAACTCTCACGCCCAGAACATTTCTTATTTCAATAGAAGAAATTGGTTGTTCAGCTTCCATGAATAATTGATCCCTGAAAGGGTTAGGATAAATATGTATATTTTCAAATTCTTCCTCTATAGCACCCAGCGGATTGCAATCCTCACTAAATACTACCTGTGGATCCACGTCGGGCCAATTTGTTTCGCTATATAGGGGGTCGTCCACTTCAATACAAGTTAAGTTAAGATTTTCAAGTGCATTAAAATATTGGAGATTTGTATTGTTTCCATTCTTTACATTTAAAGATTGCAATTGATTTCCACGGCAGGACAGTTGTTTAAGGTTTGCATTTAACGAGACATCCAATTGTTCAAGAGCTCCGAAGTCTGAAATAAGATATTGTAGCATTATATTTTGTGAAAGGTCCAGATTTGAAATTTGATTGCTTCCACATCTTAAAGAAATTAAATTAGGATTATTATTTACATTAATCCCTGTCAGATTATTGGAATTAAAATCCAAATATTGCAAATTGTTATTTTGTGAAACATCCAGAACATTGATTTCATTTCCTGCACACGCCATACGCTCCAAATTCAAATTTTGTGAAATATCTAAAGAACTTAAAGAGTTAAAATCGCAGTTTAAAATTTCTAACTTTGTATTATGGGAAACATCCATTTCACTCAATTCGTTTTGAGATATAAGTAAAGAATTCAACTCTCCATTCTGTGAAAAATCAATCGCTGTTATCTGATTATTAATAATATATATTTCTTCTAGGAGAACATTCTGTGTAACATCCAGAGAACTCAAATTATTTTCTATACAAGCTAAATACCTTAAATCTGGGTTTTGGGTCATATCTAAAGAAAGGAGATTATTAAAATTGCACGATAGCTTTCTTAACGCACCATTATTAGCAACATCTAATTCAGTTAAATTATTAAGATTTACAAACAACTCCAATAAGTTGCTATTTTGACCAACATTGATGCTCAATAAATTATTGTCGTTGCAATGTAAAATCTCCAAAGCGTCAAAATCCTCAATTCCCGTTAGATCATTAATTCCAGCTCCATTTAGATTTAGCATAACCACATTTTCAATATTTGCAGTCAATACAAAATTATCCAAAGGGGGTGAATCGTACCCTAAATCGATGAGGGCTTGTTCAAAATTGTCATCAGGGACAGAGGTTGTCTGTGCAGTACCTTTGCAAATTAAAAATACAAATACCAAAGTTGTAAAAATCCTTCCCATATCTTCCATTAATTTTTTATAACCTTAAAATTTTGAACAGCGTCATTCTTGTGAATAACTTTTAGAATATAAACTCCTTGCACTATATGATTTAATTCCAATATTTTTTGTGTGGTTTCCAACTCCAGCTTTCCCAACATATCATACAACTGGATAACCTTAATATTTTCAGAGGATTCTATAAATATTTTGTCATTAAATGGATTGGGATAAATGGTTAAATTGTCAATTTCATTATCAATTATACCGAGTGGATTGCAATCTTCGCTGAATTCTACCTGGGGATCTACATCTGGCCAATTAGTCTCACTATAAGCTACATCATCAACCTCAATACAAGTTAAGCTCGGATTCTCCAGTGCATTAAAATATTGGAAATTCGTATTATTTCCGTTTTTCACATTTAATGATTCCAATTGATTTCCTCTGCAGGACAATTGTTTTAGGTTTGGATTTAACGATATATCCAATTGCTCAAGACCACTGTAGTCCGTAATAAGATTTTCCAGCAAAATATTTTGTGTAACATTCAGATTTGGAATTTGATTGAATCCACATATCAAAGAGATCAAATTCAAATTATTATCTGTATTTATCTCTAACAAATTGTTAGAACCACAATTTAAAAAGTCTAAAGCGGGATTTTGTGAAATATCAAGAACGTTAATTTCATTCCCTACACATTGAATGCTCTCTAAATTAATATTTTGAGAAACATTTAAAGAATTTAAGGAATTAAGTGAGCAATGTAAAACTTTCAAGTTTATGTTATGCGTAATATCCAATTCGGTTAGTTGATTACTAATTAAGGATAAAAAAGTCAATTCTATATTCTCTGAAAGATCTATGGCGTTTATCGCATTGTTATCTAAAAATAATTCATCTAGAATTATATTTTGTGTAACATTCACTGAACTCAAATTGTTAAATGTACAAGCTAAATAGCGCAGTTGGGTATTTTGCATTATATTCAAGGATAGTAAATTATTAGTATTGCACCCTAATTTTCTCAAAGAAATATTATTTGTAACATCAAGTTGGTTTAAATTATTATTACTGACATTCAATTCCAATAAATTGTAATTTTGACTAACATCAATACTAGATAGATTGTTTGAGGGGCAGTTTAATATTTCCAAAGCCTCAAAATCCTCAATTCCCGTAAGATCATTTATTCCTGCTCCATTTAAATCTAACATCACAACATCCTTAATATTTGCCGTCAATACAAAATTGTTCAAAGGGGGTGAATCGTAACCTAAATCTACGAGCACTTGTTCAAAATTATCATCAGGTACATATGTTGTCTGCGCAGTAGCTTTGCAAATTAAAAACACAAATACCAGAGTTGTAAAAATCCTTCCCATATCTTCCATTAATTTTTTATAATCTTAAAATTTTGAAAAGCGCCATTCTCTTGAATAACCTTGAGAATATAAACTCCTTGCACTATATGATTTAATTCCAATATTTTTTGTGTGGTTTCCAACTCCAGCTTTCCCAGCAAATCATACAACTGAATAACCTGAATAATTGCAGAGGATTCTATAAATATTTTGTCGTTAAATGGATTTGGATAAACGCTCAAATTGTCAATTACATTTTCACTTATGCCCAACGGATTGCAATCTTCACTAAACACTACTTGGGGATCTACATCGGGCCAATTCGCCTCACTATATATCGGATCATCTACTTCTATACACTCCAAATTAGGATTGTTATCTGCAAAAAAACCAGAAATATTTGTGTTGTTCCCATTTCTGACATTTAGGGATTCCAATTGATTTATACTACAGTAGAGATAAATTAATTGGGATGCATTAGAAAAATCTAAAGAATCAATTTGATTGTTGAAAACGACAACCTCCTCCAATTGATTATTTAAAGTGACATCTAATCCCAAAAGATTATTGGAGAATAAGTAAAGATATTCTAAGCTTAAATTGTTTATAATATCAATTGAGTTAAGATTATTCTCTGATAGATCTAAATGTGTCAAATTAATATTATTAGTTAGATTTATAATAGAAATTTGGTTAAATGGGGCTAACAAAAATCTTAGATACGTATTTTG
>JBBSOK010000028.1:0-28422 GCA_038259825.1 Flavobacteriales bacterium
CAATATTGGATGCAGATAAAGAAGGATTTTTGAGAAGTAACCGGTCGCTAACGCAAACCGTTGGTCGTGCTGCAAGAAACTTAAATGGAAAAGCAATTATGTACGCCGATAAAATAACAAACAGCATGCAGGCTTGTATTGATGGCACGGAATATAGAAGACAAAAGCAAATTGAATACAACACTAAACATAACATTACACCAACGGCAATTAAGAAATCTTTTGAAAATTCTTTAACTAAAAGTAAACAAGAAGCCTATACTTTTGAAACCGCAGAAACGTTGGCGGCTGAAGCTGAAAATGAGTATTTAACTAAACCACAAATTGAAAAGAAAATTCGCGATACAAGAAAAGCTATGGAGAAAGCTGCAAAAGAGTTGGACTTTATGATGGCAGCTAAACTTCGTGACAATATCAAATCGCTTCAAAAAAATCTAGAAAGTGTACTTTAATTTTAAAATCGAAAAAATTTCACACTTACTTTTTATAGGATATTTAACTTGCTTTCCGTATATTTTAAATTGCCAAAACACAGACTCCAAAATGATTGATCAAGCAGATATAAATCTAGCTAATAAAACTATTCCCGAATCTATTACGGCAGAAGCGCTCCAAGCGCTTTCTTTCTATCCAGAATTAACAAACACGAAAATTATCTTTAAGTTTAAAGATAATATAAAGAAAAGTACAATGCAGGCACAGCCTACGTTTACAAGCTTTTTTAAAGGAAAAAATAAAAGAGGATACCATATTTTAATTAGTAAAAATATCCAAATTGATGGCGAGCATTTTACAATTACCGATATTCCAAAAGATGTTTTGGTTGGATGGATTGGTCACGAATTAGGTCACGTGATGGATTACAGAAATAGAAGTACCATTGGGATGATGGTTTTTGGTATAAAATATCTTTTTTCAGATGCTCATTTAAAAGAAGTAGAACGCGCTGCAGACGTATTTGCAATTGCTCACGGAATGGGAGATTATATTTTAAAAACAAAAAACTTTATTTTAGACAACACCAATTTGTCAGAAAAATATAAAAATAGAATCCGCAGTTTCTATATGTCACCCGAAGAAGTAATGCATTTAATAGAAAAAGGAAAATTGGAAGATGTTGCTAAATAATCAAATCTCTAATCTAGCTTTCTGTTTTCTTGAACAAATTCTTCCCACTCTTTAAATTTTTCTTCGTTCATTACTTTTGCCATTTTTACCTGCCCCCCTTTTTTCTTATTGGCACCACTCCAATTGTAAAATATTTCAGGCGAAATAAGTTTGACTTTTACACCTTTCAATGCTTTGGAACGAGCAACTTTATAATTTTTGTTAGCTTGCTGTAAAGCTTGATCCAGCGCTTGGGCTATTTTGGATTCTTCAATTTTACTATCAGTTCCCAAGTACCAGCTATGGTAAAATTCATCATCAATTTTGACTGCTGCAAGCGTAAACTCAGGTATTTCAATATCAAATTGATCTTGAATTTCTTGTATAGCAACTTCCATTTTATTGACAGAAAGCTGTGAACCGACAACATTCAAAAAGAATTTAGTGCGCCCGGTAATTTTTATTTCAGCCTTTTCAACATCTGTAAAGGCAATTGTATCTCCAATTAAATAACGCCAAGCGCCGCTAACCGTACTTATCAACAACACATAATCTATATCCTTTTTAACCTCAGCTATTGTAATTGCAGGGGCATCGTCAACCAATGCACCGTTTTCGTCAATATATTCTGGTTTAAATTCTACAAATTCGAAATAAATTCCATTATCTGTAACTAATTTCATGGATGTAGTTTCTGGCCGTTGCTGAAATGCAATAAAACCTTCTGAAGCCAAATAGGTATCTATAACCGTTATCGGTTTATCCAGTAATTGATTAAAGCTTTTTTCGTATGGTTGGAATGCAATTCCGCCGCTTGTAAATACTTGAAGATTTGGCCAAACTTCGTGAATATTTTCAACTTTGTGGTGCGAGATTACTTCTTTCAACATTAATTCCATCCAAGAAGGTATTCCGCTAAGTGCCCCTATATCCCATTGTTTGGCTCTTTCTGCAATTGTTTTAACGCGCTCGTCCCAATCATCAATTTTTGCAATATCCTCTCCTGGTTTATAGTAACCCTGAAACCAAAAAGGAATTTTACTTGCACTAATTCCGCTTATTTCGCCTTCTTTAAATTCTCCATTTTCCTGCAAATTTGTTGAACTTCCCAACATCATTATTTCCTTTTCGAAAAAATCTGAAGGCAAGTCAAAATTGGATAAAGCACCTACTTGCTTAATGCCAGCTTTTCTAATGCTTTCTATCATTTCATCCGTTACTGGAATTCTTTTACTTTCTTTCCCAGTAGTGCCGCTACTTAAGGCAAAATAAGAAGGTTTTCCTGGCCATGTAATATTTTCAAATCCGTGATGTAACTGGCACCACCATTCGTTATTAATTTTATCGTAGTCAAAATAAGGAACTTTTTCAGAAAATATTTTACCTGCATCATCAGAATCTAACATTTTTGTAAATCCATAATAAATTCCAAAAGAGGTATTTTTTGCCTTTTCCAATAGATTTTTAAGTACAGTTTTTTGAGCCTCAATAGGCGTGGTTTCAGTAACTACTGTATCTCTAAATTCTATTGCACTTTTTATTAATGATCCTAAGATTGCCATTGGTTGGTTTTAATATTATTTATTGTAAAAATCGAAATTCAAGTAAAGATTCCTATATTTTAATCGAGGCAAAATACAACAATTAGGTAATTTCAATTAACGCTTTTAATTAAAATTAACCCTTTATTGAATGCGCACCATCCATTATCTTTGCGGTCTATGAACCATCCTGACTCTACAAGATTAAACAAAGCAATTAGCGATAGTGGCTACTGTTCCCGTCGTGCCGCGGATACCTTAATTGAACAAGGCCGCGTAACTGTTAATGGTGAAAAAAGTACGCTGGGAGATCGTGTAATGCCAAATGATATTGTAAAAGTTGATGGAAAATCTCTCTCTGAAAAAGAATCACTTGTTTATATACTTTTAAATAAACCTGTTGGGATTACTTGTACAACCGATACTCGTTTTGACGATAACGTTGTAGACTTTGTCAAACATCCAGAACGCATTTTTCCTATTGGAAGATTAGATAAACCAAGTGAAGGTGTGCTTTTAATGACAAATGATGGCGATATTGTAAATAAAATACTTCGTGCCGGAAACAAACATGAAAAAGAATATATTGTAACTGTTGACAGACCCGTAACCGACGAATTTATTAAAATGATGAGTCGTGGTGTACCTATTTTGGATACCGTCACCAAAAAATGTGAGGTTGAAAGAGTAAGCCGTTTTGTTTTTAGAATTATTTTGGTTCAAGGCTTAAACAGACAAATTAGAAGAATGTGCGAATATTTTAATTTTGAAGTAATTGCCCTTAAAAGAACACGAATAATGAATATTTCCTTGGGAGATTTACCAGATGGCCAGTGGCGCGATTTAACCGAAAAAGAGTTGAGGGATTTAAAAGCGGCAGTTTCGGATAGTGATAATGCGCCGCAAATGGAGAGGAAAGTTGCTACTACGCCAAAAAGAAGACGAGGCCCGAGATAAAAAAAACCGCATGCCGATTGAGTAGCATGCGGTCATTTTTCAACTAACTCACCAAATTAAATTTCAATTATGAAATCTCAACCATTCTCTTCATATCTTTCACTTCTACTTTAGGCAATTTTATTTTTAAGATTCCATGTATATAAGTTGCCTTAATTTCTTCAGAATTTACTGTTTCGGGTAGGGTAAATGATCTTTCAAATTTTGAAAAATTAAATTCTTTTCTAGTAAACTTTACAGCTTCCGCATCATTTTTTTCTTCAGTATCGGACATTTTGTTATCTTCAACAGATTTCGAAGAAACTTTTAAAGAATCTTTTTCGATTTCAATTTTGAAGTCATTTTTTTGAAAACCAGGAACCGCAAATTCAAGCACAAAATTCGCCTTATTTTCTGAAATATTTACAGCTGGCGTGCTAAAGTTTTGCCAATTATTTACGTCTAACCTATTCTCGTTAAGTAGGTTATCAAAAAGTGCCGGTATCCAATTCGGATTATTTTTCATTGTTCTCATATTATAAAGATTTTAAATTTATTTTTTATATTATGAGGTAATCAAAAAAGATTCCATTTAGAAATAGCAGACTTTTTGTCTGTTAAAATTTGAATTTGAGTGTCATTTTGTCTGAGATGATTATGCAAAATATAGTTTAATGCGCGGACTACTTCATTAAAAGTTCTACTTTTACAATACATCAAATATTTATGAAACACTTATTGTATAAGTTCAAAGCATCATTTGGTGCCTTAACTAGTAAAATTGCCTTCTATCCAACGTTAATAGCAGCTATAGGATTTTTCTTCGCTCTGTTAATGGCTATTTTAGAAAAAGAGGGAATATCCCGCGAACTTATTGAGGTTTTTCCCTTATTAGCGATCGAAGATGGTGATACAGTTTTAACCCTTTTAAGCGCATGTATTGGTGGATTAATTTCACTAATGGTATTTAGTTTTTCCATGGTAATGCTTTTACTTAGCCAAGCATCAAGCAATTTTACTCCTCGTTTACTTCCGGGTTTAATTTCGAATAAAAGTCACCAAGTAATTCTTGGTATTTATCTATCTACAATTATTTACAATATTTTTATTCTCTTTACAATTGAGCCATCTGAAAAAAAATATACACTTCCCGGTCTTTCAATTTTAATTGGTATTGCGCTTACAATACTATGTTTGGGAGCATTTATATTTTTTATTCATCAAATTTCGCAGAATATTCAAATTAACAACATACTAGATTCAATTTATAACAAGGCCCAAACTAGACTGGATAAAATCATTAAAAGCGAACAAGATCAAGATTTGAACATAATTAGAAACTTTCCAGGAACGGACAACTGGCATTCATATAAAACTAATAAAAGTGGTTATTTTCAAAATATTTCAATTGATAATATTGCGAAAATGTGTGAAGAAAATGACGTAAAAATCTATATCACTTTACCAAAAGGATTATTTCTATTAAAAAATGCAGTATTTATAAAATCGAACAAGGAAATAGATGAAGAACTTATTAAAGATATAGTTTCAAACATAAGTTTTGCAAGAGGCGAATTAGTTGAAAATAATTATGCATTAGCCTTTAAACAAACAACTGAAATTGCAGTAAAAGCTATGTCTCCCGGCATTAATGACCCAGGTACAGCAGTAAATGCCATTGATTATTTAACTGAGCTATTTGCTCTGCGGATGAAGATTTCTGACAGTAGCATTATAGAATATAAAGGCAAAGCCAACCTCAAATTGGCAATTATTACTTTTAAAGAATTGCTCTACAATGTTATGGCAAGCCTTAGAACGTATTGCAAACATGACCCGATAATGGTGCAAAAAATGTTTTGGATGTTGGACTACTTAAAAATTCAACCAACTGTAGACGAAACCTACACGAAATCCATCGGGCAAGAACAAGAATTGCTTTTAATGGTATCTACAAATGCTTTTGAAGCCATGGCAGATAAAAAAGCTATCGAAGAAAGAAAGCCGCAGAATTTGGTGGATTGAGATAAATTTATCTGTTGTGCAAGAGAAAAAACTGATAAAATTCTGATTATTTTTCGCTTTAATTTTAATTTCTAAATAGAATCGAAATAACCAGATTTTAAAAAATGAGTTTTACAAGTAGCGCAAAAAATTTAAATATAAGTTAAATAAACTTTTATTTCTAACCAATCGTTTAGTTTTGTGTAACAGTAAAATATCTTTTTTAGACTATAATTATAATGGCAAGAAAAAAAGAATATATAGAAAGCGAGGTTATTGAAAAAGCTATGCGTTTATTTTGGCGAAACGGATACAAAAACACCTCCATGCACATGCTCGAAAATGAAATGGGTATAAATAAATTTTCTATTTATTCAAGCTTTGGTAGTAAGCACGGTGTCTTTATTGAAAGTTTAAAGATATATAATACTACTACGGCGCAGATTTTCGAAAAATTGATAAACGCGACAAGCGGAAGCAAAGATATCAAACAATTTTTTTACGATTCAGTTGCTATTTGCAATCAACCAGGCAATGAAAAAGGTTGTTTAATTACAAATACATATAATGAATTTTCTGAAACCGATGATGAAATATTGAATAATCAAATGTCTTCTTTTATGTATAATCTCAAAAAGATATTTATTGAAAAGTTACGAATGGATACCACAAAAGATGAAGAAACTATTTTAATACAGGCAAACTTTTTAGTTGTCGCAAAGCATGGTTTAGCCGCAGCTACAAGAGTTAATAACAAAAAAGAGATTGAAGATTACATAGAAATGACTTTTCAAAATATATAATTTTTTTTACCAAAACTAAACGGCTGTTTAGATATTTATCACTAATTATTAATTTTAATTTACAATTATGACTAATTTAAAAGTTCACAACATTGAATCTGCCCCAGAAGACGGTAAGGTATTATTACAATATTCACAAAAAACTTATGGAATGATTCCGGGCCTTCACGGTGTTTTGGCAGAATCGCCACAACTTTTGGAAGCATATCAAACATTACACGAATTGTTTTCAAATTCATCGTTTAATAATGAAGAATTAACAGTTGTATGGCAAACAATAAATGTTGAGCATCGCTGTCATTACTGCGTTCCTGCACACACAGGAATCGCGAAAATGATGAAAGTAGATGATGCAATAATTAATTCTTTACGAGATGAGACGCCTCTTGAAAACACAAAATTAGAAGCCTTGAGAACTCTAACTTTACGGATTGTCCGCAATCGAGGAAACGTAAATCAAGCCGAATTAGATGCTTTCTACGCTACAGGTTATGGTGAAAAACAAGTTTTAGAAATTATTCTAGGTGTTTCTCAAAAGGTAATTAGTAACTACACAAACCATATTGCTAATACGCCTGTGGATGATTCTTTCAAAAGTTTCGCTTGGGAACCTAAAACTGCTTAGACAAAAAATTCAAAATATGTTCAATTCAAATTTAGTAATTGTTGTTTTATTTAGCGCATTGTTCATCGGTTGCAAAAACAGAGAGACGCAAACCTTGCAACCAGATGAAGTTATAGCAGTCAACAAACCATATTTTCAAAATAGAGGACACGAATTAATTTATGAAATGACAGAAAAAACAGGCAGTTATCAAGACTTGTTAGATCAAAAAGATGTCGTTTATAATTATACCTATCGCACTCCAGACCAAAAAGAAGATATATCAACAGAATCCTATATTTTTGATGGCGAATTATCTCATGGTTCCTATATAATACACGAAAGAACCCTACCAGATTTGAATGGTAAAATGCAACAAGGCTATAACGGAAAAGACTTTTGGTTAAAATTAAATGAACAGGAAAATACTGAAAATTCAGCTATTGAAAGTGTTGTTTTAACTAGAAAAACTAACTTTTATTGGTTTGCAGTGATGCAAAAATTACTGGATCCCAGCATAATTTATAAGTATTTAGGAGAAAAAAGCGTGGACGGAGAAACGTATGAGGTTGTAAAGATCACTTTTAAAACAGCTGGTGATGAAGTTGCAGATTCATATCAATTATACATAAATCCTGTTACTAAATTAGTTGATCAATTTTTGTTTACTGTAGTTTCTAAAAACGTGAGCGATCCACTATTAATGCGTGTTACATATGAAAAATTTAATAATATATTAATAGCTACATATCGTAAATACACAAAGTCAGATTGGAATGCAACAGTTATAGACGACGTCTGGGTTGAGGAAATAGTAAAGGATGTTAGGTTTAATCAAAATTTGAAAAGAGATTTATTCAACATATAATATCAATTTAAAATAAAGGAGATGAAAGAAAAAATAAAAATAGATATAGTTTCCGACGTTGTTTGCCCTTGGTGTACAATTGGTTATAAACGTTTGGAAAAAGCTATTTCAGAATTAGGTATTGAAGATCGCGTTGAAATTGAATGGCAACCGTTTGAGCTAAATCCAAATATGCCTATAGATGGGCAAAATGTACACGAACATATTGCTGAAAAATATGGCTCTAGCTTAGAACAACAAAAAGAATCACAAAAAAGAATGGTTGAAGCTGGCGCTGAACTGGGTTTTACGTTTGACTATTTTGATGAAATGAGAATGGCGAATACATTTAACGCTCATATTTTATTAGACTATGCAAAACAATTCGGAAAACAGACTGAGTTAAAAATGACATTGACAAAAGCCTTTTTTAGTGAAAGAAAAGACGTTTCTAAAAAAGATGTTTTAAAACAAGCTTTGTTGGATGTAGGCTTAAATGCAGAAGAAGGATTGGCAAGATTAGAAGATGATGATGCCGGTTCGGCTGTAAGAAGCAAACAAGATTATTGGAAAAATTTAGGTGTAAATTCTGTTCCAACGATAGTTTTTGACAGAAAAAGTGGAATTACAGGCGCGCAACCTGTAGATGTTTTTAAAAAAATACTTACCGAAGTTCTTGAACAAGAATAAAACTAAAAACTTAGGCGTTTCTAATTAATAATATTTAAAAATCATAAAATTAAAAGCCCCGCAAAAAAATTGCGGGGCTTTTCTATTATATTTTAATCTGAGTTTATGCTAATACAGCTTGAACTTTATCTGCAGCTTCTTGAAACTCGATTGCGCTTTGAACGTCTAATCCGCTATCATCAATTAATTTCTTAGCAATGTCTGCATTTGTACCTTGTAGTCTTACAATAATTGGAACATTTACAGTTCCCATATTTTTATAAGCGTCTACAATACCTTGTGCTACTCTATCACAACGAACAATTCCACCAAAAATATTTACTAAAATTGCTTTTACAGCAGGATCCTTTAAAATTAATTTAAAGGCTGCTTCTACTCTTTCAGCATCTGCTGTTCCTCCAACATCTAAGAAGTTTGCTGGCTCACCGCCAGCTTGTTTAATTAAATCCATTGTTGCCATTGCAAGACCTGCACCGTTAACCATACAGCCAACGTTACCATCTAAATCTACATAGTTTAAGCCTTTTTCTTTAGCTTCAACCTCAACTTGATTTTCTTCACGCTTATCACGCATATCCGCGTAATCTTTATGGCGATATAATGCATTATCGTCTATAGATACTTTTGCATCTACCGCAATAATTCTATCATCACTTGTTTTAAGAACTGGATTTATTTCGAATAAAGAAGAATCAGACTCGCTGTATGCTCTGTAAAGCGCCGTTACGAATTTGGTCATTTCTTTAAATGCTTTTCCTGAAAGACCAAGATTGAAAGCAATTTTTCTTGCTTGGAATGCTTGTAAACCAACTGATGGATCTACTTCTTCGTGAAAGATAAGATGTGGGGTTTCTTCAGCAACTGTTTCAATATCCATTCCACCTTCGGTAGAATACATAATCATATTTCTGCCAGTTCCTCTATTTAAAAGAACACTCATATAGTATTCTTCAGGCTCACTATCACCAGGATAATAAACGTCTTCAGCAACTAAAACTTGATGTACTTTTTTTCCTTCTGCAGAAGTTTGAGGTGTTATAAGATTCATTCCTATAATATCTCCCGCAATTTTTTTAACCTCGTCCAAACTCTTGGCAAGTTTTACACCACCACCTTTACCACGACCACCAGCGTGAACTTGCGCTTTTATAACGTGCCAGCTTGTTCCAGTATCTTCAGTTAATTTTTTTGCAGCAGCAACCGCTTCCTCAGGTGTTGTGGCAACAATTCCGCGTTGTATTTCTACGCCAAAACTGTTTAAAATTTCTTTGCCTTGATATTCGTGTAGATTCATAAAATTTCGATTTGTATTTTCTATTAAATTGAATAGATATTAAAAGGTTTGCAAAAGTAAGAAATGTGTGGCGACTTTGGAAACTTTTGAAATTGAAATCGAAAATGAATCAGAAATTGAATTCAATAATTTCAAAATATATTTCTTTTTGTTTAGTTCCGAAGAATCTTAAAATTTCTATTTTATGTAATTTTCAACTTTAAAAAGTTTTTTGATTGTCAGTTTTTTGTTTCTTCAGAATTCCTATAAATACTAGGCAGCTGAAGTTTAAAAGTTACCGCAAGTATGCGTATTGTAATAATTATACTTCCTGAAATTACCACAACCCATTCTTCGGCTATTGTAGTTTTCATCAATAAAAAATAAAAAACTGCACCAACAATGCAAGCGGTAGCATAAATTTCTTTTCTGAATATTACCGGAATTTCATTACACAATATATCACGGATTACACCACCAAAACACGCTGTCATTGTCCCCAGCGCCACACAAATTAATGCGGGAAATTCTGCCGAAAGTCCTTTTTGAACGCCAACTATTGTATAAAGTGCAATACCAATTGTATCAAACAAAAACAGTGATTTACGAATGTAGCCCAATCTTTTTCTGAATATGACCGCAAGAATAGCCGAAATGATAATTACGTAAACGAATGTCAAATTTCGCATCCAAGCAACTGGGAAACCTATTAAAACATCCCGCAAAGTACCTCCTCCAACAGCCGTTACAAAGGCTATAATTAAAATGCCGAACGGATCCATTTTTTTTCTAAGCGCAGTTAAAACACCTGAAATTGAAAAAGCAATTGTTCCTAAAATATCAATTATTAATAATATGCTCACATTTGTTGGGTATAGTAGTTATAGTCTTTTATTACTTTATCTAAAAACGTTATCGGCGTTCCATCGTATTTTACCTCCATTACTTTGCTAACTTTATTACTGAGTCGTAAAATTAGGTTGTGGTTGCCATTATAGCGGGCTTCGAAAAAAACATTTTTGATAGTTTGCATTTCAGAATCTGAAAAAACGGTTACTTGCGGAAACTCCGGAATATAGTTGTCTGGAATATCTACCAATACAGTTTGCGAAAAATTTACGGTCTGTTTTTCGGTAATTACGGTAGTTGTTGCGGCCAAATCCCCTAGGCGCTGTCCTTTTCCGTTCAACAAAATAGTAACCAACGCTAAACCTCCGACTGTGCTGCTTATTTCAATAATCCGCATAACCCAACGCAATAAATAATTGCTAAAAGCAGGTTTTGAGCCGTCCATTTTAACCACCCTTATTTTCATAGCTGCTTTTCCTGGCGTTCTGCCATTCCAAAACATTTCCCATAAAAGATGATATAAAAAAATAGGCAATCCTATTGTCAAGGAGATAATCCACGTATTATCGGGCAAATCGATCGCATTAAAAATGATACTTATACAGATTATATAAATTACAATAATCACCAAGTCTATCAACCAAGCTAAAATACGTTCGCCAACGCCAGCCGCATTCTGAACAATGTTTACATTTTGAGCTGTTTCTATTTGAAAATTATCCATTAAATATGTTTCTTTGAGCAAAAGAAATTGCTTTCTATGCGCGAGGCCGCTTTTGCGAAACAAAATAAGGATAAATGGTTAAAATTTGAAAGCGTTCTGCGTAATAATGTTCAAATTAATCCGGATGAGCTGAGTGCGCTATATGTTGAAGTTACAGACCACCTTAGTTATGCGCAAACTTTTTATCCTAATAGCAACACGTTAAGGTATTTAAATGGACTTTCTGTTTTAGCACATCAAAAAATTTATAAAACAAAACGCGAATCCCGAACGCGATTTATAACATTTTACACCAAGGAATTTCCATTATTCTTTTCAAAACACCACAAACAATTGGCCATTGCCTTTGGGGTGTTTCTGTTGTTTTCAATAATTGGAGCATTTTCTGCAGCAACCGATGGAGATTTTGTAAGATTAGTGATGGGCGACGGTTACGTAAATATGACGTTGAATAATATTGAAAGCGGCGATCCGATGGCTGTTTATAAAGAAATGAATCAAGTAGATATGTTTCTGGGCATAACCATAAATAATATTACCGTTGCGGTTTACGCTTTTATTTATGGCATTTTTCTAAGCCTTGGAACAGTATTTATAATGATGCAAAATGGAATTATGCTTGGTTCTTTTCAATACTTTTTTTATGATAAAGGATTATTGTGGGAATCTGCCCGAACCATTTGGATACACGGAACTATTGAAATTTCAGTAATTATTATTGCAGGTTGTGCAGGTTTGGTTTTGGGCAATAGCATACTTTTTCCTGGAACATATTCAAGATTACAGTCTTTTATAAAAGGAGCCAAAGATGGACTTAAAATTATGCTGAGCACGGTTCCGTTTTTTATAATTGCAGGATTTTTGGAAGGTTTTGTTACAAGACATACCGAAATGCCGGATTGGTTGGCAATATTTATTATTGGCAGCTCGCTATTTTTAATCGTTTATTATTATGTTATTTACCCATTACGGTTAAGGGCAAAAATGAAAGAACAAGAAATGTGACTTCTTCTTATGTCAACAGTCGAATATTCGGTTAAAAAGAAAATGTCAATAAAACAAACAATTTAAATTTTATAAATATTTATTGAAATTATAAAAATGCAAAACGTAAATCCTGAAATAATTCAATTTAAAAAGCAACGCGAACTTGGCGAAATTCTTAGTGATACTTTCAAATTCATTAGGCTCGAGTGGAAATTACTTTTTACAATGATCCTAAAAATAGCCGGACCAGCATTGTTAATTATGTTGGTTGCCTATATTTTTTACGGAAACAATATTATGGGCGGTTTTGGAATGTTGGAATTTTTTGGTGCAGGAAGCTTTTTTACCCCAGAAATAATAATATCTATTTTGGTGCTTGCTATTTCAGGCGTTGTTTATTACTCATTACTTTACGGAACCGTTTTAGCATATATCCGTTCCTACATTAAAAACAATGGTGTGGTTGACCAAATTGAAGTTAAAAATCTGGTTTTTCAGAAGTTTTGGTCACTGATGGGATTAACCTTTCTGGTTGGAATAATTACATTCGTGGGATTTTTATTTTGTTTAATACCTGGAATTTATTTGGGCGTTGTGCTAGGTGCTTCCTTTGCTATTTTAATATTTGAAGATCGAGATGCAATGGATACCGTAAGTTATAGTTTCAGCTTAATTAAAAATGAATGGTTTGCAACCTTCGCCACCATTTTTGTGGTGGGCTTATTATATTACTTTATAATGATCATTTTCCAGGTGCCGCAATACATTTATTTCTTTATTAAAACATTCACCGGAGCTGAGGAAATTTCGGCAGATCCTTCTCAAATGTTTGATGGGATTTATGTTACCTTAACCGCTATTTCAATGGTTTTTCAGTATTTGTTATACAGTATAATCGTTATAGCTTCGGCCTTTGTATATTATAATTTAAATGAAAAGAAAAACTTCACCGGCACTTTGGAGCAGATTGATTCTTTAGGAAACAGCGATTTTCCAGATGCGTAAATATTTCATTCTTGGTATTTCAACATTTTTAGTAATACTTTCTACCGTTGCGCAGGAAGGTATTATAAAAACGGATTCAATAAATTCTGTTGAAATATTTGAAAATGAAAAAATTACAGATACTTCAACTTCAAATTTAACAATACGATATGATGAAAATGGAAGTTTAAATGTTCCCAATTTCGATAAAAATATTGTTGAAAAATATAAAGATGATAACGCTTTTGATTATTCTGAAAACCTTGAAGAAGCCAATTGGTGGACACAGTTTAAAAGGTGGTTAGGTAATATTTGGAATTCTTTTTGGGACTGGATCTTGGGCGATTATAAAGCCAATGGTTTTTTTGCATTCTTAATTGAGGCAATCCCCTACCTCATTATCGCTGGGATTATTGCTTTTATAATTTGGCTGTTTTTTAAATTAAATCCGGGCGCTAGATTATTAAAATCCAAAGAAAAACCAAGCGTTTTCTTTACCGAAGAAGAGGAAATAATTAAATCTAAAAACATTAAAAAATTAATAGATAAAGCTTTAAAAGCGAAAAATTATCGCTTAGCTGTAAGATATTACTATCTATTAATACTTCGAAACTTGAAAGAAGCGGAATTAATTGAATACGAATTCGACAAAACAAACACAGATTATTTTTCTGAAATAAAAAGCGAACCAATCAACAAAAATTTTCAAAAAGCAACAAACCTTTACGATTATATTTGGTACGGAAACTTTGATGTTACCGAAAGCGATTATTTAAAAGCGCAGAATACCTTCAGCAATCTAGAAAACTTAATACCAAAAGCCAATGTCTAGATCGCAAAAAATTATGTTTTTTAGCTTACTGCTAGTTTTGGCGGGAATGGTATATATGGAAGCTACTAAAAAACAACCTGTAAATTGGTTTCCCAGCTATCACAAGAATGATAAAATTCCCCTCGGCACGTATATTCTTCATGATTTAATGACAGATGCTTTCGCTGAAAATTTAATTGAAATAAACCAACCGCCTTTTGAAGTTTTAAAAGATTCAACTTTAAGCGGAACATACTTTTTTGTTAATGAAGATGCAGCTTTTGACGAAGATGAATTTGAAAAATTATATAAATGGGCGGAAAAAGGCAACACCATTTTTATCTCAGCTTCCTATATAACTGATAATATTTTAGACACCCTTAACCTTAGTCAAAAAACAGCTTACAGTTTGAATAATTTGGGCACGAAACCTTTGCTTAATTTAGTAAACGAAAATGCAAAATCCGAGAAACCATATTTAATCGATAGGGATTTTAGCATAAATCATTTAAGTGAACTAGATACCTTAAATCAAACGGTTTTAGGCGTTACTCAAGTGTATGAAAAGGTTTTAAAAATTACAAAACCAGAAGTTAATTTTATAAAAGCTCCCGTTGGCAACGGCGCAATATTCATACACACACAACCGCAAGTGTTTACCAATTATTTTTTATTGGATAAAGAAAATGCAAACTATACTCAAAATGTGCTTTCCTACATTAACGACGGTAAAAATGTGTATTGGGATAATTATTATAAAAAAGGTAAACCTATAAATTTATCACTCCTCAAAATATTGTTGGGTAGCAAATACTTAAAATGGGCATACTACTTTGTGTTAATTGGCGCATTACTTTTTATATTTTTTGAAGGAAAACGTAAACAGAGAAGCATACCAATTGTTGATCCTTTAACGAACAAAACGTACGACTACACCCGCACAATTTCTGGGATGTATATTGACAAAAAACAAAATCATCAAATAGCGCAAAAACAAATTAGCCTATTTTTTGAATATATTCGTGTGCGGCTCAGAATTCCAACGGATATGATTGTACAGCAAGGTTTCAACACACGCTTTGTAACTTCCGTAGCGGCTAGAAGTGGAAATACTGTTGAAGAAACAAAAGATATTTTAACCATTATTGAAAAAATTCAAAATCAACGAAATACGTCGGTTGACGAGTTGCAATTACTATATAATAAGATAAACGCTTTTAAAAATAATACAGATGGAAAATCCAGAAATAGGTAATGACGAGCTACATTTTAATAATCGAATTCCATTGGAAGATTTAAAAAATGCCGTTGGTGAAATTAAAAGGCAACTCGCAAAAATTATTGTTGGCCAAGAGGAATTTATTGAGCAATTAATTGTTTGTCTATTGGCAAACGGCCACGTTTTAATTGAAGGTGTTCCAGGAATTGCAAAAACAATTACCGCAAAACTATTCGCAAAAACGTTGAAAACAGATTTCAGCCGAATACAATTTACACCAGATTTAATGCCGAGTGATGTTTTGGGAACAAGTATTTTGAATATGAAATCTTCAGAATTTGAATTTAAAAAAGGGCCCATTTTTAGCAACGTAGTTCTAATTGATGAAATAAACCGTGCTCCAGCCAAAACGCAAGCCGCACTTTTTGAAGTAATGGAAGAAAGACAAATTACAATGGATGGAGAGCGCTATACAATGGAATATCCTTTTATGGTACTTGCAACCCAAAACCCAATTGAGCAAGAAGGAACATACGCACTGCCCGAAGCACAATTGGACCGTTTTCTGTTTAAAGTAAAAGTTGGTTATCCAAAATTGGAAGATGAAGTAAACATTTTAAAACTACATCACGCCAGAAAACAAGCCAATCCAGAATCGGCTATTGAAGGCGTATTATCTCCAGAGGATTTAAAAAAATACCGTGAGCAAGTACAGGAAATTATAATTGAAGAAAAGATTTTCTCATACATCGCTCAAATTGTTGACAAAACTAGAAATCATCCACATTTATATTTGGGAGGTTCGCCGAGAGCTTCATTGGCAATTATGAATGCTGCAAAAGCATATGCCGCTATAAATGGTCGCGATTTTGTTACTCCGGACGATATTAAAAAATCTCTTTCACCCGTTTTAAGACACAGAATAATTCTATCTCCAGAAAGGGAAATGGAAGGAATGACACCAGAAACCGTGATAGATATGATTGCGCAATCTGTTGAAATTCCACGTTAAAAAAATGGGCAGTGGCAGTCGCAGTCTTCATTCAAAGTATAAAAACTCAAGATTAGTTAATCTGTTAATTTGAAACTAAGCTTTTACCCTTTCAGAACTAAATATTTTTAAAATCATAACTTTTAATCATTAAACGCATCGATTTCCTGCCGTCTACCAACTAAAGACTACAAATTAATATGATTAAATTCCTAAAATCCTTATACCTAACCTCACGCTTTTTCTACACAATGGCTGCGCTTGCCGTTTTGTTTTTAGTTAGTTATTGGTTTAATGAAATTTACGGATTCGTTTGGATTATATCCTTCGCTTTAATTGTTGCTATTTTATTTGAATTAAGTATGCTTTACAGTAAAGCTGGCTTAATAGGTGAACGTATTCTACCCGAAAAATTTTCGAATAGTGATATGAATGAAGTAATTGTTCAACTCTTTAATACACATTCCTTCAAAATTGAAGTTTCGATAATTGATGAAGTACCCGTTCAATTTCAGAAAAGGGATTTTTTGAAAATCATTCAGATTGAAGGTAAAGATCGTAATACATTTACCTACGGCGTTAGGCCTGTGGAACGCGGTGAATATGTTTTTGGTAATTTAAATTGCTATGTAACTTCCGTAATTTGTCTTGTAAAGCGTAGGTATACTTTCAACAAAGAACAAATGGTAAAAGTATATCCTTCGTTTATTCAAATGAAGAAATATGATTTTTTAGCAATTGATAATCGTTTGTCGCATATTGGCTTAAAAAAAATTAGGCGAATTGGTCATACAATGGAGTTTGAACAAATAAAAGAATATGTAGTTGGAGATGATGTAAGAACGGTTAATTGGAAGGCAACAGCAAAGCACGCACGCCTAATGGTAAACCAATATCAAGATGAAAAAATGCAACCTGTTTTTTCAATTATTGATACTAGCCGCGTGATGAAAATGCCCTTTAACGGTTTGAAATTAGTCGATTATGCCATAAACAGTGCTTTGGCTTTTAGTAACATAGCCTTAAAGAAAAGTGATAAAGTTGGTTTGGCAACCTTTAGCAATAAGTTGGAAACCTTTATGCCCGCTGTTGCAAAGAAAACATACTTAAACACTATTCTTGAAAAGCTTTACAACATTGATTCCCGCTTTTTAGATTCAGATTTTGGAGTTTTACAGAGTTTAGTAAAACGGCAGATTACGCATAGAAGTTTATTGTTGCTTTATACTAATTTTGAACATATTTCTGCTTTGCATAGACAAATGCCATACTTATTGGCTATTGCCAAAAAACACGTTTTAGTAGTAATCTTTTTTGAAAATACTGAATTAAAATCTCTTTCCGAAACGCCTGCAACTAATATTAACGAAATCTTCGATCAAACAATCGCCCAACAATTTGAACAAGATAAATTATTGATGGTTCGACAATTGCAACAAAGAGGCATTCAAACAGTACTTACTGCACCAGAAGATTTAACGGTTAATACAATTAATAAGTATTTGGAAATTAAGGCTAGAGGTTTGTTATAAGGATTATTTGAATTCAATTGATAAAAGTGTCTTCTTTTAAGTAGAATATTTTTGAGCCATTCAAAGCTTTATTTCAAACTCAGATTTCGAAGCAGTTTCTTTATTAAATACAATTCATCTAACATATCCTACATTTCGGTATTTTCAAATTTTTAAGTACGACAAATCACAGCATCTTTGTTATATAAATTATTAAAAATCTAAAACCAAATATTATGAAAACAATTATCCTAACAATTAGCCTTGCTGTAACTTCAATATTTATGCAAGCACAATCTGAGCAACTTTCAGAAAAAAATGGAACAACAATAACCATAACAGTACCAACCCAAAGTAACGAAGGCAATATTGTCCTGGGTCTGTATACCGAAGATGTTTTTATGGTAGCCGCTCCAACAATGTCTGCTTCCGCTCCCGTAAAAGATGGAAAATCCGTTGCTGTTTTTGAAAATGTACCAGCCGGAACATATGCGATTTTACTTTTTCAAGATAAAAATGGAAACAATCAAATGGATTTTGAACCAAATGGTATGCCCACCGAACCTTATGGCGCATCAAATAATGTAATGAGCATGGGTCCGCCAAGTTGGTCTGACTCCAGCTTTGAACTTAAAGACCAACCACTTGAAATGGAAATAAGAATGTAATATTTTGCTTGTTACTTCTTGCAAAGAATAATGAACCACGATTTGCCAAAAAGCTATCGTGGTTTTTTAGTATAAATAAAATCTTCTATTAGTTTTATTGTTATAAGATTAATCAATTATCCGTATTTTTGATATACTAATACTTTTTAAGAAATGACAATTACACAACTTAAATATGTTTTGGCAGTTGCTGAACATCAAAACTTTACGCGTGCAGCAGAAAAAACATTTGTTACACAACCAACCTTAAGTATGCAAATCCAGAAATTGGAGGATGAACTTGATATTTTAATTTTTGATAGAACTAAAAAACCAATTGAGCTTACCGATATTGGAAGAAAAATAGTAAGCCAAGCACAAAATATTGTAAATGAAGCCGATAGAATGCAAGATGTGGTAGATCAGCAAAAAGGTTTTATCGGTGGCGATTTTAGACTGGGAATAATCTCAACCGTTATGCCAACGTTGTTGCCAATGTTCTTAAAAAACTTTACAAATAAATATCCCAAAGTACATTTACACATTCAAGAACTTACAACGGAAGAAATTATATCACAATTATACGAAGGTCACTTAGATGCTGCAATTGCCGCAACACCATTAAACAATGATAAAATTAAAGAAAGACCACTTTATTATGAACCTTTTGTTGGCTACATTCCGCAGAATCATAGATTACACGAAAGTAAAAAAATTACAACTTCCGATTTAGATTTGGAAGATATTCTCTTGCTTGAAGACGGCCATTGTTTTAGGGATGGAGTTATAAATTTATGTAAAACTCCCCAAAGTGGTAACGTACCATTTCAATTAGAAAGCGGAAGTTTTGAAACACTTATAAAGTTAAGTAATGAAGGTTTAGGAATGACCCTTCTACCCTATTTGCATACGCTTGACTTGCATACCGAACAAGCGAAAAATTTAAGATACTTTGAAGAACCTTCTCCGGCAAGAGAAGTTAGTTTAATTTATAGTAAAAGTGAATTAAAAATGCAGATTATCAACGTGCTTTACGACATAATTAGTGGCGTAATTAGAGGAGCGATACGTTTTCAAGATGTAAAAATAATCAGTCCTCTTCCTACCAAATAGCAGGAAAAAAAATTTAAATAAAAAACCCTTCAAAATTAATTGAAGGGTTTTTTTTGATTTTTAAGGATTAAGATAAATCAAACATTGATTTAACTGAGGGTTCTGTTGTATGAGTGAATTAACCCAAATTCTTAGTTCCTCAACTTCGTAAGGGAGTAATCGGGTTAGCGCTTTTTTTAACTCTTTACAGAACAAATTTGCATCAAAGCTTACTTTACTAAGTACCGCCTTGGTATAATCGTACATTGCTCTTGCCATAGCTAATTAATTAAAGGAATTGGTTGAAGTAGCAGTGTTGAATAGGCTATTTTATTTTAGATTTTTTTAAAGATACTAAAAAAAATGAAGCGCTTTAATCTTTTTAAAAAAATTACTTAACACAGAAAGAAATTAAATCATCGTACATAAGAAGAATTTAAATTTAAAACTTATTTATCTTATTTTTAGATAGTTATAATTATTAGCAATTCTTTATTGCTTTAAATTCCTCACTTTCAAAGTCCATTCAAATTCAAAAACGCTGACGGAAATACCGTCTTTATCTATTCCTTCAGCTTTCATCCAACACGTTTGTCCTTCTCCAGTTTTTATGCAATCTTGTATGGTTTGTTTCAATTTAAATCCGTCTTTACAGGTAAAGTGAATTCTGCCAGTTGCTTTCTTTGTAAAAGTTGCCTTGTTATTTGCTACCAGCATAGATATTTTTAAACCACTTTCTTGTATTTGTTTCATCACCAAAGTACCTGTGCTTAATTCGGCCGCCATTCCTTGTACTGCCCAAAACATACTATTAAATGGATTTTGATTAATCCATTTATGCTTAACAGTAGTAACACAACTTTCTTCCGAAATAGATTTTACCCGTACTCCGCATAAATACGCGGATGGGAGTTTGAACATTAGATAGGTATTTATTTTTCGATTGGTGATTTTCATAACAAAACTGATATTATACGAAGATACTATTATAATGAAAAATGTAAAGAAACTAAAAACTTTAAAGTTTAAAGCCGTACTTATATTCACTTTATTAGCACCAATGAATTATGCAATATTTTAAATTGAAAAAATTTTCAAAAATAAATTAACCCATATATGACTAATTTACAGTTACTTATGCCGATTATATAGAATTCTTATTTGTTAAATAAATGTTAATTACAGTACTATGTGTAACATACTACTGTTTTTAAGACATATATTTGTATAAGAAATTAATAAGCTATGGACTCTACTTTACACAACTTGAACAATTCAATAACGGCAAGCAATAAGAATGTTGCTGCACTTATTCACCTTTCTGCTTTTTCAAAGTACTTTATTCCTTTTGGCAATTTTATTGCTCCAATATTATTATGGACAACCAATAGAGAGAACAATTTTGTTGATGACCACGGAAAGGAAGCTATTAATTTTCAATTAAGCATATTAGTTTATATGCTTTTAATCGGGCTATTATGTATTCCCTTTGTAGTAATTCTGGCTGGCGACTTTATAAGTTTAATACAAGCTCTGGAAGAAAACCAACACACTATACATTTTTCGGAAATTAAAAATATTTCAGGATATATATTACTTGGCTCTATTGCAGGACTTTTATTCCTAGGTCTTTTATTTTTCGAACTTTATGCAGTTATTAATGCAACTATTCACGCCAATCGCGGTGAGTATTACAAATACCCTTTTAGCATACCATTCATCAAAACCAATCAACTAAATCAATCAAAAAATGAGCACTTTATTTAATCTATTATTGGCCTTTGTACTAAGCATTTTGGGCTCGCAAGTAGCACAAAGTACGCAAAGCACAGCAAAAATCAACAAGATAGACTGCGCAGAGCAGCTGGATTTTAGTCAAGAAGTAAACATTTATATTTTAAATGACACTACAACCAGAATCATAAAAAATTGAAAACATGAAAATTGAAAACACAAAAGCGCAAATGCGAAAAGGAGTGCTCGAGTACTGCATTCTCTCCATCTTAAAAGATGGCGAAGCGTATACTTCGGATATTTTAGACACGCTAAAAGATGCAAAAATGTTGGTGGTAGAAGGTACAATTTACCCATTACTTACCAGACTTAAAAATGCTGGATTACTGGCTTACCGCTGGGAAGAAAGCACTGGAGGACCACCAAGAAAATATTACGACCTAACCGAAACCGGTAAACAATTTTTAAAAGAATTAGACACTACTTGGGATGAATTACGCCAAGCGGTAAACAAAGTAACCAGCCAAAACTAAACACCATGAAAAAGACAGTAAACATAAATTTAGCCGGAACCCTTTTTCACATAGACGAAGATGCTTTTGGAAAACTTACCCGATATCTTGATGCCATTAGAGCATCAATTAAAGATCCAGTTGGTGCAGATGAAATAATAAAGGATATTGAAGCGAGAATAGCCGAATTATTTTCAGAAAAGATTGTAACATCGGCTCAAGTTGTTTCATTAAAAGAATTGGATGAGGTTATTGCCGTTATGGGACAACCTGAAGATTATAGTGTAGACGAAGAAATTTTTGAAGATGAACCAACTTCCGAAAAATCTTCAAATTATACACGTGCCAATGCCAAACACAAACAACTTTTCCGTGATGTAGATAACAAGATTGTTAGTGGTGTTTCCTCAGGAATGGGACATTATTTTGGGGTAGATGCATTATGGATTCGTCTTATATGGGCAATTCTTGTAGTTGCAGGTTTTGGCTCGCCAATTCTCGTTTATATCCTGCTGTGGATTATCGTTCCGCCAGCTGAGACTACCTCGGAAAAACTAAAAATGACTGGACAACCTATCAATATTTCAAATATTGAAAAAAAGTTTAAAGAAGGCTACGAAAATGTTGCCGACAGAGTAAAAAATGTTGACTACGACAAATACGGTAAACAAATAAAAAGAGGGTCATCCAGTTTTTTTGACTCCTTGGGTTCATTATTTGTATCGCTCTTCAAAGTGCTTGGAAAAGTAATTGGTGTATTTGTAATACTCATAGCACTTCTAGTACTTATATCATTAGTAGTAGGTTTCTTCACTGTAGGAAGTATTGATATTTGGGGTACTGGAGAAGTAATGGACTATGTAGAAATTGCCAACGTAACCAACGCACCCATTTGGCTGGTATCTATTTTGAGTATGTTGGCCGTTGGCATACCATTTTTTGTCCTATTAATTTTGGGTCTTAAATTATTGGTGACCAACTTAAAATCTATTGGTAGAACTGCAAAAATTGTATTGCTATTATTGTGGGTTGCTTCATTAATTGGTCTTGGTATTTTAGGAATACGCTTGGCAACAGAACAAGCTTACGATGGACAGTTTATTGTAGAAAGTAACTTGCCTATTCGCGTTGGGGACACTATAAGTATTGCCATGTTGGCGGATGCTGCATATGAAAGAAAAGTACATAGAGATAGAGACTTCCAGATTAAATATGATAAAAATCAGAAAAAACAATTGTACTCAAATAACATTAATTTACATATTAGAAGTACAAAAGATAGTATTGGAAAAATTGAAATTGAAAAAACTGCTGAAGGTAGTAGCTTTTTACAAGCAAAGAAAAATGCAGAAGATATTAGCTATAATTACAACTATTCCAATAAAAAACTGAATCTTGACGGATATTTTCTTACCAATCCTGAAAACAAATTTAGAGACCAAGAAATAGATATTTATATTTATTTACCAATAGGAACTGTTGTGTTTACTGAAGAAAGCACAAAATCCTTTATACAAGGTTTTTCTGAAAACGACCGCTTTGGTTACCAACAGACGGGATATTTTGTTAGAGTTCTTGAGAATAATAATGAATGTCTTAACTGCCCAATTGATGTAGAAAATGAAGATGAGCGTTACGAAAAATCTTCAGATTCTTTACAAAACTTAAATAACAGCCAAGGTAGTTGGGAGGACGAAGTAAATATAGACCTTAAAAAAGGTGATAAATTTGAAAAAAAATCTAAAGATGGTAAAAGCTATATAAAAATTGATGAAAACGGAATGGATATAAAGTTGCAGAGCGAGAAAGATACACTAAACATTAAAGTTGGAGGCAACTAGAATTTTTAAAATAAATCAACTTAACTTATAAATTATGAAAACCATCAAAATAACATTATTGTTAATTGCATCAACTATATTTTTTAGTTCCTGTAATTTTAATATTAATACTGGCAAAGAAGGAAACGGGAATGTTGTAAAGGAAATGCGAAATGCTTCTGAAGATTTTGACGAAATTATCGGAAACCGCGGATTAGAAATAATTTTGACCAAAGGTGAAACTAATTCAATTGAAGTCGAAAGTGATGAAAACTTACAGAAACATATCAAAACTTCAATTTCAGACGGACGATTGGAAATTACTACCGACGAAAATTTATCTGGCAGTGCCACAAAAAAAATCTATGTAACTTTCAAATTGTTAAAAATGATAGACGCCAGCAGTGGTGCCGAAATAGATGTAAAAGGTCAATTAAAAAATGAAATACTTACCTTAGAAGCTAGCAGCGGCGCAGCTATTGAAGCTGATATTTTCTCAAAAGAAATAAATGTAAAAACAAGTAGTGGCGCACAGATTTCCGTTTCCGGGAAAGCTTCACAACTTATAGCCAAAGCAAGTAGCGGCGGTAACATACGAGCAAAAGATCTAACCGTGGCAACGGCAAAAGCAGATGCATCAAGTGGTGGTGATATTACTGTAACCGTACAAGATAGATTAGATAGCGAAGCTAGCAGCGGCGGCCAAATAAGTTACTATGGAAACCCTCAAGAAATTAATTCTAACAATAGTAGCTCCGGCAGTATAAACAAAATGTAATTCTTATATAATTAAGTGTTTAGTGAATACTGATTTGCAGGTTTTAAGGTTTCCTGTAATCATAAAAAGGTTGCTCAAATTAATTTGAGCAACCTTTTATATTACACTTAATATTTTTTTAAATATTAATTTTCAACTTCACTTTTTACAACAAGCCTAAAGCCTTCGCCGTGAATGTTTATTATTTCAACATCATCATCAGTACTTAGATATTTTCTAAGCTTGGCAATGTAAACATCCATACTTCTTGATGTAAAATAATTATCATCTCTCCAAATTTTCGTAAGCGCCAATTCTCTCGGCATAAGGTCGTTCTTATGTAATGCTAATAACCTTAAAAGCTCATTTTCTTTTGGTGATAATTTAATTGGATCTCCTTTTTTGTAAGATAAAAATCTAAGTTTAGAATTTAAGAAGAAATGACCAACTTGAAATTCAAATTGTTTACTGTCTGCTATACTATCCGTTGCTTTTCTTTGGATAATTGCTTTAATTTTCATTAAAAGAACTTCGCTGTCAAAAGGTTTGTTTAGGTAATCGTCTGCTCCTACTTTGTAACCTTTTAATACATCTTCTTTCATTGCTTTTGCAGTTAAGAAAATAATCGGCACATCTTCATTCTTCTCACGGATTTCCTTTGCTAAGGTAAAACCGTCTTTATAAGGCATCATTACATCTAAAATACAAAGATCATAATCATCCTTTTTAAATTTTTCAAAACCCTCCATACCATTCTTGGCGTGGGTTACATTGTAATCGTTCATTGCAAGGTAGTCTTTAAGTACAGTTCCAAAGTTTGGATCGTCTTCAACTAGCAAGATTTTTTTGTTTTCAGTTTCCATATTATTAAGATATTAAGTGTAATTTAATGATAAAGGTACTTCCTTTACCCTTTTCGCTTTCAACGGTTATTTGTGCATCGTGGTCGTCTAAAATTCGCTTTACATAAGCAAGGCCAAGACCATGACCTTTAACGTTGTGAATATCGCCCGTTGCTTCGCGATAAAACTTGTCAAATATTTTATTTTGGACCGCTTTGGACATTCCCATTCCTTGATCCCTAATTTTTAAAATTATGCTATTTCTAACATTTTCTGTATAGATATCAATTTTAGGCTCGTCTTCGGAATATTTAATGGCATTATCCAAAATATTAACTATAATATTGCTGAAGTGAGATGGATTGGCTAAAATAGAACTCTTTAGTGCGCCAAAGTGAGTCTTTATATAACCGCTTCTATCTTCAACAATTAAACTTACATGGGTTATTGCATCATCAATTACATCGTGTAGCGATAAAACTTCTTTTGGCAAATCCAATTCATTTTTTTCGAGCTTACTAATCCGTAACACATTTTCAACCTGAGTGTGCATACGTTTATTTTCATCACGTATCATACCCAAATATCTTTCTAAAAATTCTCTATTGTCCTTTACTTTTGGATTTTTAAGTGAATCTAAAGCCAAGTTTATAGTTGCTATTGGCGTTTTAAATTCGTGCGTCATATTATTAATAAAGTCACTCTTTATTTGTGAAATTTGACGCTGTTTATATATCTGGGAAATTGCACTACTATAAGCTAATATAATAACCGCAGTAAAAACAAGCGATAAAATAGCCATTCCTAAAATTGAATTTAAAACTAACTTTTGCTTTTCAGGAAAGTTCACATTTAAAGTGTAACCAACTTTTTCCTTTACGTTTTCAAAAATAGGGACTGAATATGTTCTAGTTGAAACCTGATCAAACCTACTACTATGAACTTTTGTAGAAAGATTTTTATCATAAACTGCAAATTCAAACTTTGCGTTCATTCCTCTTTCTTCCATTTCTTGCTGCAAAGCTTTTTGTACTTGTTCAAAACTTAAACGTTTGTGAATTGGTGTTTTAGCAACAATCCTACTATAAGCTTTTTCAAATTGGTTGCGCTCATAATCTGGCAACCTGTTAAAAGTTTCCTCTCTGCTTGTAGTTGTGCTACTACCATCTACCCCTTTTGTAATTGTCGTTTTAACTTGTTTATTGGTAATTTTTTTGAATTGAATTGTATCAATCTGAGTATCAAAAAAACCAGAAGAAAGTTTGTAATCCTGTTCTAATATACCATCAGAAAAAATGTATGTTTCGTTTTTGTTTTCACTTTGCGTTTTATACATTAATTCCGTAAAAGACATTTCATCCGGTAATTCTAAGCTATCTGCAAGCCTACTGTACGCTAAATAATACTTTTCAATTTCCTGCAACTCAATATTTCTGGATGCAGTAACAAGCACTTGCTTAGCATTTACGCTAAATTGCTCTTCTTTAGTTTGATAAGCGTTGGATATCCAATAACCTTGAACAAATACTATCCCCAACAACGAAAGGCTCATAAGAGCTATTAGTAGGACGAAAAGTTTTTTGTTCATTCCCCAAATGTAATATTTTAACATTTACGTAAAGTTCCCTTTAACCAAATGTTAACAGTCCGAATAGGGCATAAATACTAGACTTACGCTTTAAATCTTTGATGGAGCTTTAAAACTTGTTTTTCAACGGATTGAAGATTTTCGTTGTTGATAATAATGTCTGCCAAATTCCTCTTTTTTGCATCGGACCATTGGTTTTTTATGCGTGCTTTTACATCACCTTCTTTAACATTATCTCTTTCCATTACGCGTTGAATACGAACTTTCTGCGGGGCAACTATTAATATTGTGATGTCACAATCTTTATAGCCGCCGTTTTCAAACAATATTGCCACTTCTTTAATGCAATATCGCGCATCTTGTTTTTTCACCCAATTTTGAAAATGTTTGCGCACAGCAGGATGAATAATAGCATTCATGTTTTCCAACAATTGCTTATCATTAAAAATTTTTGATGCTACGTATTTTCTGTCTAAATCCCCATTGTTATATGCCTGTTCACCTAAAAGATCGATGAGCTTTTGCTTAATAGTAGCAGACGTATCCATTAATATTTTCGCTTCAATATCTGCAATGTAAACCGGTACACCAAGTTTGGCAAACATTTTGGCAACGGTACTTTTACCGCTCCCTATTCCTCCTGTAAGTCCGATTATTTTCATTTAAATAGTAAAAAATCTATTTTGTTAGCATCTAAAACTACGTTTCTAACTTTGTCTGGTTTCTGCACCAGTTTTGGAGTCATAAAATTTTCTTCAGAATTTCGTTCATTAAAATCGCATACCACTTTAAATGAAGTATCTAGAATATCTCCAAAATCCCTTAAAGAAACATCAAATGTTATTGTTATATTTTGTGGAATGATTTTAATGGATTTGGAAGGCGGCAAATTAATTACATCTATTGGAATGGTAACTTCTTGTTGAGAAAATTCATCTACTTTAACTGAAACTATCACTTCATTTGGGCTATACTTCAATTCCGTATTATCTTGTTGCTTTAAACTAACTTTTGAAGAAAAGGATTTATTAATATCCTGAAGAGAAAGTAATTTTGTTTCAATAAATTTCGTACTCTTTATAATTTCTGAAGGACCTGAAATTGTAATACTATCTGGTTTTATCTTGATTGAATCTATTACTTTAAAACCATTTTTATAACCGAAATCTGTTTTGACCTTTACCGGTACTTTTTTTGAAATCAACTTATCCAAGTAAATATTCAATTCATTAACCGATAGATTTTGTACCGAAAGGTTCTTTGTTATTTGATTTGAAATTAAGCCTACCAAATCTTCTTTAGAAACAAATAATTTGGTTTTATTTTCATCATAATATTTTAAAACACTTACCGAAATTTCTGGTTGGTTAAATTGGTAGAATAAAAAATCAAAACCATTTGCAGTAACTTCAAAAGTTATGTTCCGCTTATTTTCTGGAGATAAAGATACATTTTCTGGAACGCTTATGTAATTAATTTGAGCTTCAACGGCAGCGGTATATTCTCTGCTAAATTTTGTTAAAACCCAAAAAACCACAGCTATTAGCAG
>JBBSOK010000029.1:0-28142 GCA_038259825.1 Flavobacteriales bacterium
ACTTCAGAAATAATTGAGTTTCTGAAATCTAAAAATATTGATATTTACTGTGCGGCTTTACAGGCGTCAATTGATTATTCAACTTGTAATTTTAAAAATGCTTCTGCAATCATTGTTGGCACTGAAGCTATAGGTTTAAGCGATTTGTGGCTACAAAATAGTTCTCAAAATATTGTAATTCCAATGGATGGAAAGATTGATAGCATGAACGTATCCGTAGCCGCAGGGATTTTAATTTTTGAGGCAAAAAGGCAAAGGAAATAACAATCTCATCTTTTCAAAAGGATAAAAGATTACAGCTAAACTCTAAAAACTTCTCTAAAAATTTCATTTTTTCTTATTTGCTTATAATAAACTAAGGTTGTACTTTTAGGTTATGACAGAAGTTGCATTAGAAGAAGAGAAAAAGGAGCTTGCAAGGCAGTATAAACAACTGCTCAAGATTAGTTATCGAACACTTACCACAGAAGATAAAAAACTTATCCGTTCTGCATTTGACCTTGCGGTAGATGCACATAAGGAACAACGCCGCAAAAGTGGGGAAGCATATATTTTTCATCCTATTGCCGTTGCTAAACTTGTGGCAAGTGAAATTGGTTTAGATGCTACATCTATTGCCGCTGCACTACTTCACGATGTAGTTGAGGATACTCAATATACGTTAGAAGATATTGAAAAACTTTTTGGGAAAACCGTTATGAAAATTGTAGACGGTCTTACCAAAATTAGCAATATGAGCATTGGTCAAGACGTTTCTATGCAAGCTGAAAACTTCCGTAAAATGCTTTTAACGTTAAATGAGGACATTCGTGTAATCATCATCAAAATAGCGGATCGTCTTCACAATATGCAGACAATGGGTAGCATGCCACCGGATAAGCAACAAAAGATAGCGTCGGAAACTCTTTATATTTATGCACCACTCGCCCACCGTATTGGTCTTTACAACATA
Source organism: Flavobacteriales bacterium (assembly GCA_038259825.1). Taxonomy (GTDB): domain Bacteria; phylum Bacteroidota; class Bacteroidia; order Flavobacteriales; family Flavobacteriaceae; genus JBBSOK01. Next base: position 953 of record JBBSOK010000029.1, read on the forward strand.
AAATCTCAATTAGAAGATTTGGGTTTAAAATATACTGAACCAAATGTTTATCACGATATTTTAAGTAAAATAAAAGAAAGTAAAGAGGAACAAGATTCATATATTGAAGCCTTTTCAAAAGTTATAAAAGATAATCTTGATGCCGAAAAACTAAATTATGATATAAAAGGGCGCCCAAAATCTATATTCTCAATAAGAAAAAAGATGTTGGCGCAGAATGTTGAATTTGATGAAGTATATGACAAATTTGCGGTTAGGATTATTTATAGAAGTGACCGTGAGAATGAAAAATTCCTCGCTTGGAAAATTTACAGTATTGTAACGGACCATTTTAGACCAAATCCTATTCGATTAAGAGATTGGATTTCCTCCCCAAAATCTACTGGTTACGAAGCTTTGCATATTACCGTAATGGGTCCAAAAGGACGATGGGTTGAAGTACAGATTCGTAGCGAAAGGATGAACGAGATTGCCGAAAAAGGTTTTGCCGCACATTACAAATATAAAACCAAGGAAAAGGAAGATCAAGCTTTAGAGACGTGGCTCAATAAACTTCAAGATACATTAGAAAATAGTGAAATAAGCGCAATAGATTTTGTTGAAGAGTTTAAATTGAATCTCTACTCAAAAGAAATTTTTGTTTTTACACCAAAAGGAGATTTGTTCTCTTTACCAAAAGGAAGTAGCGCTTTGGATTTTGCCTTCCACGTGCATACTGAAGTTGGAATGCATACTCGCGGAACAAAGGTTAATGGAAAGTTGGTGCCGTTAAGTCACGAACTTAAAAGTGGTGATCAAGTAGAAATAATTACTTCAGATAAAGCAAAACCATCAGCTAACTGGCTTAATTATGCAAATTCTGGACGGGCTCGTTCAAAAATAAAAGCATCACTTAACGATGAGAAAAAACAAATAGCTGAAGATGGCAAGGAAATTTTAGTACGTAAATTAAAGTCTTTAAAAATGACTTTAGATGAGCGTTCAATAAATGAAATGGTAATTTTCTTCAAATTAAAAACCAGTTTGGATTTATTTTACCGCGTTGGTGCTGGCATTATTGATAATAGCAAATTAAAAGAATATGCTTCATCAAGATCGAATGCATTTATAAGTTTCTTTAAAAATAAAATAAGAAAACCTACTGTTCCGGATGATGTCCATAAAGAGGAAATCACTGAAAAATACGACCAACTTGTTTTTGGAAAGGAAGAAGAAAGTCTAGATTATAAAATGGCGAGTTGCTGTAACCCAATTCCAGGTGATGCTGTTTTTGGTTTCGTGACCGTAAATGAAGGCATTAAAGTTCATAAAACTAATTGTCCCAATGCAATCCAACTGCAAAGCAATTATAGTTATCGTGTAATGAAGGCTACTTGGGTAGATTCTACTCAACGCGATTTCAAGGCAAATCTCTTAATTTCAGGAATTGATACCATAGGTTTAGTAAATACCGTTACAAAAGTAATTTCCAATAACCTTCATATTGATATGAAAAGCGTACATTTTGATAGTGATGACGGCGTATTTACCGGGAAAATAATTGTTATCGTTAAAAATAAGGACATTCTGAAAAATCTTATGGAAAACATCAAAAAAATTAATGGGATAGACAAAGTTACACGAGCTTAAATTAGTAACTTTGCTTCTTCAATATGAGTACCAAAACCAATATATCCAATCAAGAAATTGTAAAGAATGTCTTTACAGGTTTCTTAGAACAAAAAGGACACCGTAAAACTCCGGAACGTTACGCAATACTTCAACAAATTTATGATCACGAAGACCATTTTGATATTGAGTCTTTGTACATAGATATGAAAAATAAAAATTATCGTGTAAGCCGTGCTACGCTTTATAATACAATAGAATTACTTTTAGAATGTGGTTTGGTTAGAAAGCACCAATTTGGTCAAAACCAAGCACATTACGAAAAATCGTATTTTGACAGAAATCACGATCATATAATTCTCAGTAATGGCGAAGTTATCGAGTTTTGTGATCCACGAATTCAATCAATAAAACAAACAATCGAAGAAGTTTTCGATATAGAAATTACAAATCATTCACTCTATTTCTACGGAAATAAAAAGGAAGAAGTTTCCAAAGAAAATTAATATAACTATGGCTGTAGACTTACTGTTAGGCTTACAATGGGGCGACGAGGGCAAAGGAAAAATTGTCGATGTTTTAACCAACAATTATGATATTATTGCGCGTTTTCAAGGTGGTCCAAATGCTGGACATACGTTGGAATTTGATGGTATTAAACACGTTTTACATACTATACCAAGCGGTATTTTTCATAAAACGGCTATAAATGTTGTTGGAAATGGGGTGGTTATAGATCCCGTTATTTTTAAGAAAGAACTTGACAATCTTTCCAAGTTTAATATAGATTTTAAGAAAAATCTTTTAATTTCAAGAAAAGCGCATCTTATTTTACCAACACACAGATTGTTGGATGCTGCAAGTGAAACTTCAAAAGGAAAGGCAAAAATTGGTTCAACTTTAAAAGGAATTGGGCCAACTTATATGGATAAAACCGGTAGAAATGGTATTCGTGTTGGCGATCTTGAAATGGATAATTGGCAGGAAAAATATCGCGCTTTAGCTGATAAGCACGAGGCTATGATTGATTTTTATAACGTTGAAATCCAGTACGATTTAGCCGAATTAGAATCCGTTTTCTTTGAAGCGGTTGAAGTTTTAAAAAGCTTAACATTTATTGATAGTGAAGAATATTTGTACCAAGCGCAGCAAGCTGGCAAAACTATTTTAGCTGAAGGTGCACAAGGTTCATTATTAGATATAGATTTTGGAACGTATCCTTTTGTAACATCATCAAACACAACAGCGGCAGGTGCTTGCACAGGTTTAGGCGTTGCTCCAAATCAAATAGGCGAAGTAATCGGTATTTTTAAAGCGTACACGACTAGAGTTGGTAGTGGCCCATTTCCTACAGAACTTTTTGATGAAGCTGGAGAAACTATGGGAAGAGTTGGGAAAGAATTTGGTGCAACAACTGGAAGACCAAGACGTTGTGGTTGGTTAGATTTAGTTGCATTAAAATATGCGGTTCAAATTAATGGCGTTACTCAATTAATGATGATGAAAGGTGATGTTTTAAGCGGTTTTGATAAACTAAAAGTTTGCACCGCCTACAACTACAAAGGTGAAGAAATTAATCACTTTCCTTACAATATTGAAGCAGAAAATGTAACACCAGTTTATACTGAAATGAATGGCTGGAAAGAAGATTTAACTAAAATGAAATCTGTAGCAGATTTTCCAAAACCGTTAAATGATTACATAGAATATCTAGAGAAAGAATTAAATGTACCTATTAAGATAGTTTCAGTTGGGCCAGATAGAAGTCAGACAATTCACAAATAAGCTTATAAAAAACTCTTACTACTATTAAGGTTATCCTTAGCCACTAAAATAAATATTTGAGAGTTTATAAACTACATCAATCAATTATTTGCTGCCTAATTTTCTTCGGAAGCGGGCTTTACGCACAAGAAAAACAAAAAGTTGATATCGTTTCTGGCTATCTTGAAAAAAAGCCGGAATTTCCTGATGCAATTATCTACACAAAAGATGAAGCGGGACAAGTTTACATTGTTCACGAAGGTGTCGAAATGTATTGCGATCAAGCCTATGTATATCTAAAAGACAACTTCGTAAAAGCATACGGAAAAGTTAGAATTACCCAAGGCGACACCATAAATATGACTAGCCGCTATGGTGAATACAATGGTAATACAAAATTTGCATTTGCAAGCGGTGATGTAGTTTTTACAGAACCAAAAACAACCTTACGAACAGATACACTTTATTTTGATAGAGTAAAACAGCAAGCTTTTTATAGAACTGGCGGAACGGTTATAGACACCGCAAGTACTTTGACGAGTCGCGTTGGACGATATTATGCCAATGAAAAAAAATATCAATTTCTTTCAAATGTTGTAATTACAAATCCAAAATATACTGTTAATAGTAATCAGCTCGATTTTTATTCGGAAACTGGAAAAGCGTATCTCTACGGACCTTCAACTATTGTAAGCGAAACGAGTACTATGTTTTTTGAACGTGGTTATTATGATACACGAGGCGATACGGGTTACGGCGTAAAAAACAACAAAATAGATTACGAAAACCGAACCCTTTACGGCGACAGTATATATTTTGATAGAAATAAAAGCTTTGCCAGCGCAACAAATAATATTAGGGTAATTGATACTTTAAATAAAAGCATAATTCGAGGTCATTATGCTGAAGTATACAGAGAAAAAGATTCCGTTTTTATAACTAAACGAGCAGTTGCTGTAACAGTTCGAGATGGCGATTCAATTTATGTTCATGCGGATACATTAAGGGTAACCGGAAAACCAGAAAACAGAATTTTAAGAGGTTATTACAAAGCTAGGCTTTTTAAACCTGGTAAATTAAATGAAGATCCAACAAGTGGAAAGTGTGATTCTATCTACGTTAACGAGAAAATAGGTATTACTAAATTACTGCGAAATCCTGTTCTATGGAGTGGCGAAAGTCAAATGACAGGGGATACAATTCATTTGCTAAATAACATTATAACTGATAAATTAGATACGCTGAAGGTTTTCAATAATGCATTTTTAATTCAAAAAGATAGCGCAGGTTATAATCAAGTTTCAGGCGAACGATTGATTGGTTTGTTTCATAATAATGAATTGGATACTGTAAACGTAAATAAAAACGCACAGGTTATATTCTTTTCCAGAAATGATAAAGATGAGCTAATAGGAATAGATAACACGCTTTCAAGCAGCATTCAAATGTATCTTGAAAGCCAACAAATTACAGGAATACGTTTTATAAAACAGGCAAAGGGAAAGGTTTATCCACCTTCTCAGTTACCTGAAAATTCAAGATTATTGCCAGGTTTTGAATATCGAGGTGAAGAGAGATTGCAATCTGTTGAAGATCTTTTCAAAGGAAAACCTGTTCCAATATTACCGAAAATTTCAGGACTTCCATTGCCAAAAGTTGAAGAAACCTTTTTTGAAGATATTCCTGAAAAGGAAATTGAATTGCCCAATGCTTCAAAATTAAAGCCGAAAGACCTTCAAAATAATCCTGAAGATCCTGTCCCGCAAACAGAAGAATCAGAATATCAAGAAAATGGAAAAGTTTCAGATTCAATACCTTCAAATGAAAAACAAAAAGTTTTGAAAACGTTAGATTCAATTCCGAAGAAAAAAATTTAAAAATTCAAAATTCTTCCACATAATTATGAAGAATGATTTTTTTACATATCAGGCTCAAACAACTCCTCACCCGCTGGCGTTAGAAATTTCGCACGCTAAAGGCAGCTATATTTATGATATTTCAGGACAAGCGCATTTGGATTTTGTAGCTGGTGTTTCGGCAAATTCTCTTGGACATTGTCACCCACGTATTGTAAATGCTGTAACCGAACAACTGCAAAAGTATATGCACGTTATGGTTTACGGCGAATATATTCAAAAACCAGCTGTAGAACTTTCAAAATTATTAGCAGCACAATTGCCTGAAAAATTAAACACAACTTATCTTGTAAATAGTGGTACAGAAGCAATTGAAGGCGCTTTAAAATTAGCCAGACGAGCTACTGGAAGAACCGAAATTTTGTACGCAAACCATGCGTATCACGGTAATACAATGGGCTCAATGAGCGTAATGGGTTACGAAGAGCGGAAAACAGCTTTCGGACCTTTAGTACCAGATTGCCACGCAATCACCTTCAACAATCTAAATGATATTGAAAAAATTACAAAGAAAACAGCTTGCATCATTTTAGAAACAATACAAGGTGGCGCTGGTTTTATTTTGCCTGAAAATGATTATTTAAAGAAAGTAAGACAACGTTGTACCGAAATGGGAGCGCTATTGATTTTAGATGAAATACAGCCTGGTTTTGGCAGAACGGGAAGATTGTTCGGATTTCAAAATTTCGGTATTTCTCCAGACATTCTCGTGATGGGAAAAGGTATGGGTGGAGGTTTGCCAATTGGTGCATTTACAGCTTCAATGGAAGTTATGGCATTGCTGCAAGACAATCCAAAACTCGGACATATTACAACTTTTGGCGGAAATCCCGTAATTGCCGCCGCCGCTTTGGCAACATTACAAGAACTTACAGAAACCGATATTATCTCACAAACGCTTGAAAAGGAAGCCTTGTTTAGAGAATTATTGGTGCATCCACTTATCAAAGAAGTACGCGGCAAAGGCTTGATGCTTGCAATAATTTGTAATTCGGCCGACATCACGAACAGTATAATTTTAGGTTGCAAAGATGAAGGTCTTATTCTATTTTGGTTACTTTTTGAACCAAAAGCTATACGTATAACTCCGCCGTTGACAATTAGTAATTCTGAAATTGAAGAAGGTTGTGCCATCTTGACAAAAGTGATGGATAAAATAATTGCAACAGCAAACCAATAGAATACACTGACAAACAATTTGTTACGCTTCAAAAATCGTGTTAATAAGCCTGTTAACAACAAAAGCGGCATAACTATTGAACTTCCTTTATCATTAGTATCTTTAAAATAGAAGAAACCGTTAAAACACCGTCTATGCAGGTACCTCCAAACGAGCACAACAACTTCTCACTAGTCCGTTTTGAATCTATGTTGAAAACTAATAGTGTACTTTTCTTTGATTCTGAAGAATTTGAAGACATTGTACATCATTATTTAGAGACGGGAAAGTTTGCTTTAGCCAAAAAAGCGACAAAATTAGGATTGGAGCAACATCCAACATCTACAAACCTTAAGTTATTCGAAATTGAAATGTTCATCTTTGAAAATAAGTTGGATATCGCAGATACCCTTTTGGACCAATTATACGAGTTGGAAAAATCTAACGAAGAAATTTTTATTCAAAAAGCGAATATACTTTCACGCAGAGATAAACACCAAGAAGCAATTAATTTGCTAGAAAAAGCTTTGGAACTTACCGAAGATGAATTTGATGTATTGGCATTATTGGGTATGGAATATATGTTTTTGGAAGATTATGAAAATGCCAAATACTATTTTATGAAGTGTTTGGAAGATGATGAGCAAGATTATTCTGCACTATATAATATTATTTATTGTTTTGAATTTTTGGACCAAGAAGATGAAGCAATCGATTTTATAAATAATTATTTGGACAAAAATCCGTATTGCGAAGTTGCTTGGTTACAGTTAGGTAAAATGTATTATAATCTTCAAAAATATAAAAAAGCATTAGCTGCATTTGATTTTGCCATAATAAGTGACGATAAATTTATCGGCGCCTATTTGGAAAAGGGAAAAGTTCTTGAAAAAATGGGCAAGTTCGCCGTGGCTATTGAAAGTTACAGTGTAACATTAGTCCTTGACGATCCAACATCTTTTGCTTTGTTGAGAATTGGCAAATGTTACGAAAAAATGAAAAATAAAGATTTGGCACTTCAATTTTATACAAGATGTGTTGAAGAAGATACTTTATTGGATAAAGGTTGGATTGCAATTACTGATTTCTATTTTAGAAATAAGAACTACAAAAAAGCGCTTTATTACATTAACAAAGCCATTAATATTGATACCGAAAATGTGCTTTATTGGAAACGTTATGGCAAAATAAACCACCACTTAAACAATTTTGAAGAAGCCGAAGTTGGCTACAGAAAAGCATTGGAATTAGGTAATTACGAAATAGAATCTTGGTTAACACGTGGAGATTTATTAATAAAGTTAGGTGAATATCAAGCAGCTATAAATAATTTTAATCAGTCTTTAGAGTTCTACCCCGAAATGGCAGAAGTGGAATATAGACTTGCAGGACTTTTTTATACAGAAAACGTTCCGCATAAAGGAGCTTTTCATTTAACTAACGCTTTGAAAACGGATCCCGAATTTGTAATCATTTTAGAAGAATTATTTCCAGATGTTTTAAAAATTCCTTCAGTCCAAGATATTATGAATGTTAATAAGAATTTACAATCAAAGAAATAAAACAAGATTATTTTGAACAAAAATGAACCTCGCTATAAAACATATAGTGAGGTTTTGTTTTATATAAATATTTAAAAATCAGTAAATATAATCTTAGTTAGTTTTTTTTCAAAGCTTACACATCTAGACATTTCAATTTGTGTATTTTTGGGCAAAACATAAATAAAATATGGCATCCCGTACATTTTTACAATATGCAGTCATAACCGCAAAAGGATTGGCAATGGGTGCCGCAGATGTTGTTCCAGGAGTTTCAGGCGGAACCATAGCCTTTATATCAGGTATTTATGAGGAGTTGATTGAAAGCATTCATAAACTAGATTTAGGCTTCTTCAAAATTTGGAATAAAGAAAATTTTAAAACTGCTTGGGCAGAATATAATCTATCCTTTTTAGTAGCGCTCTTTTTAGGTGTCGGCATTAGTATAATTTCATTAGCTAAAGCAATTACGTGGCTTTTAGATAATCATCCTGTTTTAGTTTGGTCCTTTTTCTTCGGGCTTGTAATTGCCAGTATTTTATTTGTTGGAAAGCAAGTAACTAGCTGGAATACAAAGACTATATTGGCCTTAATAATAGCTTCTGCCCTATCCTATTTGATTACGATTGCAGATCCAGTTGGCTCTCCAGATGCAATTTGGTTTTTATTTTTAGCTGGTTTTGTAGCAATTATAGCAATGATTTTGCCTGGAATTTCTGGCGCTTTTATTTTATTGCTTTTGGGAGCATATACATCAGTAATTGGGACAATAACACAATTGGGCGAAGGAGTTTCAAAATTAGATTGGTCTGTGATAACAGCTGCTTTGGGGAAATTGGGTGTTTTTGGTTTAGGTGCAATTGTTGGAATTAAAGTTTTTTCGAAAGCTTTAAATTGGATGTTCAAACATCATAAAAACTTGATCTTAGCCATTTTAACTGGCTTTATGATTGGAGCATTAAACAAGATTTGGCCTTGGAAAGAGGTTTTAGAATATCGCTTAAATCATAATGGAGAAAAAGTACCGTTTATAGACCGAAGTATATTACCAAATTACTATGAGGCAGACCCAAAAATACTTCTAGCAATAATTTTCTGCATACTTGGCTTTTTAAGTATCTTTATTTTAGAACGAGTTGCAAATAAAAAAGTTGAGTAACTCAAATTTTGGCAAGCGGATTTATACTTGAATGAATTTTCGAAGACGAATTTGCATAAATTTGAAATTCAATTTTGATCATAATATTTATTCGACATTGACAATTATTAAAAGTAAAAATCGCTGGGTTTGCTTTTGCAATTAATATTAAAATGCGACTTATAAATTAACAAAATAGACTTTTATTGACAACTTTCAAATAATAAAAATCCTTGTACCCAAATAGAAGTTTTTCAGATAAAATTTGGCTTGTTTTAAAAGGACTTGCTATGGGTGCCGCGAATAAAGTTCCAGGCGTTTCTGGCGGTGTTGTTGCGTTTGTTGCTGGTTTTTATGAGGAATTTATCTATTCCCTTCAAAAAATAAACAGAAAAGCATTTAAGTTGCTTATTGGCGGCAGGTTTGCGAGTTTTTATAGATATATAAATGGTCAGTTTTTGTGGCTGCTTATTTTGGGAATGATAATTAGTTATTTTAGTATTTCCAAAATTCTTGATTACCTAATCATCCATTATGAATTGTACGTTTGGGCTACTTTTTTTGGAATGATAATCGGTTCAATTTACTTTATTGCTAAAGATTTCGGAGTTTGGAATCGTAAGTATGTTGCCTATCTCTGTTGCGGTATAGTTGCTGGTGTTGCCATAAGTTTTTTAGAACCGGCCAAAGAAAACAGCAACCTTTTCTTTGTTTTTTTCTGCGGAATAATTGGCGTTTCGGGAATGACCCTACCAGGACTTTCAGGTTCATTTATCTTAATATTATTAGGAAATTATGTTCTGTTATTGGTTGATGCCGTTAATGCATTATTTGATACGATAGCTGATATTTTTCTACTTGATTTTTCCTTTGTACAAAACCCGGAACGCATTGAATTATTAAAAGTATTAACTTCATTTTCAATAGGTTCTTTGGTTGGACTAGTTTCACTTTCTCATCTTTTAGGTTATGTTTTAAAAAGATACAAAAAAGCAACATATGCTGTAATTATTGGTTTTATTGCAGGTTCTCTTGGAGTAGTTTGGCCTTGGAAAGAAAAAATTTATGCTTTAGATGCTTATGGAAATATACAGCACGATGCCCATCAACGTGAGATAATCATGGATTATGACCGTTACTTTCCAAATTCATTTTCGGGTGAAACTTTGTGGGCAATCTTTTTTATGATTTTTGGTGCTGCAATAGTGTTAAGCTTAGATTGGTACGATAACTACAGAAAATCAAAACATGCCTAAATACGGACTTCTAGGGAAAAATATCTCATATTCATTCTCAAAATCATACTTTTCTGAAAAGTTTGAACGTGAAGGTATTCAAGCTAGTTATGAAAATTTTGATATTGCAGAAATTGGGTTGTTTCCGAAATCTATTTTAGCTGAAAAAGAAATAAAAGGAATAAACGTTACGATCCCATACAAAGAAAAGGTTATCCCATTCCTTGATTCGGTTGACGAAATTGCTGAAAAAATTGGCGCTGTGAATACTATAAAATTTCTCGCAAACGGAAAATTGAAAGGCTATAATACGGACTGGTTTGGATTTAAAAAATCTTTAGAAACATTTTTACCGCTTCAACAAAAAACAGCATTAATTCTTGGTACCGGAGGTGCTTCAAAAGCTATTGAATATGTATTAAAATCGCTTGAATTTGAATACACGTTTGTGAGCAGAAATGCAGGCGCAAACCAACTTTCTTATACTGAGCTTACGGAGCAAATAATCAGCAACAATTATCTTATAATCAATTGTACACCCGTTGGCACTTTTCCAAAGATTGAAGATTTTCCCACAATTCCGTATCAATTTGTTAATGATAAACACGTATTATTCGATTTAATTTATAATCCTTCTGAAACCGCATTTCTCTCTAAAGGCAAAGCACAAGGCGCACGGATAAGCAACGGATTAAGAATGTTAGAATTTCAAGCTGAAAAAGCTTGGGAAATTTGGAATGACTAAAAATTAAAGTCAAAAACACCCTAAATACATTCCATTTCTTTGCTAATTGGGCAGTTGTTGCTATCTTGAGCCTTTATTTTTTATGAACCTTAACATTGAAAAAAATGTCTGACAAAAAATCATCTGAAGACCTTTCAAATCCTGAAACGAAAACTGAAAACAACAATTTAAAAGCTTCCGAAGAAAATACAAATACAGAAGCGGTTGCAAATGAAACTGAAAATTTTGAGGAGGTTGAAGCTTCACAGGATGATATCAAAACTGAAGAAAATGGTGATGTACTTGGAGAAGCTTTAATAGATGAAGCCGAAACAGAAATAGATTCCAACGAAGCTGGTAGCATTGAAACTTCCACAGAAAATGATTCGGTTGACGGTGCCGAGAATAAAGAAAATTCAGAAGAGTCAAAAAGTCCAGTTAAAGAATCTCAAAAAGAAAGTTTGGAAAGTGTTGGTCAAAAAGAAGAGGTTTTGGAAAAATCAGCCGCTGCAAAATCTGAAGTTGATAATGAAAGTGAAGACGAGGACGAAGTAACATCTTCTGAAGATGATGAACACGAGGAAGATACAGAAGATAAAGATTATGCTTCGCTTTCAGAAAAACAGCTCATTGCAGAACTTCAAAATTTATTGAACTCCAAGAAGATTCAAGAAATAAAGAACGAAGTTGAAGAAATAAAGACAGAATTCAACGCCAAGTTTAATGAAGAATTAGAAGCAAAAAAGGAAGAATTTTTAGCTGAAGGCGGGAATATTATTGATTTTCAATACAGTACTCCTTTAAAGAAAGAATTCAATTCAATTTATTTTGAGTATAAAGAAAAGCGCAACAACCATTATAAAAGTTTAAAGAAGGACTTACAAGCTAATCTTTCAAAAAGAGAAGCTTTAACAGAAGAATTAAAAGGTCTATGGAATACCGAAGAAAATATAAATTCAACATACAATCATTTTAAGGAAATACAAGAGCAATGGCGCACTGCAGGTCCAATTCCTAGAGATGTTTACAATACCGTTTGGAATAATTACCACCATCACGTGGAAAATTTCTACGACTTTTTACATTTAAATAGAGAGTTTAGAGATTTAGATTTTAAACACAACCTAGAGCAAAAGTTGAAGTTAATAGGGCGTGCTGAAGAATTGGCTCAGGAAAATGATGTTAATAAAGCTTTCCGCGAATTGCAAATGCTTCACAAAATGTGGAAGGAAGAAACGGGACCAGTTGCTAAAGAACATCGAGATGAAGTGTGGGATAAATTTAGTGATGCAACTAAATTAATACACGACAAACGTCAAGAAATACTTGATAAAGAAGAGAAAAAATACGAAGATAATCTTGCTAAAAAGCAGGAACTTATTTCTAAAATAAGTGAAATTTCTACAAGCACGAAGGATAGTCATAACGCTTGGCAGCAAAGTATGAAAAGTGTGCAGGCTTTACGTGATGAGTATTTTAAAACTGGTCGTGTACCTCGTGCTAACAATAAGTCAGTTTGGAAAGAATTTAAAGATGCAACGGGCGATTTTAACCGTGCAAAAAATAATTTTTACAAAGAGCAGAAAAAAGAACAATATGCTAATCTAGAAAAAAAACAAGAACTTATAAAAATTGCTGAAGAAAACAAGGACAACGAAGATACTGAAGTAGCAACTCGATTATATAAGAGCATACAGGCCGACTGGAAAAAAATTGGTCACGTTCCTAGAAAAGATAGTGACAAACTTTGGAAAAAATTTAAAAGTGCCTGCAACCATTACTTTGAAAGATTGAATGCTCAGAAAAATGAAGCAAATAAAGAGGAACTAGAACATTTTGAGAACAAACAAAAAATGTTGGACGAGTTGTCTGGTTTTGAAATGAGTGGAAATCATCAAGACGATCTTGCAAAAATTAAAACCTACATTGCAAATTGGAAGGAAATTGGACGCGTACCTTATAATAAGCGCCAAATTACACAGAAATTCAATAAGCAATTGGATGAATTATTCCAAAAACTAGATTTAGGCAAAAAGGAAACCGAGTTGTTAAAGTTTGAAAATAAACTTGATACAATGGTCAATCAAGAAGACGAGCGAAAGTTGCGCAATGAGCATTTCTTTATTTCAAAAAAGATTGATGAAACCAAAAATGAAATAAGACAACTTGAAAATAACATTAGTTTTTTTCATCACGTAGATGAAAATAATCCGTTAGTTAAAGAAGTTTATAAAAACATAGCAAAGCACAAAGAACAATTAGAAGTTTGGCAGGCAAAACTTGGTAAGATTAAATTAGCAAGGGATTAATTTTATTAAATTATAAAAATAAAGTGATGTTGAAATTTTTGACATCACTTTATTTATTTATTCAAAAAAAAGTATCCAAAAAATATTTAGCTTTCACAATCCTTTCAAATTTCGGTAAATTGCAAGCAACTTCAAAAAAATAGATAATGACCTTTAAACCAGCGGACGAAATTCAAGATTTACAATATTTCGGCGAATTTGGCGGTGTAAATCCTTCAATTTCAGATTCATCAACCTATACATTTCTATCAGCAAAAACAATGTTCGATACGTTTGAAGGAAATGCTGATGGTTGTTATTTATATTCAAGACATTCCACACCTTCAAACTTATATTTGGGACAAGCCCTTGCCGCAATGGAAGGAACAGAGACTGCTCACGTTGCTGCAAGTGGTATGGGAGCTATAACACCAGCAATTTTACAACTATGTAAAGCTGGAGATCACGTGGTTTCAAGTCGTACAATTTATGGCGGAACATATGCTTTTTTAAAAAATTTCGCGCCAAGATTAAATATTGAAACTTCCTTTGTAGATATTACAAAACTCGATCAAGTTGAAGCTGCAATTACTAAAAATACAAAGATAATTTATTGTGAATCGGTTAGTAATCCCTTGCTTGAAATAGCTGATATTGAAGGGCTTTCAAAAATTGCTAAGAAACATAATTTAAAATTATTGGTGGATAATACTTTTTCACCTTTAAGTATTTCGCCAGCTAAATTAGGTGCGGATATAGTTTTGCACAGTTTAACAAAATTTATAAATGGCAGCAGTGATACAATGGGCGGAGTTACATGTGGAACACAGGATTTTATAAATGAACTACGGAATGTAAATGATGGCGCCAATATGTTATTAGGTCCAGCAATGGATAGTTTACGCGCTGCTTCAATTTTAAAAAACTTAAGAACGCTACATATTCGAATGAAGCAACATAGTGAGAATGCGCTTTATTTGGCTGAAAAATTTGAATCTGATGGTCTAAAAACAGTTTATCCAGGTTTGAAATCTCATTCTGGCAACAAGCTTTTCCAGAGAATGATGAACAAGGAATATGGTTTTGGCGGAATGTTGACGATTGATGTTGGAGGAATTGACAAGGCAAATGAGTTGATGGAGTTGATGCAGGAGCGCAATCTTGGGTATCTTGCAGTAAGTTTAGGTTTTTATAAAACCTTATTTAGTGCGCCAGGTTCTTCGACCTCTTCTGAAATTCCCGAAGAAGAACAAAAATTAATGGGTTTAAGTGATGGATTAATCCGCTTTAGTATTGGATTGGACAATGACATTGCCCGCACCTACCAAATGATGCGGGAATGCATGGTTGATGTTGGGGTTGTGTGAAAAAAGCTTTATTTAAAATAAAAAACTCCTAAGAATATTCTTAGGAGTTTTTTTATTTCAAGAAGTGATATTCTAATTTCTATTTGAGGCTCGAATTTGCTCCAAAGCTTGTTTCAATTCATCTATTTGTGCTTGTTGCTCTCTAATCAAATCGCGAAGGTTTTCTAAATCTTGTGTAGTGGCTGCATTTTCTGGTCTTGGTGAAGCGGTTAAATCATTTTGCCAAGTTACAATTCCCACATTATTAATTTTTAAAACTTGTCCCGTATTTCCTCTGCTATTAGGAAGTTGGTAATTTACGAGGTCATTACTACCAACGACTAAATTTCCAAAACTCCTAACCTCAGTATTTGAAGTACTACCTAGTACAATCTGATTATCTTTTGTAGTAATAGCCGCATTACCAATAGCGCTAGAATTTTGATTTGTACTTCTTGCATTATTTCCAAATGCAGAGCTCCTAAATGCTGATGCTTCAGAACTGTTACCTACAGCAATATTTTCATTACTTGTTGCTCTACTTGAAGTACCAATTGCTATGGCGTTATCTACACTAGCAAAGGATGAATTACCAATTGCAATGTTATTATTGCTTGCAGTTGTAGCAGATGTACCGATTGCTATGCTATTTTGAGACCTAGTAACTGCATCACTACCAAAAGCGATCGAATTATTGCCACTTGCAGTTGCTCGCAAACCAATAGCAAAATTTTGAAATGAAGATCTTGTTTCTGATCCAATTGCTATTGCTTCATTTCCTAACGCATTTGATGAATTACCAAGTGCAACAGCATTTTGATTAGCAGTTGATGTATTACCTATAGCAATTGAATTATTTGCTGTAGCATTTGAATTAAATCCAAAACCAACACCGCCACCAGGATGTAATCTACCAATTTGCGTATTATTCGCTCTAAAATAAACTGATTCGAAATTGGTGCTTCCTAGAAAATTTGCATTTCCTGTAATATTATTTCCAGCTAATAACCAAGATGCTCCTCCGCCTCCACCACTTGGAGTTTGCCAAGTGGCATTTCCATTTGCATCAGATGTTAAAACTTTGTTTAACAAATTAATGTTGCCATCAACATAGCGCAAACCACCAACTATGTGAGCAGTAGCCGTTGGAACGTCAGTTCCTAAACCTAAACGTCCCAAACCTGTAACTACCATTTTTTGTGTGGCCGTATTGTCACCATTGTAATAAAGAAAGTACCTCCTATTATCGGTTCCTAAATTATCTTGATATATTCCGAAATAATTTAAAACTGCTGCTGGTGCTCCATCGAGGCGAACACCTTCAAAAGTTGTTACAGGAATATTGTTTGTAAAAGAAGTATAAAGCCCTCTAAAGTTTGTAATTAAAGTACCAGCGCTTCCTACTAGAGAGCTTCTAAATGCATTTACATTTGAAGGTCTAACACTTGTTCCTTCAAATTGATAATCATTTCTAAAACCTTCAACAGTATTTAAACTACCTCCGCTATTAATTCCCCACATTCTATTGTTTACGCCTACAAAGTTTCCAGAGACGGATGAGCTATTATTTAATGTCTGATTTATTCTCACACCAGTTAAATCGCCGTTAACTGCAACTGCTTGTCCGTTTTGACCAGGAATACCAAGAGTTGTTTCAGCAGAATAATTCGTTAATGAACCTACAGAAGTATTTGTAAAAGTTGTATTTGAACTAACATTGGTTAATGCAGAACCAACCGCAAAATTCCCAATGCGTACTCTTTCTTGGTTATTCGTTCTAAATTGTAGAGATCGTGCATCGGTAGTACCCAAAAAATTCGTTATACCGCCATCTGTACCTGTGTTTCCTGTTGTCAACCAACCGCTACCGGCACTTGGCGCAAGTGGTATCCAAATTGTACCATTCCAATAAGTAAAACCAGCTGGAAGTGCATTTGCTCCGGTTACAGCAGTTGTATTATAGACAAGCGTGCTTACGATAAGTGCGCCAGTTTCAGGATTTACAACAGTTGTTGCATCGTTATTACCAGTAAGTGCAAATTGCGGTATTAATAAACCAGCATTCGCATCATTTGAAATTTCTAACGCTGCACGAGGAGTCGTTGTTCCAATACCAACTTGTGCAACACTGCCAAATGAAGTTGCCAATAAAATTAAAAATATATAAATTGCTCTCATTTTCATTTTTTTTACAAAAATACAGTATTTTTTTATGATTTAATTTTGAAGAATACGATTTTTAATTTTAGATCTTCAAAAATTTATTAATACTTACGTAGACTGAAAGTATAAGGTTTTCTAATTGAAAAATTCACAGTACGATATTTATAAAACCAAAAGTCCAAAAGTTGCACATTCTTTAGCAAAATCGTAACATTACAGATAAACACTTTTTTTAGATGCCAGAAAACGATAACCTTTCCGATATTAAAATTGAAAATCAGCATATTTTAGATAATAAAGAACTTTCCATGTGGGAAGCTTTAATACCAGTTATATTATTAATGAGTCTGCTCGCGTATAATATTTTTGGAGCAGATGGAGAATGGTTTGGTGAATATTCAAATCAAATAATTCTTTTGCTTGGTGGCGTTGTGGCAGCTATTGTTGGTTTTAAAAATAAAGTGCCAATTAAAGTTATGGGCGCCGAAGTTTACGAAAATTGGAAAAGTGTGTTTGTCCCTATTTTAATTCTTTTGCTTGTAGGAGCACTAGCAGGATCTTGGCTTATTAGTGGCATAATACCGGCAATGGTTTATTACGGTTTAGAAGTGTTGAGCCCATCTATTTTTTTACCGGCATCAATAATAATTGCCTCAATAATTTCA
This sequence comes from Flavobacteriales bacterium, assembly GCA_038259825.1. Classification (GTDB taxonomy): domain Bacteria; phylum Bacteroidota; class Bacteroidia; order Flavobacteriales; family Flavobacteriaceae; genus JBBSOK01. Next base: position 18,500 of record JBBSOK010000029.1, read on the forward strand.
ATTGCCACTGGTAGCTCTTGGACAACATCTGCAACCGTTGGAATAGCTTTAATTGGTATAGGCACCACGGCGTTGGGTATTCCTGCAGGTATGGTTGCTGGCGCAGTAATTTCTGGCGCTTATTTTGGAGATAAAATGTCACCGCTAAGTGATACTACAAACTTGGCGCCAGCAATGGCTGGAACAGATTTGTTTACACACATCAGGTATATGGCGTTTACAACTGTTCCAACATATATTATAACATTAATAGTGTTTAGTATTATTAGCGCAACAATTACAACTAGTGGTTCAGCAGATGTAAGTTCGTTTTTGGCTACTATCGATAAAACTTTTACCATCACACCTTGGCTATTTGTGGTTCCTTTAATAGTTATCGCTTTAATATTACTCAAAACAAAGCCTTACTACGCGCTGTCCGCTGGGGTGATTGCTGCAGTTGTCTGCGCATTTATTTTCCAGAATAATATTTTAGAAATGATAAGCGCTTCTAAGTTTGACGCTGTTGTGAAATCTATTTTTGTTAATGTTGCAATTATTACCGAAGATGAAAAACTTAATGAATTATTTAGTTCTGGTGGAATGCTTGGCATGTTATGGACTATTCTACTCATTATTTGTGCAATGGTTTTTGGCGGTGTAATGGACGCCATAGGGGCATTGTCAAAAATCACAAAAGAATTATTAAAAATTGCATCCAGCATTTTTGGGCTTTTTGCTAGTACGGTTATTAGTTGTATTGGGTTAAACGTGGTAGCTTCAGATCAATACCTTGCTTTGGTTATTCCTGGAAAAATGTTTAAAAAAGCTTATGAAGATAGAGGTTTAGCACCTGAAAATCTATCAAGAACATTAGAGGATTCTGGAACAGTCACGTCTGTATTAATTCCTTGGAACACTTGTGGGGCTTATCAAAGTGGCGTGCTTGGAGTTGGTGTTGGTGAATACTTTATCTATGCTATTTTTAACTGGTTAAGCCCAATTATGACGTTAACTTTTGCAGCATTCCGAATTAAAATACGCCAATTAACGGACGTTAAAGCCAAAGCCTAATCCACTTAAATTCAAAAAAAATACTTTAAGATACATTTGTAATTAAACAACTAAAGCTTTTATAGCTTTACATTTCAAATTTAAAAATAAATATGGCACACATAACATTAGGCGGAAACGCTATAGAAACTACGGGGACATTACCAAAAACAGGTTCAACCGCACACGATTTTAAATTGAAAGCGAAAGATCTTTCAACAAAATCTTTAGAAGATTATAAAGGTTTTAAAAAAGTACTAAATATTTTTCCGAGTGTTGATACGGGAGTCTGCGCTGCATCCGTTAGAGCTTTCAATGAAAAAGCTTCAAAATTTGAAAACACTAAGATTTTATGTATTTCAAAAGATTTACCTTTTGCTCAAAGTCGTTTTTGTGCGGCTGAAGGTCTAGAAAATGTTGAAATGCTAAGCGATTTTGTGGATGGTAGTTTTGGAAAAGACTATAATTTATCAATAAAAGATGGCGCTTTTGAAGGTTTACATAGCCGTGTAGTAATTGTTCTGGATGAGAACGACAATATTATGTATGAAGAACAAGTACCTGAAATTGGACAAGAGCCAGATTATGAAGCTGCATTAAATTCACTTAATTAATGTGGAATACTTTTTTAGGCAAACGTTTAAAGGGATGCAAATACGCTATAAAAGGTGCATTTATTCTAATTAGAACGGAGCCAAGTATTCAAGTGCAAGCTGTTATTGCTTTAATAATGACTTTTGCTGGTTTTTACTTTGAAATATCCTCAACAGAATGGATGTTTCAAATTTTTGCAATTGGATTTATAATGGGTTTAGAAGGCGCAAATACAGCAATTGAAGAAATTGCAGATTTTGTTCACCCAGAATTCCACAATAAAATTGGACTTATAAAAGATTTGGCAGCTGGTGCAGTATTCTTTGCTGCACTTACTGCTGTAATCATTGGCTGCATTATATACATCCCGAAATTTTAACTGCTATATTTCGAAATTTTAATTATCACCTTTAAACGATTTGTCAATCATAAATTTTTAAAACTATAATTGATTTCGTACCGTTGGATATTTGTATTTTTGCTTGAAACAACCCTTAACTTTAAATGGCCAAAAAAAGAAAGACCAAACCAACTAGCACTAATTCCCCGAATAAGAAATTTTCTTTTAAACTAAGCAAGCAAAATAAAATTTTGTGGGGTAGCTTCCTATTCTTTTTAGGGTTGGCATTGTTATTTTCGTTCATTTCATACTTTTTTACTTGGCAAGCGGATCAAAGTACGCTGGATACAGTAGTGGATAGAAGTACTGAAACTTCCAATTGGTTAAATAAATTTGGGGCTGTTGTAGGTAATTTTTTTATACACGAGGGTTTTGGCGTAGGTGCTTTTATTCTAGCATCCTTAATTACGCTAACAGGAGTTTATTATTTCTTCGATTATAAAAAGGCTCAATTAAAGAAATTTTGGTTTTGGGGTATTTTAGTGATGCTTTGGTTATGCATATTTTTTGGGTTTTTTGGTGCGAAAACCACTCTTTTCAGCGGAACAATTGGTTATGAAACTAATGATTTTCTTCAAGATTATTTGGGATTATTAGGGACTGTTTTTATAATGGTTTTTTTCTTGATAATCTATCTTGTTATTCGCCTAAAAGTAACACCAGAAATGGTTACTTCAGCTGTAAAACGCACTAAGAAATCTGTTGTTTCAGATTTCAATTCTGAAGAGAAAAATTTTCCAGAAGCAAAAATTTCAGATAGTTCATCTATGAATAAATCTAAAGAAGAAATTGTTTTAAATAAAAATATTGAAGATGTTTTTGATGAAGATGAAGAGGCAATTCAACCAATTTTAAAAACAGTTGTTACTCCTCCAAAAACTGAGCCTATTATTATTAAAAGTGATATTGAAGGGGACGTAGCAATGGAAGTTGAACAAATTGCCGAGGAGGAAGAAGTTGAAGAAAACTTAGCTGCAAAACTTGTAAAAGATTACGGCGAATTTGATCCACGCCTTGAACTGTCAAATTACAAATTTCCAACAATTGAGTTATTAAAAGATTATACTGCCGGCTCAAGCATTACAATAGATCAACAAGAATTAGAGGAAAATAAGAACCGTATTGTTGATACTTTAAACAACTACAAAATAGGCATAGACAGTATAAAAGCAACGGTTGGCCCAACAGTTACGCTTTATGAAATCGTGCCAGAAGCCGGTATTCGTATTTCAAAAATTAAGAATCTGGAAGACGATATTGCTTTGTCACTTTCTGCTTTAGGAATACGTATTATAGCGCCAATACCAGGACGAGGAACAATTGGTATTGAAGTGCCTAATAAAAATGCGCGCATCGTTTCAATGCGTTCGGTAATTGCATCGCCAAGATTTCAAAATGCTGAAATGGAATTACCAATTGCTTTCGGTAAAACAATTAGTAACGAAACTTTTGTAGTAGATCTTGCAAAAATGCCGCATATGCTTATGGCTGGTGCAACGGGACAGGGAAAATCGGTTGGTTTAAATGCAGTGCTTACTTCCCTGCTTTATAAAAAACATCCGGCTGAAGTAAAATTTGTTCTTGTAGATCCTAAAAAAGTTGAACTTACACTTTTCAATAAAATTGAAAGACATTATTTAGCAAAACTTCCTGATACGGAAGAAGCTATTATAACTGATACAACTAAAGTAGTCCACACATTAAACTCGCTTTGTATTGAAATGGATGCGCGTTACGATTTGCTGAAAGATGCAATGGTACGGAATATAAAAGAATACAATGACAAGTTTAAAAATCGAAAACTAAACCCAAATGATGGCCACCAATACTTGCCATATATTGTTTTAGTGATTGATGAATTTGCGGATTTAATTATGACGGCCGGAAAAGAGGTTGAAACACCAATTGCACGGTTAGCTCAGCTTGCAAGAGCAATTGGAATTCACTTAATTGTAGCTACGCAAAGACCTTCTGTTAATGTAATTACAGGAATTATTAAAGCAAACTTCCCCGCCCGTATTGCTTTTAGGGTTACAAGCAAAATAGATTCCCGAACCATTTTAGATACAAGTGGTGCCGATCAACTTATTGGCCGTGGAGATATGCTGTATACTCAAGGTAATGAAGTTGTACGTATTCAATGTGCATTTGTGGACACTCCAGAAGTTGATGATATTACAGAGTTTATAGGTTCTCAAAAGGCCTATCCAGACGCCCATTTACTGCCAGAATATGTGGGCGAAGAAGGTGGCACAAATGTTGATATTGATATAAGCGAAAGGGACAAATTGTTCCGCGAAGCCGCAGAAGTACTGGTAATTGCGCAACAAGGTTCTGCTTCCTTATTACAAAGAAAATTAAAACTGGGTTACAATCGTGCAGGTCGTATTATAGATCAATTAGAAGCTGCAGGTATTGTTGGCCAATTTGAAGGTAGCAAGGCAAGACAGGTAAATATTGCAACAATAGACGCATTAAATCAACATTTTGAAAATGAAGCAAATAGCTAATACAATGAAAAAAATATCACTTATTTTAATTTTAGTTTTAACGACTGTAACGTACGCGCAAGACGCAAAATCGCTTTTAAAAGAAGTTTCTGCAAAAGCCAAAAGTTATAATAATATTCAAATAGATTTTAAATACAATTTAAATAATACAAAAGAAAAAGTCAATCAAGATACGCGTGGCGATGTTTCACTTTCTGGTAATAAGTATGTTTTAAATATGCTAGGGACAACCAGAATATTTGATGGAAAAAAAATATATACAGTTGTTCCCGAAGATGAAGAAGTAACTATTTCAACTTATAATGCGAATGATGATAAAGATATTACACCTTCCAAAATGCTTACTTTTTATGAAAAAGGCTATAATGCCAAAATGGATATAGAACAAAGCATTAAGGGTAGAAAAATTCAATTTGTAAAACTTACACCTATAGATAGCAAAGCTGAAATAAAGGATATTTTGTTAGGAATAGATGTGCAGACCAAACATATTTACAAATTAATTCAAACTGATGCAAAAGGTACAAAATATACGTTAACCGTAAATTCCTTTAAAACAAACCAGCCACTATCCAACATCTTGTTTACTTTTGACGAAGCTAAATATGAAAAGGACGGCTACTATTTAAACAAATTGGACTAACAATTCTTTTTTTTGAAAATACTTGATAAGTATATACTAGTAAGTTATTTGAAGACGTTTTTTAGCGTCTTCATTATTTTAATGTTCATTTTCGTGCTACAAACTATTTGGCTTTATATAAGCGAATTGGCCGGCAAGGATTTGGACGTTTGGATAATTTTAAAGTTTCTTTGGTTTGTTTCACCAAAATTAATTCCACTAGTATTACCGCTCACAATTCTTGTAACTTCCTTAATGGTTTTTGGAAGTTTTGCAGAAAAATATGAATTTGCTGCAATGAAATCTACAGGTATTTCCTTACAGAGAGCAATGAAAAGTGTGATGGTTTTTATAGCTTTTCTATCAATAATTGCTTTCTTCTTTGCAAATAATGTAATACCATATTCTGAATACAAATGGCAAAATCTTCGTAGGAATATTTCACAATTTAGACCATCTATGATAATTGTTGAAGGACAATTTAGTCAAATTGGTGACGATTTTAACATCAAGGTGGATAAGAAAAGTGGCGATCGTGGGCAGTATCTAGAAAACGTAATTATTCATAAAAAAAATGCTGCGCAACCAAATGATAACAGTACTGTAATTGTTGCAGAAACTGGTGAATTGGCTAGCGTAGAAGGCAGCAATACACTTTCACTTATATTGAAGAATGGAAATTATTACGATGATGTTTATACAAAGGATTATGAAAAGCAACGAAAAAAACCATTCGCCAAAAGTTATTACGAACAATACGATCTCAACATAGACTTAACAGCTTTGAGCGATCAAGATGCTGATAAAGAAAATAATTTCAACAACGCCAATATGTTCAACACAAGTGAGTTGGTTGTTGAAATAGATTCACTTTCCAATCAATATTCTAAAGATATCAGTGATTTTTCAACCAATATGGAGTTTAGAAGTGGCGTTGGTAGATTTCAAAAATATAATGACCCAACAGTCGATACCATTAAAAATCCAACCCAGGTTTTAGATTATTTCAATACAATTGAAAAACCAGACCTTATATCCCTGGCATTAAATAATGTTAAAGGCTCTTTACAAACGGTAGAAGCAAAAAAAATTGAATTTAAAGAAAAAACTAAACGACTAAATAAAACAGAAATTGCTTTTCACGAAAAGTTTGCTTTAGCATTTGCGTGTATAATTTTATTCTTTGTAGGCGCGCCACTAGGTGCAATTATTAGAAAAGGAGGTATGGGTTTGCCAATGGTTATTGCCATTTTACTTTTTCTAACCTATCACTTTATAGGCATTTTTGCCAAAAATAGTGCTGAAGACGGAACTATGCATCCATTTATTGCAACCTGGTTAAGCACTATGGTGATGCTGCCACTTGGTATTTGGTTAACGTACCGAGCAACAACCGACCAAGGTATTGTAGATTTTGACGCTTTTTTTCAGAGGATTGCGAAACTATTTCGGAAAAAGAAAATAGAGGAAATAGAATAGAATTTTGTTTGTTAATAGAAGTCTAACTTTTTAGAGAAAAAACACTACGAAATAAACAATTTTCTTTCATAATTCTGTCTTATCTTATTTCTTCAACAAAAATTATCTTGAAACTTATTGATAAAATTAATTCCAAAATATATGCGTAAAGTATAAATAACTGTTTATGAATTCCACACTTGCTTTTCAGCATTTGCTGTAAATGTAAACACTGTGAGAAAATTTGAAGGCTGAATTAAAATATTGAGTGATACAGAAACCTAAAACGATTGGAAGTATAACAGAGATTTTATATTTTTTATTTGCGTTTAATTCTTCTTAATTCACATTTAGGTAATCCTATCAAGCAAGATATTTCAATTATCTTTGTATCTAGAATTAAAATTATTATGACAACTACAGAAAACGGCATACACATACAATTAAATACTATTCAAGAAGCTATTGAGGATATAAAAAATGGCAAAGTAATTATTGTTGTAGATGACCAAGACCGTGAGAATGAAGGCGATTTTTTATGTGCTGCTGAAAAAATTACACCCGAAATTATCAATTTCATGGCTACCAACGGCCGAGGTTTAATTTGCGCACCAATTACAGAAAGCCACTGTAAAGAATTACAACTGGAGATGATGGTTGGTAATAATACAGATCCTATGGAAACGGCCTTTACTATTTCTGTAGATTTAAAAGGAAATGGTGTTACTACGGGGATTTCTGCCTCGGACCGTGCAAAAACTGTTTTGGCGCTAATTGATGAAAAAACAAAACCTAACGATTTGAGCAAACCTGGCCATATTTTCCCTTTAAAAGCTAAGGATGGTGGTGTTTTACGGAGAACAGGTCACACAGAAGCCGCAATAGATTTTGCACGTTTAGCAGGTTTAAAACCTGCAGGTGTTATTGTTGAAATAATGAATGAAGACGGAACAATGGCACGTTTACCACATTTAGTTGAAGTTGCTAAAAAATTCGATTTAAAATTGGTTTCAATTGAAGATTTGGTTGCTTATAGAATGGAGCACGATTCTTTAATTCAGAAAAAGGAAGATTTTAATATTAATACAAAATTCGGAAGTTTTAGACTGCGTGCATATCAACAAACAACGAATGACCAAGTTCACATTGCGCTTACAAAAGGAATTTGGAAGGAAAATGAACCCGTTTTGGTTAGGGTTAATTCAACTTTGGTAAATAATGACATTCTCGGAACGCTAACAAATAACGCCGATAAAAAGTTAGATGATATGTTCAACGTTATAAGCGATGCAGAAAAAGGAGCTATCGTTTTTATAAACCCACAGAGCCAATCACTAAATCTGCTTTCTCGATTAAAGGAATTGAAAGAAATTCAAAAAGAAGGTCCCTTGACTAAAGCGCCTGCCGTAACTATGGATAGCAAAGATTTTGGTATCGGTGCACAAATTCTGCACGATTTAGGCATTCATAAAATTAGATTGGTAAGTAATAGTAATCAAACCAAACGTGTTGGAATGATTGGTTATGGCCTTGAGATTATAGACTATGTTGGGTACTAAGAATTTTGGTTAAAACCAATTTCATCTTATATGCCCTTTCTGCAAGTTGATCATCAGTCCAACCGATTTTTACTAAAGAAGAAATTGTTCTTCCCATCCAAAAATCACTTTTAGAAAAATCTACTTCATCAAAATTTTGCAATTGCCTTTTTACTTCGGTAGAAAGATTTCCGGCACTTTCTTGATTTTGTAAATGTCCCCAACCATTTATGTAATGCCAATTGTTTTTGAACCAATAAAAACAAGCATCTACACCATTTTCCGAAAGAGCTTTATGAGCAATTTCTGCTAATTCCTGTGTTGGTAAGAAAAAGTTTAAAAACGAATAATTTTGGACGCCACCTTCCGGAACACGTCTAAAAGTAACACCTTCAATATTTTTAATGGCGTTATACATTAAAGTATAATTTTGTTTTTGTTTTTCTAAAATACTGTCAATTTTCTTCAACTGTGCTACGCCAACTGCAGCATTAAGTTCAGAGATTCTATAATTATATCCTAAAATTGGGTGTGTTTCTGCACCGCGATCCTTTCCAATGTGGTCGTGACCGTGGTCTTGATATTGGTCTGCGCGAATTGCATAATTTTCATCATTCGTAATAATCCCACCACCTTCGCCACAAGTTATGGTTTTTACATAATCGAAGGAAAAACAACCCAAATCGCCATAAGAACCTAGTGGTATGTTATTATATGTACCACCAATTGCTTGACAGGCGTCTTCCAATAATAATAAATTATGTTTAGTGCAAATTGCTTTCAGCTCACTCAAATTTGCCATAGAGCCACACATATGTACTGGCATAACGCAACGTGTTTTTGGTGTAATTGCCGCTTCAACCGCTTTAGGGTTTAAACCCAGAGTATCGTCAATATCTACTAAAATCGGAATAGCCCCAATTGCCAAAATAGATTCAAAACTTGCTACGAATGTGAACGTAGGCATTATAACTTCGTCTCCCGCTCCGATTCCTGCTGCGGCTAAAGCTACCGTTAATGCTGCTGTACCGCTGGAAACCAATTGGCAGTGTTTGGATTGCATACGCTCGGCAAAAGCTATTTCAAACTCTTTTGCCTTCCAAATATTATTACGAATACCGTCAAAACCGTAACGCATTAAAACGCCTGTTTCCAATACTTCATTAACTTGCTCGCGCTCTTCGGCGCCAAATACTTCAAATCCTGGCATGTAATGTTTTTTATATTTTTTAATATCTTTTTTTGTCACATATATTTAGAAGATACGCCGCAAAGATAAAGGTTGCGTACTAATCTCAATGGAAGTTAGGCTCGTGCTCTAAGTAATTACTCAATAGAAACAACAATGTCATCAACCCCGCGCCTGACTTTTTTTAAGGTCGCAAACATATCATCTTCTGCCCTGTAACCTACCGGTAAAACTAAAACTGACTGAAGATTTTTACCCTCCAATTTCAATAATTCATCATATTTCTCTGGCTGAAAACCT
>JBBSOK010000030.1:0-27387 GCA_038259825.1 Flavobacteriales bacterium
ACGGATACGTTCATGCTATCAATCTTTCCATCCATTGGAATTACAATATTCTGAGAACTATTTTGTAGCCACAAATCGCTTAAACCTATAGCTTCCGTGCCAACGATGATTGCAGAAGCATTTTTAAAATTACAAGTTGAATAATCAATTGCCGCCTGCAAAGCCGCACAGTAAATATCAATATTTTTAGATTTCAGAAACTCAATTATTTCTGAAGTTGTTCCCGTTGCTATTTGATTTGTGAAAACGCCTCCAACACTGCTTCTTATAATATTAGGGTTGTACATATCGGTTTTTGGGTTGGCAATAAGCACGGCATCTATATTTGCAGCATCGGCTGTTCGTAAAATTGCACCAATATTTCCAGGTTTTTCTGGTGCTTCGGCTACCAAAATCAATGGGATTTTTGACGTTATTTCAAGTTTAGTAATAGAAAGATCTTTTGTTTCGCCAATTGCCAAAATACCTTCGGTTGAATTTCTGTAAGCCAACTTTTTATAGACTTCGGTTGAAATTTCTATAAACTCAGTATTTGAAATTTTCTTTTCTAATTGGAAAACTAATTCTGAAGAAATAATTTCAGAACAATAAAGAATCATTTTGATTTTAAATTTTCCTTCAACCGCCAAATTAATTTCCCGCAATCCTTCAATACAAAAAAGACCGTTTTTATTACGCTCTCTTGATTTTTCCGAAAGTAGCGCGAATTGTTTTACTAGATTATTTTGAAGACTGCTAATCTGTTTGTGCATTTTGCAAAGATAACCTAACGGCAATATTGTTGCAATATCTGATTAAGTTTCCAATTAATAAATAATCTGTATACACTAATAGAACGCTAAAATAAAATTTACTTAAATTGCCATATGTGTTTTTATAAAATCCAATATTTTTAAATTAATAAAACAAAGGATATGAAAAATTTTATTGCAATTATATTTTTAATATTAGTCATAGCAAGCTGTAAAAATGATAAAAATATGGATGCCCAAGTTTCTGAAAACGATAGCATCAACAATCTTGAAATGTCTGCTGAAGTTGAATCTGCAGAAAGTTCTGAACCTAAAACGTATCCAGCGGCTTTACAAAATGTATTTGCAGCTCACGGAGGTCTTGATACTTGGAAAAAAATGAATAACCTCTGTTTTCATATAAAAAGTGGTAATGAAGAGGAAGTACACACAATTTCCTTAAAAAACAGACACGATAAAATTGAACACAAAGATTGGACAATTGGCAACGATAATAATGGTATTTGGCTTTTAAAAAACAAAGTTGGTTACGAGGGTAAGCCAACTTTTTATAATAATTTGATGTTTTATTTTTACGCAATGCCATTTGTTTTGGCCGATGAAGGAACAATTTATACCAAATTACCTCAAACGGAATTGGATGGTAGAATGTACAACGCCTATAAAATAGGTTTTGAAAATGGAGTAGGCGTAAGTCCAAAAGATGAGTATATTATTTATATTAATACTGAAAGCAATCAGACGGAATGGTTGGCTTATACCGTAACATACAAAAAAACTGAAACTAGCTCAGATTTTCATTTTATAAAATATGATAAGTGGGAAGAGATAAACGGACTTTTATTACCAGAAAAAATTACTTTTTGGAATGTTGAAGACGGTAAGCCGACAGACGAGCGTAACGATATACGCTTTACCGATGTTACAATTACCGAAACAATATTGGAAGATTCGGTATTCGCAAAGCCAGCTGAGGCAAAATATGTAACAGAATAGTAGAAATCTTAAACTTTTAAAAGTTGAAGTTTAATTAGAGGAGCCTGAATAAATATTCATTTAGATTCTTTATTTTTTCAAATTAATAGTAATAAAAAACCCCCGCCGTTGGCGAGGGTTCTTGTAAAAAGATTGTGATTATAGTTATATAACTTTCACGTTTACCGCGTTTAATCCTTTTTTTCCTTCTTGTAAGTCGAATTCAACTTCATCGCCTTCGCGAATTTCGTCAACTAGACCTGAAATGTGTACAAAATGTTCTTTGTTTGAACCTTCTTCTGTGATGAAACCAAATCCTTTGGCATCGTTGAAGAACTTAACTGTTCCTTTGTTCATTGTAATATATTTAAAAATTAATTATTATATCGTATTCAAATACGATGCCACAAAAGTATATTAATTTATTAGATATAACGCATAAACTTTTAAAACTTTAACGATTTTAAATATAATTTTTCCACTTTTTCCCTTGCCCAAGGCGTTTTGCGAAGAAAAGTGAGGCTAGATTTTATGCTTGGATTGCTATGAAAGCTATTAATTTTTACTTCATCGCACATTTTTTCCCAGCCTATTTCGGCTACAAGATGCTCTAAAATGGTTTTTAAAGTTACTCCATGAAGTGGGTTGTTTGGTTGTTCCTGCATTTTTATAATAAATTAAATTTTTAAAAATTTGAATTAAATATAAAATTGATACACTTATAAACTACATTTTTCTTTTAAAGTTATTTTAATGTTCTTCAGCCATTCATCCTTTAAAATACTCAAAACAATGCTGTCTCTTCTGCTGCCGTCCGCTTTATAACCATTATTTCTTAGTACACCTTCAACTGTGCAGCCAATTTTCTTCATTGCTTCAATGCTCTTTTTGTTCTCATTGTCTGCTCTAAATTCTACTCTTTCCATACCTAATTCTTCAAAAGCAAACGATAATAATAAATATTTGCAATGTCTATTTAAACCTGTCCTTTGAAATTTTTTGCCATACCAAGTATAGCCCAGTTGCAACATTGCGTTTGAAAGCTGAATATCATAAAACCGTGTGCTGCCGGCATATTCCTTTTGTATTTTATCATAAACAATAAATGGGTATTGGTTTTCATCATTTCTGCCTTGCAAGGCTAACTCAAAATAATTTTTCAAATTTTCTTCAGAATCGGCCTGAACTAAAGAATAAGTCCAAAGCTCAGGTTCATTAATAGAAAAGTGTTTTAAATTTTCAAAATCATTTTCTTGCAATGGTCTTAATTGAACAAAATCATTTTCTAAAGTATAGTTTTTTTTAAAATTAAAATTCATTTAAAATGATATTTTATTTACAATCCCAGCTTTGCTCAATCTTATTTATTCAGGCAAGCCAAAACTAAAAGTTGTCCAAAAACTTTCCCAGTCTGCTGCTTTTTTATCTTCACTGGCAATCATATGTGTTGCGTGTAAAAACCAATCGCCAGTTCGGTCTAATTTAAATTCACAAATTCCATCCATATTTGTTCTGGAATATTGTACGGTTGCAGATTTATTGCCATTTCTATTTCTAGCTGTAATTATTTTATTCTGTAAAGGTATATTGTTGAAAAGGATTTTTGCAGAAAGCCAATCTCCTTCATTTTTTAAATATGGATTTTCTAAAAGTACAATTTCAAATTTATGACCGACCACAGTTTTATAGATGCTATCATTTTGTAAAGGATTGCTCTGCACTAAACTTTTAAGGTATCGCGTATAGCGCTCTTTCTGTTCAGTTTTATCAACTTCATTAATAGTTACATTTTCAATATTGTCTTCTATTAAATAAGATTTAAATTTTTCATTATTCATTGTTATTTCGGCATAATCTCGCTGCATTGATATCAACCCGAGACCTTTGAAATTAACTGTTCTTTTTAAAATAGGTAGGACTCCATTTTTTATTTCTGATAATAAATTGATCTTTCCATTTTCAGAAATTAGATTGAAGCTTTTAGTTATTTCACTTTGCATCGGTCGTTCCAATTCAATATTAAAGCCGTCTGCTACAAATAAATGAATTTCTAAGGTATCTCCTTTTTTAACTACAAATTGATATGCTAACATCACATATTCGTGAGCAAAAACACTTGATAAAATTAAACAGCTAAATAAAGCAAGAATTATTTTCTTCATTTTATTTCCTTTGAAATATTTCTAAATTGAAATTTATTTTGAATCTGCTGAATATTTCTTCATATATCGTTTCCAAAGCTCTGTTTGGTGGCTCTCTAAAGAAATTTCTCGTCCATCTATAAATGCACTCGTTAAGGTATTTGTTTTCATATCCAACGCATCACCGTTTGAAATAAAGAAGGTTGCGCTTTTGCCAACTTCAAGTGTTCCATAATCTTTATCTATTCCTAAAATCTTAGCTGTATTTGAAGTAATTAATTTTAAAGCTTCATCTTTTTTCATTCCTTCTGCTACAGATTGTCCTGCATAGAAAGCCATATTCCGAGCCTGGAAATTTGCCATATCTCCATTTTGAATACCAACCAACAAACCGCCATCAACCAACATTTTTGGTAATTTATATGGCAAATCATAATTATCATCGTCCCTCATTGGTAAATCGTGCGTTTGGTTTACCAAAACCGGGACGTTATTTTCTTTTAAAAATGGAATAATTTTATAAGCATTATAACCACCCACAATGACAGGATTTGTTACGCCCATTTCGGTAGCCATACTTACCGCATCAATCATTTCTTTTTCGCCATTTGTGTGTATATAAAGCCTTTTACTGCCATCAAAAAGCCCGATAATAGAGTTGTAAACTTCGTTTGCTTCAGTGGATTTGGTTTTTCCAAATGCTTTCCCGTTTAAAAATAAATTTTTCACTTCGTCAATTTCCTTATTATAATCTTTGTTTGGCTTATATCCGCGGTCTTCACCTTCCCACCAACGGCCTCTGCTATAAGCCGAGGGCCAATTTAAGTGAATCCCATCATCAACCTTTACGGCTGCATCCTCCCAATTCCAAGCGTCTAATTGAACAATAGAAGAAGTTCCAGAAATACGCCCGCCTCTAGGTGTGGTTTGAGCAATTAAAACGCCGTTTGGACGCATACTTTCAACAACTTTACTTTCTGCGTTATAGGCTATTAAACTTCTTACATTAGGTATTAATTGTCCGATTTCGTCATCATCATTACTTGCTCTTACAGCATCTACTTCAACAATGCCAAGCGGCTTGCAAGGAGCAATAAATCCGGCATACAATTGTTTTCCTGCAGCATTAATTATTTTTCCTTGTGAAACTGTAGCATTATCTCCAATTGCAATTATTTTTCCGTTTTCAAAAACAAGAACGCTGTTTTCAATTATTTGACCGTTGCCAATGTGTGCTGTGGCACCTTTAATTGTTATAACCTCATTTTGCTTTGGTGCTGGAGTTTGCTGCGCAAATGCCACAAAGGAGAAAAGTAAAATGAATATTGATATTAGATTTTTCATATTATATGTTTTTTCTTGAATGTTCATTTTATTATCTATTTATAAGTGTTTCACATTCAAAATAAATTTTGTCTTTTTTAGAACCTTTTTGTGTTTTTGCGCCGCCATTTTTCTCATCAATCATCATTTTGACCAACTTGTTGCGCTCTTCCTTTATCTCTTGACGTTTGGAGTTGTCTGTTTCAATATCAAAATACGTTACGCCTTCAATAATTGTTTTTTCCGGCTTGGCGTAAACAGTTAATGGATTAGTGTTCCAAAGCACTAAATCTGCATCCTTTCCAACTTTTATACTTCCAACACGCTCGTCCAAATGAAGCATTTTTGCAGGATTTATAGTTACCATTTTCCAAGCCTCTTCTTCAGAAATGCCGCCGTATTTTATAGTTTTTGCGGCTTCTTGATTTAAGTGACGGGACATCTCGGCATCATCGCTGTTTATGGCTACGTTTAAACCGACACTTTGCATTATTGCAGCATTATAAGGTATTGCATCGTTCACTTCAAATTTATAAGCCCACCAATCACTAAATGTTGAAACGCCTAAAACACCGTGTTCCTTCATCTTATCAGCAACTTTATAACCTTCCAAAATATGTGTGAAAGTGTTAATTTTAAAATTGAAACTTTCAGCAACCTTCATCAGCATATTTATTTCACTTTGTACATAACTGTGGCAACTTATGAAACGATCTCCATTAAGAATTTCAACTAAAACCTCTAATTCCTCATCATATCTATAAGGTTTACCACTTTTCTTTTCGGATTCATATTCTTTGGCGCGATTAAAGTAGTTTACATAAACCTGCTCAACACCCATTCTTGTTTGTGGAAAACGGGAATAACTTTCCCAATTGCTTTGTTTTACATTTTCACCCAAAGCAAATTTTATAAACTTTGGCGTGTTAGAATAAATAAGTTTATCCGCGTCTTCTCCCCATTTTAATTTGATAATTGCCGAGCGTCCTCCAATTGGATTTGCCGAACCGTGCAATATTTGAACGGACGTAACACCGCCAGCCAAATCATGATAAATACTCATATCTTCTGGATCTACAACATCTTCAATGCTTACTTCGGCACTGCTGTTTTGTCCAGCTTCATTTATTGAAAGTGCAGCGATGTGCGAATGTTCATCAATTATCCCGGCTGTTAGGTGCTTACCACTGGCATCAATTACTTTTGCTGAGCCTCCCGAAAGATTCTTTCCAATTTTACTAATTTTTCCACCTTTTATAAGGACGTCGGTATTCTCAAGAATTCCTTCTGTTTCGCTAGTCCAAACAGTTGCATTTTTAAAAAGTAAATCTTCTTGCTTTGGCTTTTCTTTGTAGCCATAGCCAACATTCGGGTAGGTTAGCGGAACGACCTCGTGCTTTTCTGAAACTTTTAATTCTTTTTCATCTTCCTCGGAAGTAGTTTCATCAGATTTATTTTTATTTCGGGTTGCAATAAATTCAGCTTCTTCACCACTTGGTAATAAACCTTTTCCTTTAAAATTTTCGCCTTCGTGTGGAATAATTCCTGTTGTTCTGAATACCTCTTTTGTTTCTTCGTCGGTAAAGGAAAGTGTTACCCAGTTTTCGCTATAATCTATTTTTGAAGGAAATTTTATAGTGTCTAATTTAACTTCAGACTTTAATTTTGAAAGTTCTCCAGAAATATTAAAATTATACGTCTTGCCGCCAATTACGAGTGCATAATCTCCCCGAATATCGCGTTGGTCTTTATTGTTAATTACATTTTTATTTCCTTGAACCCAATTTTCATAAATTATTGCATCTTTTTCAAAAACATCACCAGATGTTATTAAAAAATTAGCCAAACGGCCAACTTCCAATGAGCCAATTACATCGCTTTTACCAAGCAATGAAGCTGGAATTGTAGTTAAAGATTTTAAAGCTTCCGTTTTTGTAAAACCATATTGAAGTGCTTCCAACAATTTTTCCTTAAATTTTGAAGGTTCTTTTAGTTGGAAAGTTGTTAAAGCAAATTCAACTGCATTATCATTCAATATTTTTAAGTTTGTTGGCGCTTGGTTCCAATTGCGCATTTCTTCTAGGCTTATGAAGTCTGCAGCATACGGATTGCTAACATCATAAGCTTCTGGGAAATTAATTGGAATGATATATTTGGCATTGGTTGCTTTAATACCAGCTATGTTTTCATATTCATCGCCGCCACCAATAATTACATAGTTTTTATTGAATAAATCAGCAATTTTATCGGCACGCAGATTGTTGGATTTACTTCCTGCTTCAAAAAAGTTAATGAGATTTTTGTTGTTATTTAATGCCGTTAAAGATCTGTCTAAATTTGGCTCGTTACCTTTAGAAAACCAATCTGCATCATAATACATTTGTCGTAATAAAGCCATTGCGCCCATTAATGAAGTTGGGTAGGATTGTCGGCTTGTAACACTTTTTTCAAAAGAAAAGTAATTTCCAGATTGTGGTGAGATTATTCTTTTTGAATCGCCATCTTCATCATTTAAAGCTATCAACGTTCCCGTTCCACGGGCAATACCATCCATAATATGTGTATTTACAACGCCAAATCCAGCTTTTCTAAGTTCTTCTGCTTTTTTATTGTCGTATTTAAATTTTTCTGAAGCGTTTTGTTCGGGCATTATATGGTCATTCCAATAATATCCTTCTCGCGATGGATCGTATTGCGGCGAACGGCCATTTCCTTCCGCTCTTTTTGGTTTTTCAATACCAAAGTCGGTATATGCATCAATGAAAGAAGGATATATAAATTTTCCTTTTAAATCTACGATGATTGAATTTGAAGGAATAGTTACAGATTTTCCAACGGCTACAACTTTTCCCTTTTGGATAAGCAACGTGCCGATTTCAATTACATTTGTTGGTGTTATAAAGATTTTGGCATTTGTAAAAGCTGTGAAATTGGTACTTGCATCTTCTTTAACACCGTCATTTTTTGGAAAATAATCTTGGGAATTTGCTGTAAGACTAAAAAATACGAGCAAAACAGAAAGTAATTTTTTGAACATTTAAAGTTTTTTTTATTTTGAAAGTTAAATATAGGTAAATTGAAAACAATAGAATTAGTAATCTTATTAGCTTCTTAATTTTAACAGTGGATTGAATTAAAATTAAAGAGATCGTATATTTAATTTACAAATGAAGTTTCTCTAAAACTCTTTTCCTGAATAGTAATTAACAACCAACGCAACCATATAATTATAGCTCATTAATCCTTTTTCTTGATTGTTTGCTTTTAAAAATAGATTGTACCAAGCTTTGGAAAATATTTCAAATGGATTTTCATAACTGGCCCAAAAATCTCTCATTTCCTTCCAGCTTTTTAGAATTCCAGGATTAATTTCACAGAGCAATTTTTCATATAAAGCCTCATCCGTCACAGCAACTTCGTTTATACAATATCGTAAAGCAAAAATATATCCCGAGTATTGAATGTACGGATCTTCATTATTTAAAGTTGCCAGTGTAGCTATAAAATTTGCTTCATTTTCGGCCGCGTATCCTATTTGGTGCGCTTCTTCGTGACAACTCACAACAGGAAATTTTGAAGATTTTATTAAATTGTTAACCTGTGCCTCACCGGAAAATGGATTTAAATATCCGCTATAACCCATATATGTTAAGCCCAAACTCCAACCACTTTTTTTAATGCTTTTGGTTGAAAGGACAAGATTTGGAAATTCGCTTTCAAGATGTTGATAGCCGTTTAATGTTTTATTAAAAATTTCTGTTTGGGTGTACGGTAAATCAATTTTTACCGTATCGGCAAATCCTAATTTTCTATGTAATTTATTACTTTTTTCTATCAATCTCTTGGTTGTATTTACCAACTCTTCTTGTGTATAATCGCTTTTAAGCTGAAGTGATTTGTGAAGCGGCAAACGGTAATAGTTGAGTCCCCAAAGGATGTGGAACATAAAATAAACAACTGAGATTGTTGCAGTAATGTCGAGTAAAAATTTAAGTGGTTCTTTAAAGAGAATTCGAAAATTTAAATAGAGCCAGCGGATGGCAACAATTGTAATCAACAAATAAAAAATATCCCCAACGGAGAAGGGAATCCACCCAAAAAGCGTTCTTGAAATTTTTCCAATTACAGGGTAAATGCCTAAACTGTAATACTTTTCAACAAATTCTGGAAACTTTTTTAAAATTTGTAAAAACGCAATTTGAAGCAACAAAAATAGAGTAAGTATAATTTGGGTTCTTTTTTGTCGCATCGCCCAAAACTACAAAGGAAATTGTTTGCTTCATAATTTTTATAGCGTCTT
Organism: Flavobacteriales bacterium; assembly: GCA_038259825.1. Lineage (GTDB taxonomy): Bacteria > Bacteroidota > Bacteroidia > Flavobacteriales > Flavobacteriaceae > JBBSOK01. The sequence goes on from JBBSOK010000030.1 coordinate 9,492, forward strand.
TAAAACCGTAAATTTGTGAGAATAGTTTTATTATTTTAATAAACTAAATTAAAATATTTATATGAACGAAGAAATAAGAAATCTAGAGCCTAAAGAACTCTGGAACAAATTTGCAGATTTAAACGCAGTACCCAGACCTTCAAAAAAGGAGGAAAGAGTTATACAATTTATGAAGGATTTTGGTAAAAACCTCAATCTTAAGACTATTGAAGATGAAGTTGGCAATGTGATTATCCTAAAGCCAGCGACTAGTGGAATGGAAAATAGAAAAGCCATTGTCCTCCAATCGCATTTGGATATGGTACATCAAAAAAATAACGATACCGATTTCGACTTTTATAAACAAGGAATTGAAATGCACGTTGATGGAGATTGGGTTCGGGCAAAAGGAACAACACTTGGGGCAGATAACGGTTTAGGTGTTGCAACAATTATGGCAATTTTGGAAAGTAAAACAATTGAACATCCTGCAATAGAAGCACTTTTTACAATAGATGAAGAAACTGGAATGACCGGTGCAATGGGTTTAAAAGGAGGCGTTTTAACAGGCGATATTCTACTAAATCTAGATACCGAGGAAGATGATGAAATTGGCGTAGGTTGCGCTGGCGGCGTTGATGTTACTGCCACAAGACAATATTCATCTGTTGAAAAACCCAAAGATTCTGAAACATTCAAGGTAACCGTAAAAGGTCTAAACGGCGGTCACAGCGGAATGGACATTATTAAAGGTTTGGGCAACGCCAACAAATTGATGAACCGAATCCTCTTGGTTTTAAATGAAGAAATTAATTTGGTAAAACTAAATGGTGGAAGTTTGCGAAATGCAATTCCGCGGGAAAGTGTTGCAATTGTTTATATTCATTCCGAAAATTTAAACAAAACGAAGGAATTATTTGAAAGGATTAAAAAAGATATAGTTGAAGAATATAAAAGCCTTGAAAAGAATTTGAATATTTCTTTAGAGAAAATACCTGATTCTTCTGACAAAGCGATGGATGCTAAAGAACAAATTCAATTTTTCAAAACTATTGCCGCTACGCATAACGGAGTTTATAGAATGAGTCCAGATATTGATAATCTGGTTGAAACTTCTAATAATGTTGCAAAAATTACGCTTGAAAACGGCGAAATTAAAGTTGAATGTTTATCCAGAAGTTCAGTTAAAAGTAATATCGAAGATTTAAAAAGTGCATTGAAATCAGTTTTTGAACTTGGTGGGTTTGCTGTTAGATTTTCAGGCGAATATCCAGGTTGGAAACCTAATATGGACAGTGCAATTTTAAAAACGCTAGATGAGATCTACCAAAAAATGAACGGTGAAAAAGCTCATATAGCGGCTTGTCACGCAGGCTTGGAATGTGGAATTTTAGGTCAAAATTACCCAGAAATGGATATGATAAGTTTTGGTCCAACCATAAAAGGAGCACACAGTCCGGACGAACGCGCAAGTATTTCATCGGCTCAGAAGTATTGGAAGTTTGTACTTGAAATTCTAAAAAATATTCCTTCTAAATAAATTAGGCTCCTCAATAAAAAAATCCGCTTGAATAATTTCAAGCGGATTTTTCAATTTAGATTGTACAACTTTTAAGCTAGTCTTTAGCTAAAAAAAGACAAATTATTTTGCAACCATTTCAAGTTCAAAGATCAAATCTGAATCTGGTGGGATAACACCTTGATATCCTCTTTTTCCATACGCTAAATGAGATGGTATAAAGACAGTTGCTTTGTCGCCCGGTTTCATCATTAATAAGGCTTCCCTAAAGCCGGGAATTAAACCAGCGTCTTTGCTAAAGTCCATAGGGAATGGCGCATATTGTCCAGCAATTTTTCTGTTTTCGTCAACAACTTCATATTTTTCTGCTACATCCAATCTGTTGCTATCAAATAACCTTCCATCATTAAAATAGCCAGCATAGTTTACAAGTACTTTATCTCCTTCAACCGGCTGTGCACCTTTTCCTTTTTCAGTAAATTTTATCTTTAAACCAGATGGTAATTCCTCTGCGGTTTCCTTAATCTTATTAAGGTTGGCAATAGTACCTTCCGCCACTTTCAATATTTTTTCTTCTTTATCTTTTCTAACTTTTTCAAGTTTTTCCATTTCTTCGGTAAAGTATGGAACTTTTGTTTTTCCTTTATTGATAATGGTAACCTTGTTAATTTTAATTTCTGTAACTGGCTTGTCTCCTGGCGCAGTAGTTTCTACTTTCCCTATGGAATCTACAACTTCCATTCCTTTTACAACTTCGCCAAAAATTGTGTGGCGGCCGTTTAACCAAGGAGTTTCTTTCAAGGTAATAAAAAACTGGCTACCGTTTGTAGCTGGTCCGCTGTTTGCCATTGCCAATAATCCTTTGCGGTCAAAAACTAAGGAATCTACAGGCTCATCAGGAAATTTATATCCAGGATTTCCTGAACCATCGCCTTTAGGATCTCCACCTTGAATCATAAAATCCTTGATAACTCTATGAAAAACTAGTCCGTCATAAAAACGTTTTCCTTTGTATGAAGAATCAACCATTTTGTTAGTTCCTTCTGCCAAAGCAACGAAATTTGCAACTGTTAGTGGAGTAGCTTCATTATTAAGTTTTGCTACAAATTTTCCCATATTTGTGTCAAATTCAGCATACACGCCGTCTTTTAAATCTGGGTAATTGGTTTGGCAAGAAGCAAATGCCAATGTTAAAAATAAAATTAAAAATGATACGTTTTTCATCTGTAAATAATATTGGTTTAGTAATTAATCATCGGTTTCATCATTCTTCAAAGATTGAAGCGTAATGGTACTTTTTATGGGAATATTAGTACCAAGTTTATCCTCGATACCGTAATATCCATATGCTTTATAGGAAGGTAGCAAAACAGTAACCGTTTCACCTTCTTTCATCAATTTTATTGCTTCTCTAATGCCAGAGGTTAATTCTTGATTGCTTTGTTCTACCTTATAATATTGAAGCCCATTTTCTTCGGCAGAAACTATTGTGTTATCTTTAAGATCTTTAACATCGTAAGTAAACGTTACAACATCACCAAATTCGGGCATTTTTGAATTCAGCGTATCTTTTTGATTATAATAATACCAAAAACCGCTATTTGAAGTAATATACTCATTCAATGTATCCGTATTAATAATGGCTTCAATCTGGCTTTTTTCTTTATCGTAGAGAAGTTTATTACGTTCGGCAGATTCGGCAATAAAAGTTCCCGATTTACTTTGTACTGGTCTACGGGGTTCTGGTCCTTTACACGAAAGTAAAAGCGAACAAAAAATTGCACTTAATATTATTAAATTACGCATTAACCAATTGAGATTTATGGGAAGGCAATATACTAATAAATTCAGTTACTGTTTTGTTAAGAGTTTTTAAACTTCTACCGCCGGCGGCATTAGTATGACCACCACCATTATAATATTTTCGGGCAAAATCATTTACAGAAAAATCACCTTTACTGCGCAAGGACATTTTTATTATATTTTCTTGCTTATGTTCAATAAAAATGGCGGCTAAAACCACACCCTTTATTGAAAGAGCATAATTTACAAAACCTTCAGTATCACCTTTTTTAAAGTTATTTGAATCTAGTTCTTTTTGAGAAAGTGTAATGTATGCAGTATTATACTCTGGCAGGATATGCATATTTTTTAATGCTACACCTAGTAATTTCATCCTTTCAGGACTATTAACATCATAAATATGTTCGTGTATGAAGCTATTTTCCGCGCCCGCCTCCATTAAATTTGCTATAACACGATGCGTTGTTGAGGTTGTTGAAGGAAACCGAAAACTACCCGTATCCGTCATTATTCCTGTGTAGAGATTGGTGGCAATTTCTGCATCTAGCTTATCCAAACCATCCAGACTTTCAATAAAATGATACACCATTTGGCAGGTTGAACACATAGTGACATCACTATAGGTAGCAACGGCATAACCATCTGGTTGCTGGTGGTGGTCTATCATCAAAAAATCTGCTTTGCTGGCTTGTAAAATTGGCTCCAAATCGCCAGTTCGACTAAAACTATTGAAATCCAGCGTGCAAATTATATCTGCATCATCAATAAGACTTTTGCTTTTTTCAGTGTTTTTATCGTATAGAATAATTGCTTCACTTTGGGGCATCCAATTAAGAAAATCCGGAAAGCCATTTGGCATAATTACGGTTGCATTGTGTCCAAGTTTATTTAAAAAAATTGAAAGTGCTAAAGTGGAACCTACAGCATCTCCATCAGGATTTTTATGCCCAATTACCACAATATTTTTTGTGGTATTTAACAAATTTTTTACAATAGAAATAGTCTTTTCTTCCATAGGAATGCGAAGATACAATTAAAATTGTGCAAACATAAAATTGTACCAACCAAGAACAGATAGAGCACTAAATTTCAAAATATAATCTGTTAAATAGACAACTAAAATGTAAGGAATATGTCTATATTGGCTAAAGGCTTCCAAGTTTAGTATAGAATTGAAGCTTCAAAAAAAATAGAAAATGAAAGCAAATCTAAAAATTGAATTAAAATCCTTTAAAACAATTGAAGTTTTACCAAATAGTTGGACAAACGATGATTATAGAACAATAATGAGTCTTCTTGATTTTGGCGATACGGCAAGCGTTCAACCTTCAGAATTAAAGGAAATGTGTTTTATGTGTTTGGCAGATGAAGCACCAGAAAAATCTGCAAGCGTCTTACTAGATTACATTTTTAATGACAGATTGAATAGTGGCCAAAAAGATAATTTATCATTCGAGATGCAGAGTGAAAATATGTGGGAGGAATATGCAGAATTATCTATGCACGAGGAATTTTTCAATATTGGTCAATTATTATATCAGGCTTATAATGGCAAATTTCCACATCCTGAAGCTGCGCAATTTTCAATTAATATTGCGGCATCAAATGGGGACAGCTTGGATGCATTTGACGAAAGAATTGAAGAAAATCTTTTAAGAATCCTAGTTCAAGGAATGCCTGAAAATACCTTGTTGAAAAGACTTTTTACTTCAGAATTGGAAAATGGCGATTTTGATGAAGCCAAAAACATCATTTGGCAATACACCAAAGAAGAGGGCAGTGGCAATAGCTTAGATTTTGAAATAATTTCATCTCTTTACTTTTTTCACGATTTAAAATTTGCAAATGATTTTGAAGGTACTCTTGAAATTGAAAAGGATTAAAAATTGATAATATTAAATTAATTTGCAAAAGTTTTATCTAAAGTCAAAATCAATTACTTTTGCCAAAATTTAAAAAAACAAAATGAGAACAGACAGAACTTTCACCATGTTAAAGCCAGATTCAGTAGAAAAAGGAAATATTGGTGCAATACTTGACAAAATAAACGCTTCAGGATTTCGCATTGTTGCATTAAAGTTGACCCATATGACAACTGCAGATGCAAAATCTTTTTATGAAGTACACAGCGAACGTCCATTTTACGGTGAATTGGTAGAATATATGACACGCGGACCAATTGTTGCTGCAATCTTGGAAAAAGAAAATGCAGTTGAAGATTTCCGTACCTTAATTGGTGCTACAAATCCTGCAGATGCAGCTCAAGGAACCATCAGAAAATTATACGCAGCTTCTATCGGCGAAAACGCTGTTCACGGAAGTGATAGTGATGAAAATGCAGCTATTGAAGGTGCTTTTCATTTTAGCGGAAGAGAGATGTTTTAAACTTTTTCAACCAGAATATAATTTTAAAAACCTTTCAATTTTTTAATTGAAAGGTTTTTTATTTATTTCAAAATCAATTTTCAACAGATTTAAGAATTCTATTTATGGAACGGCTCCATTTTGAATAAACTTCAATTGGTTTTGGATAATTAGTTTCTGCTATAATTTCAGGGAATTCCCAAGGTGCGTGAATTCTGTCGTCTTCAATATTTTCCAATTCTGGAATCCATTTGGCAATGTATTCATTTGCTCTATATTTTAAACTTTGGTGTACAGGATTAGTGTAATAAATTTCAAAAGCTTGCATATGCCAGTTCATCCAATTAGCGCTAACGTCATAATCTATTAGTTTGCTTTCAAAATAGGCTGCGCCCCAAGTCCAATCAATATTCAAATCTTTCACAAAATAGCTGGCACAATTTACACGGCCGCGATTGCTCATATACCCCGTTTTATTTAATTGGCGCATATGTGCATCTATAAATGGAATTCCTGTTTTTCCCTCTTGCCATTTCTTAAATTTTTCGGGATCATTTTCAAAATCTATGCTTTTATTTTTAAATCCTTTTGAATAGAAGATCGAATTGCCCATTTTCATTCCTTTAAATGTAAAATAATCCCGCCAAACAAGTTCAAAAACAATCCACCACGTACTTTGGTTTTTTTTGATTGTTTTTTCATATTCTTGAACAGCTTCATAAACTGTTCTAGCCGAAATACAACCCAATGCCAAAAAAGGCGAAAATTTTGAACTGTAATCCATTCCCAAAGAGCCATTTCTTGACCATCGATATCCAGTTAAATATTCAGATTCAAATGTATAATAGCGCAGTCTATGCAAGCCGTTGTCTTCTCCACCATCTAAAAATGGATTTGCGCTTTCATATTCCTTCTTGCTAAGATTGAACTTTTTATAAGAGGGAAAATCAGTAGATTTTGCTTTTGGATGGCTAAATATTTTAGATGGAATTTCAAATGTTTTTCGAGGCGAACTTTCTTTGCCAGCAGGAATTCTATATGCTTTGCTGGTTAATGGAATTTCATTTATTGTAAACGGAATATCATCTTTATGATACAAGGTCTTTCCCCAAAAGAAATTAAATTCTACCTCTGGTAAAATTGTTTCCAACTGTTTGATTAAATTCAATTCTTCCGAAGCATATTCTTCTTCTGCGTAAATGCTAGAAATATTATATTTTTCTACCAACTGGGGAATGTCTTTTATGGCTCCTTCAGATGTAATTATAAGATGCCCTTCAATCTCTTCTAAATTTTTCTGAAGATTTTTAACACTTTGCTCCAAGAATTTAAATCTATTTACGTCCGCCTTTTTGAAACCAAGCGATAAATCTTCAAATAAAGCTGGCTCAATGCAATAACATAGGACAATTTTTTCACATTTATAAATAGCTTGGCATAAGGCTTCGTTATCCCTTAACCGTAAATCATTTTTAAACCATACCAATCCCGTTTTCATTTGTCTAAATTATTTATAGTACAGAAGATGGTTTGTGCTTATTGCATTTAAAGTTAACATTTTTCACAAATAGCGAATTTGTTTAAAACATATTATGAAAGCCTTAACAAAATCGAATTTAATAAGAATTTACTTTTGAATAACTAAACACTAAAAAACCAAATACCATGAAAAACATTGAAAATTTATTTGACTATACTATTGGTCAATTTGAGACAATTGACCATTTATTGACGATGGGCGTTGGTGCTCATTTGGCTGCATTAGTTTTCTTCTTTTTGTTATCAAAACTTGTATCTCCAAGATATCGTGTAGCAACTGCACTTTCTTGTATAGTAATGGTATCTGCTGGATTAATACTTGTAAGCCAAGCAGGATTGTGGACTGATGCTTTTGCCTTGCAAGATGGTAAATATGTATTACAGGACATAACATTTAATAATGGTTATCGCTATGTAAATTGGATGGTAACTATTCCTTGTTTGCTTACGCAATTATTGATAATTTTAAATATTCGTGGTGCAGCGCTTGTAAAAAAGGCAACAATTTTAATACTGTTAGCTTGGGGAATGATTATTACAGGCTATATCGGTCAATTATACGAAATTTCAGATTTATCACAACTTTACATTTGGGGTGCAATTAGTACTGTTTTCTTTGTAATAATGAATTTTATGGTGGGACAAAGTATTTCAGCACAAAAAGCTACAATGTTAAATGGCACAAATACTACCATAATGAAAGTATTTTGGTTAATGATGTTTGCTTGGACTTTATACCCAATAGCATATTTAGTTCCAGGATTTATGAATAACGCAGATGGCGTGGTACTAAGACAATTATTATTTACAATTGCAGATATATCTTCTAAAGCAGTTTATGGTGTTATGATTACTTATATAGCCATTAAACAATCTGCAGCAATTGGTTATAAGCCTGCAATGGTTGCTTTGGGAATGATTCCAAACGAAGAAACTCCCGTAGCATAGTGTTATCAATTGTAAAGAGAATTTTAAACAGCATAGCGTTAGTACCTTCGGTACTGGCGCTATGTTTTGTTTTTATAGCTATATTTTTATTACTTGTTGATTTTGCTGTAGATGAATCTTCTATCCTAGGAGGATTTGTAATTACAGAAAAAAGCGATGTCCAATTTATTCTGAGCTTTATTATTGGGGGCATTTTTACCTTAACAATTTTCAGTTATACTATGGTAATGAATGTGTTAAATAGAAATATTAACAACTATTCACCAAGATTGATACCAATGTTATTGGCAGAAAAGCATCACCAAGTCATCTTAGGCTTTAGTTCTGGTACCATACTGTACGCAATGATTTTGTCTATAGCTGTTGCAGGAAGTAAAGGAGATGAGTTTCCACCCCTAGGAGCATCCTTGGGAGTTATTTTTGCAATGGGTTGTGTTTTTCTCTTTATATATTTTATTCATAGCGTATCACAAAGCATTCATATTAATCATATAATAAAAGAAGTTTTTGACAGAACCGAAAAGAATATTCAAAAACAAGATACTTCACACCAAAAATTTTCTATTCAAAAATCTTTTGATACTTTAGAAAATAGTTACGCTGCGGAAAAGGCGGGTTATTTACACCAACCAGATTTCAATGATCTGCTTAAATTTTGTGAGAAGGAAAAAATTCACGTTAACATCCATAAATTCCCCGGAATGTTTTTGTTGCGTGGAGAAACGATACTTACGTACAACGGAAACTTGAACAGCAATAAGCTTGAAAGTTTTAAGAAATACTTCGCAATAGATGAAAATGTACCATTGGATATTCCAGAAATTGGTTTTAAACATTTAGTTGAGGTTGCTGTGAAAGCTATGTCTCCGGCTATAAATGATCCTGGAACTGCAAAGGCTGCCTTGGATTATCTTACCCAATTGTTCTTGTACAGAGCAAAATTCGATTATTTTGATAACGAATTTATCCAGGTTTCAAAATATGTAAATCGGGCAATAATTACGCAAACTGTTTTGTTGGAAAATTGTTTTGTTGAAATGGAACATTATATGAAGGATGACCCATTAATTTCAATTGTTTTACAGAATTCAAAATATATAATTCAAAATAACAAATCGTAATTTTTGCTTTAAAACTCGGGAACTTCAGAAACACGAACGTATGGAAATCTGTCTAATTTTTTGAGTGAGTAATAGGTATTTAAACCAGAAATACCGACAGTATCTGATATTTCCAAATCTATATCTTCATTAACGAAAGCGTTTTTTGGTAATATTAAATGTTCGATTTCACCAATTATTAAAACGGTTCCATTTAATTCAATATCAATTTTTTCTTTAAAAAGTAATCCCATTTTAAAACTACTTTCTCTTACAAATGGAGCTTTAAAATCCTTAACGTATTCTTCAGTCAAGGCGCAACGCTCAAATTCTGAAACATCTTCATCAAATTTTCCTGAGGTGTAATGTGCATTTTTGATAAACTCAGGATGAATATGGTTAATAGTATAATATCCATTATCCATAATATTGCTGTACGTATGACCAGATTCTTCAGTCCTTGGCCGACAAATAAATCCTAAAAGTGGCGGATTACTTCCTAGATGTACAACACTACTAAAGATTGCCAAATTAGTTTTCCCTTTAGAATTTATACTGCCAATAACGTTTGCTGGCTTTATTCCAGTTACCGAGTTTATAATTTTTAGTCTTGTAATCCGGTCCAGATTCTGAATATCTTGTTTTTTGTAATGCATTTCGGATTTTGGTATTTGATGTGAAAAAGAATAATCTTTCTAAAGAATAATATAAAATTACTCATCATCTACACGCTGCCAAGTTTGGTCTACATTTAAATAAAAACTGCCAAGATGTGCAAATTTGCATTCCTCCGGAGCAATTAAAGATAGAAAGCTTTTGGCGTCTTTTTTATCATAAAGATGATAGACTTCACCAATTACAGGTTCAAAACTAAATGTGGAATTAAAAATAAGCGTGTTATATTCAAACTCCGCCATCATCTTTTCATATTCTGCTTTAAGTTCTAAATACTTGGCATTAATCTTATGGTTAACCTTATTAATACTTCTATTTTTCCAGGCAGTTGTATCAATTGCAGTAATAACGGGCGCACCAACTGAAGTTGCATAGGGTTTTAATGCTGCGTCATATTTCTTTTTTTCAGGATCGTAAACTACATTGTCTGGCTTTTTTTCTTCGCTCATCTCAATATATTTAGTCTAGTTTTTCGAGCTTTTTCATTATTTCATTAGCTTCAAAAGCCTTTTCATCGCTGAGTTTTCTGTTAGTTGTTGAAAGCTGAAACGATTCTTTTTGAAGTTTTGCGTATTGCTCTTGTAGTTTTTCCTTTTCGGATTTCTTTTTGAATAAATTGAACATAATTTTTTGCTACAATATAATATTTTTATAACAAGTTTTTTCTTATTAAAATCATAATTTAATTTGATTTTTAAAGGTCTGTTTTTTCAATAAAAAAATAGACAGATCTTTCAGTTTCTAAGCTTTTAATTCTAAAAAAAAAATATCAGGAATTTAGTTGTATTGCTAAAAAGTTTCAACAAGATTTAAATATTGTATAAATGAAACTTTTTGAAACATTTTAGTGATAATGGCAAAAAAAGAAATTAACTATAAATTGAATTTGAGATATATTTTTAAACCTTGAATTGATGGGATATGTTCAGTAGTCTTAAAACAGAAAACTTTTTTACTCAAGAATAATTGGGGTAAGCAAATTTTTATAATATTAAAAGATTTAATTCATTATCTATTTTAAGAAAAAAACCCGATAAATGTAATTTTTATCGGGTTTAAAAAGACTTGTTTGTATTTCATTTTAGTTAGTGTAAGTAAATGAAATTATAACGCAAAATTTATTCTTCTTCGTTATTTCTACCTTTCTTAGGTTTAAAACCATCTCTTGTGCTATCATCTTTTTCACTGTGGACTGTTTTGCTACCTCTAGCAGTTTTTGTACTTGAATCTGAAATTTTGTTGGCTTTGTCGTCACCTTGATTTTTTGTGCTCATAATTTTTATATTTAATGTTAAACGTTTTTATTTTTTAGACTTGTCAATTGTATCGGTTTTTATATCGTATTGTCTTTGTTGATATTCTTTAGACATTTCAACCATTTTTTCTGGGAATAAGGTTCTAAATTCGTGCTCATCTTGCGGAATTACTTCAACCATTTTATCAATCATTTCTTGTGGATCAAATTGGTTTTCAGCCATTTTTTTAGCAGCTTTTTCAATGGATTTTTTTGGTGTAAAATATAAATCTTCATCAAACCATTGTTTGTAAGTATCATACATTCTATCATTAAAACCTGTTTTGTAAGGTCCTGGGTTTATGGTTGCAACGGTAATTCCCATAGGTTGCAATTCGTCCCGTAAACATTGCACAATTGCTTCCAATGCATGTTTTGAAGCGTTGTATGGCGATAAAAATGCATTGGTAACAAGACCTGCGATTGAGGATAGGAAAACAATCTTACCTTTTCCTTTGTCGACCATATTTCTAATAATTGGTTGAGAGAATTCTAATGTTGAAAACACATTTGTTTCCATCACTTCCCTAAATAAGCCAACCGGCATTTCCGCCACTGGGCCGGTTTGACCAATTGCTGCGTTATTTACTAGAATATCTATGTCATATTCCCAAGCTTTTTCACAATCCATCATATCTAAAATATCGAGTTTGATTATCTCGAGATTTTTCCTGAATTCTAAATCTTTTGCCTCATCTATAAAACGGGACATTTGCTCCCAAGTATGGACAGCTGCAATTACGTGATGCCCTTTTTCGGCAAGACCAAGTGCTGTGCCCTTGCCTAAACCAGATCCGGCACCTGTAATAAGTATCTTTTTCTTTTTCATATTTCTATAAATTAAAATTAAAATAAATGCCCGTAAGTGATACGGGCATTTTTAAAATCATCCAACTATTTTGCTTTCTTATTCAAACGATCTTCTGCAAGATCATTCAACTTTTCATCGGCATTGTATTCTTCATCCAGGGTTTTCTGTAATTTCTTAGCAATATCGGTGTGCCCCAATTCTTTTGCATATCTAACAGCAGTGCCATAGCCTGAGATTTCATAATGCTCAACGCGCTGCGCTTCTGCAATCATTCCAGCATTTTTAACATCATCATCACCATCTTCCATTTCTTCTAGAAAATCTTCAGCTTCTTTAATTAAGCCTTTCATTGCTTTGCAAGTTTCACCTTTTGGATCGATTTCTAGCTCATCACAAATTTCTTTTAAACGGCTTTTATGTTTTTTTGTTTCTTCTAAATGATCTTCGAATGCTTTTTTAAGATTAGAATCTTTAGCATTTTTAACCATTTTAGGCAAAGCTTCCGTTAATTGATCTTCAGCGCTGTAAAGGTCTTTTAATTGGTGTTCGAATAATTCTTTTAAATTTTTCATAAGGGTTGTTTTTATTTGTTTCATTAAAAATAAAAAAATGATCTTTCGATATTATTCGATTTCACGCTTTCTTAACACGTATAATTCGAATGCATTAAAAAAATTATGGATAGTTTCAATTTCGTTTATTTATGGAGGGGAAGGATTTACTATTAGTAGTATAAAATGTTTTAAAAAATAACCGACGATTATAAATAAAAAAGACATCAAAATTTTGATGTCTTTAATGATTCATATGTGGCATAAAGTTTATCCAAATGCCGAAGCAACTGCTCCTGCATCAACTCTATAATTACTACCATTTATAAAGCTAGCTCTTTCTGAACATAAAAATGCGATTACAGATGCAACTTCTTCTGGTTGACCTCTTCTTTGTAACTCCAAATGTGGTCGTTTATTTTTTAAGAACCACTTTACAGCCTCATCATTTGTGCAGTTTCTTTCTTCTGCAAGTTCTTCCATCATTGCATTGGTCATTGGAGTTTCGATATATGCTGGACCGACTGTATTTACTAGGATTTTCTCATTTCCATATATGCGCGATAAACATTTAGAGAAGTTTATGATTGCAGCTTTACACGCGTTATATGGACTTTCATCATCGTACGGTTGAAATGCATTTTCCGAACTAATGTTGATTATACGGCCCCATTTTTTCTTTTGCATTTGGGGAATAAATGCCCGCGCTAATCTTACCGCACCCATTAAATCTATTTGAATGGTTTCCATCCAATCCTCATCAGTTAAGGTGAGAAAATTTCCCGCCGCTCCTCTGGCACCGGCACAATTAACTAAAATATCAATTCCTCCAAATTCCTTATCAATATCCGAAGCTAAATCCATTACAGCTTTGTTGTCTAGTAAATCGCACGGCATTGCGTGTATTTTAACTTCACTGTATATTTTTTCAAGCTTACTTTTGGCTTTATCCAGTTCATCTTTTTCCTTATCTGAAATTATAACAATCACTCCAGCATCTATTAAAAATTTTGCTGTCTCCAAACCAATGCCTGAATCTCCTCCTGTTATTAGTGCTGTTCTTCCTTTTATTCCTAAATCCATAATTTTTTATTTTTAAATTTTATCCTCCTATAATTGTTCCACCGTTTACGTGTAAAACTTGTCCTGTCATATAACTGCAATCTTTACTAGCCAGAAAAACATAAGCTGGCGCTACTTCGGCAGGTTCTCCACATCTTCCTAAAGGTACATCTGTTCCAAATTCTTCTTTTTCCAATCCCATAGTTGCAGGAATTAATGGCGTCCAAATTGGGCCAGGAGCCACTCCATTTACTAAAATATTCTTTGGTGCCAATTGAGCAGAAAGTGATCTTGTGAAAGCAGTTATTGCACCTTTTGTTGCTGAATAATCCAACAAATCTTTATGGCCACCATAACTCGTAACCGATGTAGTATTTATAATTCTGCCACCAGATTTCATGTGTTCCAGCACTTTTTTGGTAAGATAAATCATAGCAACAATATTAGTATTAAAAGTTTGCTGGATATTCTCTAATTCTAAATCTTCAATCTTTTCTACAATCTTTTGGGTTGCAGCATTATTAACCAAAATGTCAATTTGTTTAAATTCCTTGATTGTTTCTTTAACCAATATATCGCAAAAATTAGAATCGGTAATATCTCCTTTTATCAGTCTGCAAGTAGCTCCTTCATCTTCAACTAATTTCTTGGTAATTTTTGCATCTTCATTTTCATCAAGATAATTTATAACAAGATTTGCACGTTCTCTTGCAAAATGCAATGCTATTGCCCGGCCAATGCCACTGTCACCACCGGTAATTAGCGCTATTTTACCTTTTAATTTGTTGCTTCCTTTATAGGAATCTGAAATGCTTATTGGCTGCGGTTTCATTTCACTTTGTAAAGCTGGTTTATTTGTCATATTTTCAATTCAAATTATTTTTTAAAGTTAATTGTAAGGCTGGTTTCGCTTATCCCTAAAAAAATGTAAATCTTTGTTATTGGTTTCTTAATTATCAAAATTCCTTTTAGATTATGTCTATTTCAAAATCATATAATATTGAAAAATCTGTAATTGTATTGTTGCATTACTTTGGTGGCGACAAAGGAAGTTGGCAGTGGCTTATTGATGAATCTATTGCAGAATTAAATTTAATACCGCTAGACATTGCAGGATTTGGCAACAAAAAGGCACTATCTGAAATTACCTTAGAAAATATAGCGCGTGCTACATTTAAGGATATTATTAAACTGGGTTATACAAATATTACAGTGGTCGGACATAGTATGAGTGGTAAGCTGGCATTAAAAATAGGAGTATTGGATACAGAAAATGTAATTAAAAGCATTATTCTTCTTGCGCCATCGCCGCCAACGGTTGAAAAAATGTCTAAAAATGAACAGCGGGAAATGCTTAAACAGCAAGATATTCAAAGAGCAAAAAATAATGTACAAGACGGAATTTACACTTCAATTGATAACGAAAAGTTTGAATATGCTGTGCAAAGTCAGTTAAGGGTTGATAGTGATACTTGGAATTGGTGGATAAATGAAGGAATGAAAAATAATATTCTTGATGAAGTGAAAAATTTAAAACAAGATGTTCATTTAATTTATTCGACCAAGGATAATGCAATTCCTTTTGAAGATATGAAAAGCGAAGTAATAGACAATTTGAAGTTAAAATCAATTTATAAATTTGAAGACTCAGGTCATCTTATTCCGCTAGAAAGACCAGCAAAATTGGCAGAAATAATTACGAATATTGTTTTAAGTTAAAAGATTATATTTATTTCTACCAAAATTAAAATAACTAATTTTAAGTCAACATTTTATTATAAATACTGATTACTGCTAAATAAAGTGTCGCAACTGATACTTCTTTTAAAAATTTGAAAATACTTTTGTAAAATGGATTTAACAACAGCTTTACTTGTAATAGTCTCAGTTTTCGGGATTTTTTTAATCACAATTATAATAACGCGTGTATTTGGTCTTCGGACTTTTGCAAAAATGTCTAGTTTCGATTTTGCTTCAACCATTGCAGTTGGATCTATTCTTGCAACAATCATTTTGAATAAAGACCAAAGTCTCCTCAAAGGTGGACTGGCGCTACTTTGTATTATTGGATTCCAGACCTTATTCTCGTTTTTGGTTCGAAAAAATGATTGGTTTAAAAGTTTATTTACCAATAAACCTAAAATGTTGATGCTTGATGGGGAAATTCTTTACGATAATCTAAAAAAATGTAATGTAGACGTCAGCGATTTGATGGCTAAATTGAGGGAATCTAACGTTCTAAAACTTTCTGAAGTTAAAGCTGTGGTGTTTGAAAGTACGGGAGATATTTCCGTACTTCATTCAGAAAATGATATAAAACTTGATGAAATTCTTTTAAGGGATGTTCAAGAAAAGATATAATTAGTATGCTGTCTTACTTCAAAAAAAATAAGAAATCTATTTACGGCGGTTTAATTGCTACTGCTTTTACAATTATTGCCGTATTTATTTTGGGGAATCTTTCAGGTTACGAAGCAAAGAACTTACTTCAAGCTTCGTTGGATGGCTTAAATATGCTTTGTAACACCATCGTTTTAGCTTCGGCTACTATATTAGCTTTATTACTTACGTTATTAGGTATTAGCTCAGGTTCAGATAGTAATTTGAAAGAGAAACATTATCTGCAGGTTTTAAATATTGCAAAATTTGATGTCATCTTGTTTATAAGCGCTTTGGTTATGTTTCAGTTATTCAATATTCCAATTACAGAATCTGATAACGTTCCTGCAGATTGGTATGAAATTATTTATTGGACCACTTTAGTAATAACGTCTATATTGTGTGGTATGATGATAATCGTCATCTTAATGCTCTACAATACTATTACCAATATGATTACAATTATTGGCTTAAAAAAGGATCATTCATTATTGCAGGAGGAAGAAGAATTGGAAGATTCAGATGAATAAGAAAATCAATATATTTTGGTTTAAACGAGATCTTCGCTTAGAGGATAATGAAGCATTATCCGCCGCCTTAAATAGTAAATTACCATTATTACTGATTTATATTTATGAACCATCATTAAATAATGATACTCACTACAGCCCAAGACATTGGCGATTTATTTTTGAAAGCATTTCAGATTTAGATATCCAATTGAAACCTCAAAATACTGAAGTTGTAATTTTGCATAGTGAAGTATTGGATGCTTTTCAAATACTTCAAAAGCAATTTAGTATTCAGCAGATTTTTTCGACTGAAGAAACTGGGTTAAAAATTACTTTTGATAGAGATCTGGCTTTCGCAGAATATTGTAGAAAAAATAAAATAGATTGGCAAGAATTTCAAAATAATGGGGTAGTGCGTGGTTTATCAAATCGCGATACTTGGCGAAAATGTTGGTATGGTTATATGGCTAAGCCGATAGTTTCTCCAGATTTTTTAAAAGTCACATTTATTAACTGCCAAGAATTTTCTAATGAAATAAAAGATTTAGCTTTTCAATTTTCTTCAATAGAACATAAAATGCAGAAGGGTGGAAGAACGGCTGGCAAAACTTGGGAAGATTCATTTTTTGAAGAGCGAATAGAATTTTATTCAGCTTATATTTCAAAACCAGAATTGTCCCGTTACGGCTGTAGTCGCTTGTCGCCATATTTTGCGTGGGGTTGTATTTCAATTCGTGAAGTTTATCAGCGTGCAATTAAATTGAAAAAGGAAAGTGTCTACAAAAAACAATTAACAGCTTTTATGTCAAGATTACGATGGCAAGCACATTTTATTCAAAAATTTGAAATGGAGCCGCGCATAGAATTTGAAGCATTTAATAAAGGGTATTTAAATTTACAACAACCTGCAAACGATAGTTTTATTGAATCTTGGAAAACAGGAAAGACAGGTTTTCCTTTAGTAGACGCGAGTATACGTTCAGTAATAGAAACAGGATATTTAAACTTTAGAATGAGATCTATGACGGTATCATTTCTTGTACATCATCTCTTTCAACATTATACAACAGGAGCCACTTGGCTTGCAAGGCAATTCTTAGATTTTGAACCAGGAATACATTATGCGCAATTTCAAATGCAGGCTGGTTTTACGGGCACTAATACAATCCGTATTTATAATCCCACCAAAAATGCAACCGACCACGATCCCGAAGCTGTTTTCATAAAAAAATATGTTCCAGAATTAAAAAATTTACCAAACAATTTGGCAATCGAACCTTGGCTTATTACACCAATGGAGGAAGAAATGTACAGCTTCAAAATTGGCAAAAATTATCCAAAGCTAATTATAGATATGAAA
>JBBSOK010000031.1:0-26667 GCA_038259825.1 Flavobacteriales bacterium
AACAGATGTTATCCTTGGAGAAAATGATCTTGATGTTAGTTTTTCTGCAAATGAAGGTGGCTACATACTTACACGCGTTGATTCCAATATTGGTGCAATTCCAAAAATATTTAGTGGTTTGTTCAATCAAACATCAGATGATTCGTTATTGTTTACCGATGCAATTATGCCAGATTGGGAATAACTAAAAAAATCTAGCAAGCTATTTTAAGTCCACTTTTGTGGACTTTTTTTTATATGTATTTTTACAGACCATTATAACTATTATGAGCCAAGACAATTTAAATAGATATGCCGGTCGCGGCGTTTCAGCGGATAAAGAAGACGTGCACAATGCAATAAAAAATGTGGATAAGGGTCTTTTTCCACAGGCATTTTGTAAAATAATTCCAGATTATCTTACTAATGATGATGATCATTGTCTTATAATGCACGCAGATGGCGCAGGGACAAAATCCTCCTTGGCATATATGTATTGGAAGGAAACTGGAGATGTTTCAGTTTGGAAAGGGATTGCTCAAGATGCGCTTATTATGAATATTGACGATTTAATATGTGTTGGTGCGGTAGATAATATTTTGCTTTCTTCAACAATTGGACGGAATAAAAATTTAATTCCGGGTGAAGTAATTTCAGAAATTATAAATGGCACAGAAGAATTGATAAAGGAAATGGCCAATTTTGGTGTATCTATTCATTCAACAGGTGGCGAAACCGCCGATGTTGGCGATTTAGTTAGAACAATAATTGTTGATAGTACCGTTACAGCTAGAATTAAAAAAGACAAAGTTATTGATAATGCAAACATAAAAGATGGCGATGTTATTGTTGGCTTAGCGTCATTCGGGCAAGCCAAATACGAGAAAGAATATAATGGAGGTATGGGCAGCAATGGTCTTACTTCTGCTCGTCACGATGTTTTCAATAAAAAGTTAGCAAAAAAATATCCAGAAAGTTATGACCACGCTGTTCCAGAAAACCTTGTTTACAGCGGTTCAAGAAATCTAGAAGATTCCATTGTAAACAGCTCTTTAAATGCTGGAAAACTAGTTCTTTCGCCAACAAGAACGTATGCACCCGTAATTAAAAAAATACTTTCAAAATATTCTTCAAAAGACATTCACGGAATGGTGCATTGTAGTGGTGGCGCGCAAACCAAAATTCTACATTTTGTACAAAATCTTCATATTATTAAAGATAACCTTTTTGAAATTCCGCCGTTGTTTACATTAATTCAAGAGGAAAGTAAAACAGATTGGAAGGAAATGTACAAAGTTTTTAATATGGGACATCGTATGGAAATATATGTGCCTTCAAAAATTGCTGAGGATATTATTGAAATTTCAAAATCCTTTAATATTGATGCTCAAATAATCGGTAGAGTAGAAGCGGCTGATGAAAAGAGGTTAACAATCAAATCAAATAAGGGTACTTTTTTATATAATTGATATTTTTTTCAACTTCGGAATAATATATTTAGTGCAAAACGGAGCGTCTGGATTTTTTCCGAAATAATCTTGAAGTGATTCCCGACTGGGTCTAAATTTTGCAAACTTTAAAATTTTCGTAATCACTTTTTCCTTAAAATCTTTTTGAAGATTTAATAATATTGATTCTGCTTTCAGTTTTTGCGTTTCAGAATAATAATAAATAGCGCTCCTATATTTTTCCCTAAAAGAATGCTGGGAAGTACTTGCGTGTGTTAGAAGATGGTTTTTTACCAATTTTTGTAATGTAACAACATCATTATCAAAATAAACAATTACAGCTTCTGAAAAAGTCAAATTTTCACCAATTGAAGCAATATAGCCCTGTTCAACTTTTACTACACCTTCAACGCTATTGAAAACAGCCTCTATGCACCAATGGCAACCACCTCCAAATCCTATTTTTTCAATATTTTTCACTAAAAATAAGTCGCTCTATTTTATAAAAACTTTCAATTTATGCTAAAGTTGATTTTTACTTTAGATTATATAAAAATACTTTATAAATTTTCAATTTTAATCTTTTCCAATTTTGAATGTTATATTTTCAATTAAACTACTGTAAGTTTTTTTCGTAAATTTGCAATCGCCTAAATTCGCGGCGACATACATTGATTACTATGCTAGAGAAATTACAATTTGTAAAACAACGTTTTGATGAGGTAAGCGATCTTATCATTCAACCCGATATTATTTCCGATCAAAAAAGATATATTTCACTTAATAAAGAATATAAAGATCTTCGCATTTTAATGGATAAACGTGAAGAATATCAGGAGCTTACGGATAATATTAATGAAGCTGAGGAAATTATCAGCGACGGTAGCGATGCTGAAATGGTTGATATGGCGAAACTTCAGTTGGACGAAGCAAAAACGCGATTGCCAAAACTGGATGATGAAATTAAATTTCTCTTAGTACCTAAAGACCCGGAAGATGCGAAAAATGCTGTTATGGAAATAAGAGCAGGCACCGGCGGTGACGAAGCTAGTATTTTTGCTGGAGATTTGTTTAGAATGTACACAAAATATTGCGAAGGCAGAGGGTGGAAAACTAATGTAATAGATTTTAACGAAGGAACAAGCGGCGGTTACAAAGAGGTACAACTTGAAGTTGAAGGTGAAGATGTTTATGGTACTTTAAAATATGAAGCTGGAGTGCACCGCGTACAACGTGTGCCACAAACTGAAACACAAGGCCGCGTGCATACAAGTGCCGCAACAGTAATGGTCTTTCCTGAAGCGGAAGAATTCGACATAGAAATTGACCCGAAAGATGTAAGAATAGATTTTTTCTGTAGTTCTGGTCCTGGTGGGCAATCTGTAAATACAACATACTCAGCAGTACGTTTAACGCACATTCCAACAGGTTTGGTCGCTCAATGCCAAGATCAAAAATCACAACATAAAAACAAGGATAAGGCCTTTAGGGTTTTACGCTCTAGACTATATGATATGGAGCTTGCTAAAAAACAAGCTGAAGATGCTTTAAAACGTGGCTCAATGGTTACAAGTGGTGATCGGAGTGCAAAAATTAGAACCTATAATTATCCACAAGGCCGTGTTACGGATCACCGCATAAATCTTACACTCTACAACTTATCTAACATTATTAATGGCGATGTTCAAGAAATTATAGATGAACTGCAGTTAGTAAACAATATGGAAAAGCTGAAGGAACTAGGTGACGCTTTTTAAAATACTTTTTATTCCAGAATAATTTATTTAAAAATGACAACGGATAACCTAATAGCTCAAATCAAAAAGAAAAAGTCTTTTTTATGTATTGGTCTAGATGTTGATTTGGATAAAATTCCGAAACATTTATTAGAGGAAGAAGATCCAATCTTTTCATTCAATAAAGCTATAATTGATGCTACGCAACATCTTGCGGTTGCTTATAAACCAAATACAGCCTTTTATGAAGCGTACGGAATTAAAGGTTGGCAGGCGCTTAAAAATACAATTGAATACATAAATACCAAGTATCCTGAAATATTTACTATTGCCGATGCAAAAAGAGGTGATATTGGAAATACATCTTCACGTTATGCAAAAGCTTTTTTTGAAGATCTGGGGTTTGACAGTATAACTGTTGCCCCTTATATGGGAAAAGACTCTGTTGAACCATTTTTGGACTTTGAAAATAAACACACAATTTTACTTGCGCTTACCAGCAACGCAGGTGCTTTCGATTTCCAGACACAAAAAATTGGAGATATTGAGTTGTACAAAAAAGTATTATCTGTTTCCAAAACTTGGAAAAACCATAAAAATTTAATGTACGTTGTTGGCGCAACAAAAGCTGAATATTTTGCTGAAATACGTAAAATTATCCCGGATAGCTTTCTATTGGTTCCAGGTATTGGTGCGCAAGGTGGCAATCTTCAAGAGGTTTGCAAATATGGATTGAATAAGGATGTTGGTTTACTAATAAATTCTTCCCGTGGAATTATTTATGCTTCCAAAGAAAGAGATTTTGCTCAAGCAGCTGCTAAAGAAGCAGAAAAGATACAGTTACAAATGAAGGATATTTTACATGCAATGTAAAGACCAACTCGGTAGAATTCTTTCATTTTCCAAAACACCATCTCGTATTGTTTCACTCGTGCCATCTCAAACCGAACTTTTGGTAGATTTAGGTTTGAGAAAAAATTTGGTGGGAATAACAAAATTTTGTGTTCATCCAAAAGATCTCCGAAAGGAAATTGATGTAGTTGGAGGTACAAAACAAATAGATTTCGAAAAAATAAAAAATCTTAATCCAGATATAGTAATCTGTAACAAAGAGGAAAACACCGAAGAAATTGTTTCTAATTTAGAACAGATAGCACCCGTTTATGTAAGCGATATAGCAACTATTTCTGAAAGCTTACAAATGATTTCTGATATTGGTAAAATATTTTCTGTTGACATAAAATCTGAAAATTTAATTGAAAAGATTGAAAGCAACCTAAAGGATTTTAAAAAATTCACTTCAAAATTAAAAGAAAGAAAAGTTGTTTATTTAATTTGGAAAGAACCATTGATGGCAGCAGGAACCACTGTTTTCATTAATGATTTGCTTAAATTGAATAAATGGCAAAATGTTTTAATTTTAAATTCGACTGTAAACAATGTTGAAAGATATCCTATAATCGATGAAAACATTTTAGCTGAGGCCGAAATAATATTATTCTCATCAGAGCCATTTCCTTTCAAAAAAGAAACTGGTGAATATTATTCTAAAAAATTTGGAAATAAATTTCTAATGGTAGATGGAGAATATTTTAGTTGGTATGGGAGCCGGTTAGCTGCGGCATTTGACTATTTTAAAACGTTACATAATCAACTTTAATATGAATTTACTTTAAGGTAATTAATCTCCTTATAGATTTTATTCGCTTCATTTTGAACTTTTTCGCATTTCTCCATATCGGTAAGTGCTACCTTAAAACTCTTACGCATAAGATTCCGATATTTTTCTTGAAGAATTTCTAATTTTGTCTTTTTACGAAATAAATTCATGTTTGTATTTTATGATTACAAAGGTAGTTTGATAATCCTTAAAAGACTGTAAATTTGGGGTTAAGCATAACTTAAAAATTGCTGAAGGTTTTGCAGTTATGTTAAAATAATGCAATTTACCTATCCTGCATTGCGAATACTTGCTTAAGCAAAGGCGTTGTTCTTGCTGAAATCTTAGTTCTTATTTCAGCTTCTTCAACCGCAATCATTTTA
The DNA here is from genome assembly GCA_038259825.1 of Flavobacteriales bacterium. Classification (GTDB taxonomy): domain Bacteria; phylum Bacteroidota; class Bacteroidia; order Flavobacteriales; family Flavobacteriaceae; genus JBBSOK01. The sequence goes on from JBBSOK010000031.1 coordinate 5,207, forward strand.
TACACACCTTCTAATGCTTGCTTGGTAACATAGTCGGTAAGATCTGGATTAACCTTTGTAACAAATGGTACAGAGTTGTATTTGGTAATAATATTGTTCCATATTTGGTCTGCTCCAACTTTATTAAAGGAGTTTTTGATGACAGGATTAAATTTTGAATATAATTCCGAGTTTGTTTTTTGCTCTAAGTATTTAGTTGCGGCATTATTACTTCCTAAAAGTATATTGGAAGCGTCCGCAAATGTTATTTGTTTTACTGCATTTACAAATATAGGTGTTGCCTGTTTTGTTGCATCCTCAGCTGCACGATTTAAAACTTTTAAACCTTCATCAGCAAGGCTGCTTAATCCTATATCTCGCAACGTTTTATCAACTTTCTGCAATTCTGCTGGCAATAAAATTTTTACGAGTTCATTTTTGTAAAAACCATCTTGTTGGGTAAGTTTATTTACTTGCTTATCAATTCCAAAATCTAGGGCTTGTCTTAAACCACTTGCAATAGTTGTTTGATCCATACCAATGGTACCCGTTGGTAGTTGGCTCACTACTTGTTGTAATTCTGTACAAGAAAATAGTGAAAAAGATAGAACTAATAAAAAGGTTGATTTTTTAAACATTGATTTTTGATATTTATTATTTTTTATTGAATAAAATGCCAATTTTAAATAATTTAGAAAAATAATTCTAATTATAAGAAGAGTCAAAAATAAAAAAGACCCTTCTATAATGAAGGGTCTTTTCCAAAAGTTTAAGATAAACCTTTTAGCCTATTTTAAAACTTTAATAGTTTGAGTAGAACCATTTCCAGAGATCTTAACTAAATAAGCGCCAGAAGTAAGACCTGCCATATTAATTGATGGAGAAACAGAACCAGGATTAGAAGTTAAAACAACTTTTCCTAATACGTCATAAACAACAACAGTATCAACAGAAACTTTAGAGCTAATATTTAATACATCTTTTACAGGGTTTGGATAAACGCTAAATGCTTCAGAAGCAAAATCGTTTGTGTTAAGAATACCTTCTGCAAAAACTACATCATCTACATAATATGTGTTTTGTGGATCAGCAGCAAAAAAATCAACACCACCAAGATCACCACTAGTTGCAGAAGCGCCCCAAGCAACAGCTGCTATACTAGAATCAGCAACGTTTAATTGGTATGTATTATTATCAGTATCTACAACAACATTTACAGTAAACCACTCATCGTGAGGAAACTGAAAAGCTGCTGGTGCGGCTACGTTATCATCTGCACCAAAACCAGGAGTAGCGCCAGCTGCATTAAATGTAATATTTCCAGAAACAAATTCTAGATTATCATTTGCACTTGGATCAATACTACCTTGAAGATTAAAATAACCTGAGTTGCCAGTAGGAATAAACATCATCCACTGTACAGTCCAGATACCTGAATTTGCACTAGATGCACCTTCAAAACTTAAAATAGCATCTTGTGGTCCACCAGTTGCTCCACCTATTCCGATTTTTCCAGAAAAGGCTCCAGATAATTGTTGTTCAGCTGTAACGATGATGTTTTGTGCCCCATCGTTATTATCATCCCAAGTTCTCCAAATATCGTTAAATAAAGGTCCCTGAGAATAAGATTCGAAATCATCAGTAAATTGAGCAAATGCACTTGTACTAACTGCACAAAATACTATCGCCATTAAGTAAATTTTTTTCATAATGTTAAATTTTAGTTTGTTTATAATTTGATGCAATATACAAAAAACTGATTTAATAACAAATTTTTTTTATTTTACAATGTTGAAATGCTAATAATAATGAGAGATTCATTGGCTTTTAGTAAATTTGTATTTCAAAAAAATAAACTGAACATGCAACAAGCACCTCCTTATATTCCAAAGCATAAAATAAGAATTGTAACTGCTGCGGCCCTATTTGATGGCCATGACGCGGCTATAAATATTATGAGACGGATCATACAGGCAACTGGTGTTGAGGTGATACATTTGGGTCATGATCGAAGCGTGGATGAAGTAGTAAATACTGCCATACAGGAAGATGCAAACGCAATTGCATTAACTTCTTATCAAGGAGGGCATAACGAGTATTTTAAATATATGCATGATTTACTGAAGGAGCGAGGTGCAGGACACATTAAGATTTTTGGCGGGGGCGGCGGTGTTATTTTGCCTTCAGAAATAAAGGATTTAATGGATTATGGTATTACCAGAATCTATGCGCCAGATGATGGTAGAGAACTTGGCCTGCAAGGCATGATTAATGATTTAATTGAAAGATCTGATTACGCAATTGGCGATACTTTAAATGGTGAAGTAAATAAATTAGCTGAAAAAAATAATGCTGCTATAGCTAGGTTAATTTCTTCGGCAGAGAATTTTCCAGAAATAGCAAAAGAAACCTTAGAAAAAATACACGAATCGAATAAATCTCTAAAAACGCCTGTCTTGGGGATTACGGGAACAGGCGGTTCAGGAAAATCTTCGTTGGTTGATGAGTTGGTCAGGAGATTTTTAGTAGACTTTCCAAATAAAACTTTGGGTATTATTTCTGTAGATCCGTCTAAAAGAAAAACTGGTGGTGCTCTCCTTGGTGACCGTATTCGTATGAATGCCATAAACAATAGCCGTGTTTATATGCGCAGTCTTGCAACACGACAAAGTAATCTTGCACTTTCAAAACATGTACAAGAAGCAATTGAAGTTTTAAAAGCAGCAAAATTTGATTTAATAATTTTAGAAACTTCAGGAATAGGGCAGAGCGATACCGAAATTTTAGAACATAGCGATATTTCACTTTATGTAATGACACCAGAATTTGGAGCTGCAACCCAATTGGAAAAAATTGATATGCTAGATTTTGCAGATCTTGTTGCTATAAATAAGTTTGATAAGCGCGGAAGTCTAGATGCCTTGCGGGATGTTAAAAAACAATATGTCCGAAACCACCAACTGTGGGAAACGCCTCAAGATGAATTGCCTGTTTACGGTACAATCGCATCGCAATTTAACGACCCAGGAATGAATACATTATATTCCGCAATAATGGGTAAAATTGCCGAAAAGACTGATGCAGATTTGAAAAGCACGTATACGGTTACTGATGAAATGTCTGAAAAAATATTCGTAATTCCGCCTTCAAGAACACGTTATCTTTCAGAAATTGCTGAAAACAATAGAGCGTACGACAAAAAAGCAACCGAACAATCTGAGGTTGCTCAAAATCTCTTCGGAATATATAAAACTATTACTTCAATTTCAGGAAAAAAACCAGAATTGGATAAAGCAGGTTTAGATATCCAAAATGGACAAAAATCTGAAGGTGACTCCAAGGAAAACAAAGAATTAATTAAAATGCTTTTAGCGCATTTTGATAGAGAAAAATTAAACTTAGATCCTTATAACTGGGAAGTAATTTTAGGTTGGGAAGAAAAGGTAAATAGATATAAAAATCCTGTTTATTCTTTTAAAGTTCGTGATAAAGAAATTAAGATTGACACGCATACAGAGTCTCTTTCGCACACTCAAATCCCTAAAGTTGCTTTACCAAAATATACAGCTTGGGGAGATATTCTTAAATGGGTATTACAAGAAAATGTTCCTGGCGAGTTTCCTTTTACCTCAGGTTTATACCCATTTAAAAGAACGGGTGAAGATCCTGCAAGAATGTTTGCCGGTGAAGGTGGTCCAGAACGTACAAATCGTCGTTTTCACTATGTAAGTGCGGGATTGCCCGCTAAAAGATTATCAACTGCGTTTGATAGTGTTACATTATATGGTAACGATCCAGATTTAAGACCCGATATTTATGGTAAAATTGGTAATGCGGGTGTTTCAATTTGTTGTTTAGATGATGCCAAAAAATTGTATTCCGGGTTCGATTTAAGCGCTCCGCTGACTTCCGTTAGTATGACTATTAATGGTCCCGCACCTATGTTACTTGGCTTTTTTATGAATGCGGCTATAGACCAAAATTGTGAAAAATATATTGTTGAAAATGGAATCCAAACTGAAATTGAAAATCGAATAGCGGAGCTTTACAAGGCTAAGAAAATTGCAGTACCAACTTATAATGGCGAATTACCTGAAAGTAATAATGGTTTAGGATTAATGCTTTTAGGGGTAACGGGCGATCAAGTTTTGCCAAGAGATGTTTACGAAAAAATTAAAATTGAAACATTACAGCAAGTTCGTGGAACAGTTCAAGCAGATATACTAAAAGAAGACCAAGCGCAAAACACCTGTATATTTTCAACTGAATTTGCATTACGTTTAATGGGCGATGTGCAACAATATTTTATCGAGCAAAAGGTTAGAAATTTTTATTCGGTTTCAATAAGTGGTTATCATATTGCTGAAGCTGGTGCAAATCCAATTTCGCAACTTGCTTTTACGTTATCCAACGGTTTTACGTATGTAGAATATTACCTTTCCCGCGGAATGGATATTAATGATTTTGGGCCGAACCTTTCATTCTTTTTCAGTAATGGAATAGATCCAGAATATTCAGTAATTGGTCGTGTTGCCCGTAAAATTTGGTCTAAGGCAATGAAGGATAAATATGGTGCAAATGATAGAGCACAAATGTTAAAATATCATATTCAAACTTCAGGGCGTTCTTTACACGCGCAGGAAATAGATTTTAATGATATTAGAACAACTTTGCAAGCACTTTATGCAATTTATGATAACTGTAACTCATTGCATACTAATGCGTACGATGAAGCAATTACAACACCAACCGAGGAAAGTGTGCGCAGAGCTATGGCTATTCAATTGATAATTAATAAGGAACTAGGCCTTGCCAAAAATGAAAATCCAATACAAGGTTCTTTTATAATTGAAGAATTAACAGATTTAGTTGAAGAAGCTGTTTTGAAAGAATTTGATAGCATAACAGAACGTGGTGGTGTTTTAGGTGCTATGGAAACTATGTACCAAAGAAGTAAAATACAAGAAGAAAGTTTGTATTACGAGACATTGAAACACAACGGCGAATTTCCGATAATTGGAGTAAATACGTTTTTAAGTAGCAAAGGCTCACCAACAGTTTTACCGGCTGAAGTTATTAGAGCTACTGAAGTAGAAAAACAAGCTCAGATTGAAACGTTAAAAAATCTTCATAAAATGTATGGGGATGAAGCTAAAAATTCTTTACATACGGTACAAAAAGCTGCTGTTGAAAACGAAAATATTTTTGAACTTTTAATGGAAGCAACCAAAGTCTGCAGTTTGGGAGATATTACTAACTCACTTTTTGAAGTTGGTGGGCAGTATAGAAGAAATATGTAATTTTTGTTAAATAAAAAAATATAGAGTTATTTAGAAAGTCGGATTTTTGAACTTTTTAAATAACTCTTTTTAATTTCAGTATAGCTGTTATCTAGTTTAAATAAATAAACTATGAACTAGAATCATCATCATCACTTTCGTCATCCTCATCAGCATCTTCATCATCATCGAAATCGCCGTCAAAGCCTTCGTGGTCTAAATCGTCCTCGTCATCTGCTCCAAATTCATCATCATCAAAAAAGCCGAGGATAGAAGGATCAAAAGGATCGTTTTCATCATCTAAATCATCGTAATTTATACCTGGTGGGTTAAAAAGACCCCAACGGTCTAATTTATAATCCCAAGGATCAAATTTCTTGACCCATTCGGCAAAAATCACTCTAAATTCCTCTACCGCATTCCGCACTAAATCAAGATATTCTACGTCCTTAAAGCCCTTCATTTGTATACCATTAACGTGGACAATCAACTGGTGAGCAGCTCTTCTGATTACTGCAGCATTTTCCATCTTAAGATCGTACATATTCGTATATTCTGCCTCTGCAATTGCTCCTGGAATAATCAGGGAATTTTTTGATATACAACCTATGTGAGCTCCTATAAAATTCATACTCACTTCATCCCCCTCAAAATCTGTATTTTTAACAGTTTCAACAATATATGTTATCAGGTTATGAAGTTCTTCCGCCTTTACATAGATTGGAAGATTCTTGATATCGTCAAATCTTTTACGTTGGTTATTTTCGTCTTCAAACATACTTGTCCTTTAAACAAATAAAAATAAGTCATTTTTTTAAATTTATATAAAAATTATTTTATTGAATATAACATTTTAATCAAAGGAGAAGTTCCTTCGAAAAAATCTTAAGAGAAGAGAAGTTTAAAGAAGAAACTTGAAAATTAAAATTGATGTGAAGAATTTAAATTTACAATGTAAGAGACCAAATACGGTGCATTTTGCTAAATTTCCGAAGCTCTTTGCGAAGTAATTTTATGAAATCCTTTCCGCTTACGTTTGCGTTTTCAAGTCTATCACAATTTCTGTTTAGCATAACCATAAGCCTTTCAACGGATGCGGCGTACTTATATTTATCTTCAGAAAAACGTTGTGTTTCTGCCCTTAAAATTTCAGGGGCCAACGAAACGGATTGTTGTACAATATCACCTGAAAAATAAATACTAGCATCTTCAGTGCCGTCTTCTTGCAGGGCAGCCAAGTCATAATTTAAATAGGTAGCTATATTGCGAGAAATTGCGAAAATTTCTTCAGCTTTATAGTAAAGAGGCGATTTTGAAAAACTTGGTGTCACTTTGTGTACTAATTTAATTTTCAATTTTAGAAAGAATAAAAATACACTTCAATTGATACATTCAACTATCGGATTTAAATTAAAATAGTAATTTTGCTTTTGATTATAAGTTATTTTTGAAATAAAGTTTTAAAATGAATTTAGATAAATTAAACTGGAAGATCTTAAAATGCCTGCAAAATAATGCTCGGCAAAGTAATGCTGAAATAGGAAGACAAGTTGGAATAACGAGTCCAGCCGTTTCTGAGCGTATAAAAAAAATGGAAGATGCCGGAATTATAAATGGTTACAAAACGTTGGTTTCACCTTTAAATGCTGGATATCAATTGAAGGCTATTATCACTTTGCGCGCTTTTATGGGAATGCTTAAGCCGTTTTTGGAAAAAGTTAAAACCTATGATGAAGTGCTTAATTGTTATCGTATAACGGGAAATGAAAATATTGTTTTGGAAGTAGTGCTTAAAAACCAAAAACATCTTGAAAGTTTTATAGATCAATTAATCGTTTATGGTGAAACTAAAACACAAATTGTTCTTTCGCACGTTGTAGCTTTTAATGAATTGAAACCTTAAATTTTTACTTAAAATAACGCAAATATATTTTCAGTGCTCTTTAAATTACTATTATTTCATTTGTCGGTTTTAATAATTTGTGCAGCCAAAGTGCCAAAAGAGAGACAATAAATAAAAAAATGGCCATAACATACCAGGTTATTTCAAAACCATAATTTTCAACCATATTCATTCCACTTTTATGGCCAAATATATGTGCCACGGAAAATCCCATAGCATACATTCCCATATAATTACCTTTTCTTCCTTTAGGTGCCATTTCTAAAGCTAAAGCGTTGGAAAATGGAAAGCCAATCATCTCACCAAAAGTCATTAGCAACATTCCCAAAACCAAAAATCCGTTCCAGCTGCCTAAATTCAAAACTAAAAAGCTTATGGCCAAAAAAACAAGGCTCCAAAACATAGCTATAGATTTGCTAATATTTTTTCTTTCAAGCCACGATATTAATGGCATCTCAAAAATTACAATAGTTGCGCCGTTAATAAAAAGTAACCAGCCAATTAAATCTTCAGTAAGAAAATGTACCTTTTCATAATAAAGCGTCACGACGGAAAAATACTGTACAAAACATAAACTATTTGCAACAAGTATTACAAAAAGTAAAATGAAATTTTTATTCTTAAAAACCGGAATACCTTCTTTTACAATAGAAATTTTTGCTTCCTTGGTTTTTGCTTTCTTTGGTTTTAATAGTATAAAAAGTATAAATGCAGCAAGAATGCATGTTATTCCATCTATCCAAAAAAGCGACTTGTAGCTTATATTGGCAATTATAATTCCTCCAATTAATGGGCCTACTGAAAAACCCAAATTTATTGCAAGGCGTATAAGTGTAATGCTCCGCGTCACATTTCCTGGTTTGCTATAGGTTTCAGTCGCAACTAAAATTGCAGGTCTGTAAGCATCTGCCATTAAAATCAATACGAAAACACCAATGCAAAAACCGTAAAGAGAATCTACCCACTGCAACAATACAAAACCAATACCGCCTAAAATTAAACTGCCAATTATAACTTTATAAAATCCAATTGTATCTGTTAGCTTACCTCCAATTAGAGTGCCTACAAAAGAGCCTAATCCAAAACAAGCCATAATCCAGCCTACTTGCGGAAGCGTAAACCCTTTTGAATTTACCAAATACAAAGAAAGGAAAGGAATAACCATTGCCCCAGCTCTGTTAACAAAGGTTACGAAAGATAGCAACCAAATTTCCCGAGAAAGTCCTTGGAAACTTTTTATATAATTTTGATAGAGCAGGTTCATTATGGATTGAAATAAAAAGCAATGCCAAAGCTATTAATAAACTGCAACTTTTTGATTTATATTATCAAATAATGAAGCTTGCATAAAAAAGAAAATCTAAAAATCTTTAACCAACCATATTCCGAAGAATACGGCGGCAAATCCTAAAGCAAAGCTCGCAATTGTATATAGTGCAAAATTCATAAAATCACCAGACTTTAAAAAAATGTGATTTTCATACGCAAAGCTTGAAAAAGTGGTAAAACCACCACAAAAGCCTGTGGCTAAGAACAAAATGGTGCCTTCAGAAAGAGAGTTGTTTTTTAAAGAAAAGCCTAAAATGATACCTATTAATAAACTTCCGATAACGTTGGCGGCAAATGTGCCGTATGGAATTCCAGTTTGGGTGCTATTTAAACTGTAGCCAATTAAATATCGTAAAATACTTCCAAGACCTCCACCTAAAAATATTAAAAGAAAATTTTTCATTTACATGTTTGGGACAGGAATTGCATCAGGTGCAATTTCTATTTCTGTTTGTAATGGAATATAAATTTCAGTGACCCATTCTGCTGGATTTGGGGTATCCTCATCATTTGTTTTATATACTTCAAATATATTTTTAGAAGGATCGGCATTTATATTGTTTTTTGAAACATATTCATTGGCTTTCCTATAAGCTTCAGGCAAGTTGGAATAATCACCTTTAAGTGTGGTTTTCAAGGTGCTTTGTGGTTGCATAAAACCACATAAAACTGGGCTTCCTTCTGGAGTAAGAACCTGCTCTTTAATTGGAACACACGCAGAAACAATTACTGTTTGAGTTGCTTCATCTATGTTATTGTAGATGCTAAATGGTTTTCCGGCAGCTGTAAGTCCATTTTGGTTTACGTAGCTAATTACTTGAGTTAGCATTGGCTCCAATTTTTCGGTTAATTCGCTCATTTTTGAAGCTGTAGTTATGTACATATAATAGCCGCCACCATATTGCGTAATGCCATCAACGTTAATGTTGTATGCTTTCATATCTTCGGCAACTGCAATATCAATATTAGCAAGGCCTGTTTTAAACATTTCATGCATTTGCGCATTAAAATCTGCTCCGCTTACGGCAAAATAAATTTTATCCATAAAGGAATGTTCTCCTTTAACTCCCCAAGTTACGTTGCTTGAATTGGATTCAGCATCTTCAAAATTCCAATAAATAGTGCTTTTACTTTCGCCCATTGGCGTAATAAAATTCAATTCTTGTTCAATTTCTTTATTAGGGATTACTCTTGTAGTTGTCATACTGCCGTCCATTTCGCCATCCCAAGAATAACTAGCCCCTTCTCCGGTTGTCTTTTCAGCGTATGTAAATGTCATTGTGCTATCTTCGGCTTTCCAAGGTCCCCAAGTTTCCCAAGATTTTAAGTCGTTCACCTTATTAAAAACTACTTCGCTTGGAGCGTTTACTATAGCTGTGTCTTTAATGTCATATGTTCCATCTTTTGTTCCAAAATAGACTGCGGCACCAATTATAATTATTAAAACAAGGAAGAATAAGTATTTTATAATTTTCATATGTGGTATGCTTCTATTTTGGATGGCTAATATAATGATTTTTGTAATTCTATAATATTTAGATCCATATTAAAGATTGTCTTCAATTTAAAAGAAAATTCATATAAAATGCTGTATTTCAACTATTATTTTGAAGCAGATTAAATTATTACATTTGTGAAAACATTAAAAATACAATTCAAAATGAAAAAATCCTTTTTAGCCATCTTATTTTTGTTCGGTTTAGTTCTTGTTTCATGTAAAGACAAAGAGCCAGAGAATACAGCCCAAATTGACGATAATGTAATTGCTGCCGATTTTGATTATACAGTTGAGCAGTTTAGCGATATTAAAATCTTACGATATCAAATACCAAGCTGGGACAATCTTACCTTAAAAGAGCAAAAGCTGGTTTACTATCTTACGCAAGCTGGTTTGGCGGGCAGGGATATTATGTGGGCTCAAAATTACCGTCATAACCTTGAAATAAGAAATGCATTAGAAAATATTTACACTACTTATAATGGAGATAAAACTAGCGAGGATTGGAAAAATTTTGAAATTTATCTAAAACGTATTTGGTTTAGTAATGGTATCCATCATCACTACAGTAACGATAAGTTGAAACCGGATTTTTCTTCAGATTATTTAAAAACATTATTATCTGAAACAAGTACAACTTTAGAAGGTGAAGCGTTTGAGGTATTGTTCAATGATAAAGATTCGAAAAAAGTGAATCAGGCAAAAGGAGTTGATAATGTAGCGCAAAGTGCAGTTAACTTTTATGGACCCGATGTTACCAATAAAGATGTTGAAAATTTTTATGCAAAAATGAAATCTCCAGATGCTAAAAAACCACTCTCGTATGGTTTGAACAGCAAATTGGTAAAGGAAAATGGCGAGTTAAAAGAATTAGTTTATAAAAGTGGAGGATTGTATGGTACGGCAATAGACAAGGTTGTTGAATGGTTACAAAAAGCGGAAGACGTTGCAGAAAATGAAGCGCAAGGCGAGGCATTAGGTTTGTTGATTAAATATTATCAAACCGGCGATTTGCAAACTTGGGACGATTATAATGTAGCTTGGACAGCAGCTACCGAAGGAAATATTGATTACATAAATAGTTTTATTGAAGTATACAAGGATCCATTGGGCTATCGTGGGTCGTATGAAAGTATTGTTCAAATTAAGGATTTTGATATGTCCGAAAAAATGTCTGTTCTTTCAAGTAACGCACAATGGTTTGAGGATAATTCGCCGTTAATGGAAGAGCACAAAAAGAAAAATGTTGTTGGTGTAACCTATAAAGTTGTTAATGTGGCAGGCGAGGCTGGAGATGCTTCTCCAAGTACTCCAATAGGTGTAAACTTGCCAAACGCAAATTGGATTCGTGCTGCCGTTGGCAGTAAATCGGTTAGTCTTGGTAACATTATTGAAGCATATAACAATGCTGGTAACTCAGGTAGATTAAAGGAATTTGTAAATGATGAAGAAGAGTTAGAATTGGAGGAAAAATACGGTCAGATAGGGGATAAGTTACATACTGCATTGCACGAAGTAATTGGGCACGCATCTGGACAGCTTAATCCGGGTATCGGCGAAACAAAAGAAACATTAAAAACATACGCTTCCACATTAGAAGAAGGCCGTGCAGATTTAGTTGGTCTATATTATTTATACAGTCCAAAATTACAAGAATTAGGATTGGTGGATGATTGGAAAAAGGTTGGAATGGCCGCTTATGATGGCTATATCCGTAATGGAATGATGACGCAGCTTATTCGTTTAAACCTTGGTGATGAGGTAGAAGAAGCGCATATGCGTAACCGCCAATGGGTATCTTCTTGGGCTTTTGAACAAGGAAAAAAAGATAACGTAATTGAAAAAATTACAAGAGATGGCAAAACATATTACAATATCAACGATTACGACAAACTACACGAAATATTTGGTCGTTTACTTACAGAAACGCAACGAATAAAAAGTGAGGGAGATTATGCGGCAGTTGAAGCTTTGGTAGAAGGTTACGGTGTAAAAGTTGACCAAACTTTACACGCTGAAATTTTAGAACGAAATAAGCAATTTACATCTGCACCATACAGCGGTTTTGTAAATCCAATGATTGTTCCTAAAATGAATGATAAAGATGAAATTGAAAGCTTCACGATTGAACAACCAAATACATTTGTTGAGCAAATGCTTATGTATTCAAAAAATTATAGCTTTTTACCTGCTAACACAAAGTAATCTGTTTGCTTTCAAAAATTTAAAAAGTTGTATTTCACTTTAAAAAAATTCTAACATGAAGAAAATATTTTCTCTTTTCCTTTTATTCCTTGCTTTTACTAGCTGCAAAGACCATTCTGAAAATAAAGTTATAGCCATTACGGGAATTGACTCTACTCTAACACCAGGAGATGATTTTTTTAAATATGTAAACGGTAAATGGTACGATACTATAGCAATACCTTCCAGCCAAGCTGGAGTTGGAGCATATATGTTTATGAATTATCCTCAGCGTATGCGCCTTCAAGGATTATTGGACAGCGTGTCAAAAAGTAATAATGCTGCAGGTAGTGTAGAACAAAAAGTTGGTGATTTTTACGCGTCGGGAATGGATACGGTAACTATCAACAAACGTGGTTTTGATCCAATTCAACCAATATTCGCTAAAATTGATGGTATTACAGATGTATCTTCAATGATGAAATTTGAAGCGGAAGAAACTAAAATGGGCAATTCCTCAATTATAGCTTTTGGCGTATCACCTGATGATAAAAATAGTAGTACGAACATTGCTCACGCATATCAAACGGGTCTTGGTTTGCCAAACAGAGATTACTATTTTGGAACAGATCAACAAACAGTTGCCGTACAGCAAGCCTATAAAAAATATCTTGCAGCTTTATTTCAACTTACAGGAAGCAATCTTGAAGAATCCCAGAAAAAAGCTAATATAGTATATGATATTGACAAGCAAATTGCCGAATCCCATAGAACAAGAGTTGAACTTAGGGATGTAAAATCAAACTATAATAAAATGGCCGTAGCAAATCTTGCTACGGAACAACCTAATATCGGCTGGCAAAGTTTGCTGGAAAACTTAGGCGCCAAAACAGATTCCATAGATGTTGGGCAACCTGCTTATTATGTTGCGCTTAATAATTTATTGACAAGCATTCCTATAAATAATTGGAAAATTTATTTGAAAGCCAATTCAATAAATAGATATGCAGGAGATTTGAGTACACCTTTTGTTGATGCAGCTTTTGAGTATACAAAAATACTTTCTGGACAAGCCGTTCAAAAAACACGTGGCGAAAAAATGGCTAGTGCGGTTGATGGTTATTTGGGTGAGGCTTTAGGCCAATTATACGTAAAAAAATATTTTCCTGAAGCTGCCAAAAAACGAATGTTAGATTTGGTAGATAATGTTCAGAAAGCTTATGCCAATAGAATAGACAAGCTGGATTGGATGAGCGATAGCACTAAGGTTAAAGCCAAAGAAAAGCTGGCTGCCATGTCTAAGAAAATTGGATATCCAGATAATTGGAAGGACTATAATGATGTTATAGTTTCAAAAGACACTTATTTTGAAAATATAGTTTCTGCATCTGCGTCAGCTTATCAGCGTGAATTAGCGCAATTAGGAAAAGCCGTAGATAAATCAGAATGGTTTACAACTCCTTCAACAGTCACGGCATATAACAACCCATCTGCGAATGAAATTGTTTTTCCGGCAGGTATTTTACAACCTCCTTATTTTGATAATGAAGCAGATGATGCACTTAATTACGGTGGAATTGGAATGGTGATTGGACACGAAATAACACATACGTTTGATGATCAAGGTGCGCAATATGATAAAGAAGGAAATGTAAAAGATTGGTGGACAAAAGCTGATTATAAAAATTTTAAGTCAAAAATTAAGCAAGTCACAGATTTGTACAGCACCTTCACCGTATTGGACAGTCTACATATTAAAGGAGATATGACTGTAGGTGAAAACACCGCGGATATTGCCGGAATAGCTGTTGCTTACGATGCTTTTAAAATGACGAAGGAAGGACAAAGCAATGAAAAAATAGGAGGCTTTACACCAGATCAACGTTTTTTTATATCGATAGCTAAAATTTGGAGAGTGAAAATGAAAGATGAATTCCTGAATTTATGGATAAATACTAACTCACATTCTCCACCAAATTGGAGGGTTAACGGACCATTAATGAATACTACACCTTTTTATCAAGTATTTGATGTAAAGCCGGAAGATAAAATGTTTTTGGATGAAAAGGATAGGATAACTATTTGGTAATCAAATAGCTTAAAAATGGATTAGATAAAAAATCCCTTGAAAGTTTAGCTCAAGGGATTTTTTGTTGAATCTATTTATTTTCAAAATGAATTTTTCATAAAATATTTTATACCAACAAGCAATCCTATAAAAACAAGAAAACCAACCAAAATCCAAATAGAACCTTTGTATTGTTTTTTATGTAATTTTTTATCGCCGCGGTAACTGAAATAAAGAAGAATAATAAAACCTACAACAAAAAGTGAAGCAAAAATAATCTGTCCGGTTGTGAACATGTTTTAATAATTTTAGTCTTCAAAAATACCGATTTTTTACCAAAATGTTTAATATTGATTTGCTTTAAATATTCAATTTAATCGAAAATATTTCGCAATAAAATATATTTTTTTAAACTCACAATATTATAATATGAAAAACAAAATAGACGCTGTTACCCAATTCCATACCGCCTTCAAATTGGGAATTCAAAATACGCCGACTGCTGATTTGGGTATCAAAAAAAACTTATTGAGATATGAATTGATGAGAGAAGAAAATGAAGAATATCTTGAAGCAGCAAATAATAATGATCTAGTAGAAGTAGCAGATGCTCTTGGTGATATGCTTTATATTTTATGTGGAACGATTATAGAACACGGAATGCAAGATAAAATTGAAGAAGTGTTTAACGAAATACAACGAAGTAATATGAGCAAATTAGGGGAAGACGGAAACCCAATTTATAGGGAAGACGGCAAAGTACTTAAAGGGCCTAATTACTTTAAGCCAGATATTGCAAAGGCTTTAAGTTACAATGGATAGAAAAATGATTAACGTTAAATAAATTAGCCTAAGATCAAAATTGTAAATAATTTTGATCTTAGGCTAAAAATTTATGTTATATAAAATTTATTTTACTTCATATCTCCAACCAAATGGATCTTCGCTCAGGTTGTATTGAATATCCATCAATTTCTTTTTGAATGTTGTTGCAAAACCATTTTCCTGTTTTGGAATTTGATGTTCAACATCATCATAGCTAAATGCTGAAATTGGACTTATAACGGCTGCTGTGCCAGCACCAAAAATTTCCTTTAAACTTCCGTCCTTTGATGCTTCTAATATTTCCGATACCAAAACTGGTCGAACATCTACTGTTATTCCATTTTTTTCAGCAAGAGCAATTATACTTTTTCGGGTTATACCATCTAATATTCGATCGCTTTTTGGAGCAGTAAGTAATGTATCATTAATTCTGAAGAATATATTCATAGTACCCGCTTCTTCCAGATATTTATGTTCGCCAGCATCCGTCCAAATAATTTGTTGGTATCCTTTTTCGCGTGCAATATTAGTTGGAAAAAATTGAGCTCCGTAATTTCCGGCGGCTTTCGCAAAACCAACACCACCATTGGCAGCGCGGCTATATTCTTGTGAGATCATAACTTTTACATCTCCAGTATAATATGCTTGCGCTGGAGAAAGCAAAATCATAAATTTATATTCAGTTGAAGGCGCTGCAGAAACACCCGCTTGGGTTGCCATTGCAAAAGGTCTAATATATAATGAATTTCCAACTCCCTGCTGAATCCATTCAGAATCCATTTTTACAATTGTAGTTAAAGCTTCCATAAAAAGATCTGCTGGAAATTCTGGAATTGCCATTCTTTTTGAAGAAATATTTATACGTTTCTGGTTTTCTTCAGGTCTAAACAACCATACCTTTCCATTATCATCCTTAAAAGCTTTCATTCCTTCAAATACAGCTTGGCCGTAATGAAAAACTTTTGATGCCGGAGACATCATCATTGGTCCGTAAGGCTTAATTGTAGGATTTATCCATTCACCATCTTTAAAATCGCATTCAAACATGTGGTCGGTAAAAGTATTACCAAATACAAGATTAGCGAAATCGATTTCGCTAACACGCGATTTTGATGCTTTGTGAATTGTAAGAGCCATAATATATAATTAGGTTTTTATTTTTGAAAAGATACTATTTCGCAAAAATAGGTAAAATATGAACCATAATTATTGAAAAAAAGTATTAAAATTGCACTACATTAGTAAACAATATATTACAAAACATACAACTATGAAAAATTTATTTATTGCATTAATTGCGGCTACAACATTATTTAGCTGCAAAGGCCAAGAAGAGAAACAAGCGGAAACGAATGATAGTCAAGAAGTGGCAATGGAATATAAGTCTTTCGGCGACCAAATTACAGACGATGCAGTTATTTCTAATGAAGAAATGTCAGAAAAATTTAAGACCTTAAAACCTGGTGATACACTTTCTGTAAAATTTATGGGCGAAGTAAGCTCTGTTTGTCAATCCAAAGGATGTTGGATGACTATGGATATGGGTGAAGAAGAAGCAATGGTAAAATTTAAGGATTACGGTTTTTTTATGCCTAAAGATATTGCCGGCCAAGATGTAATTGTTTCAGGAAAAGCATTTGTTGAAGAAGTAAGTGTTGATGAGCAACGCCACTATGCCGAAGATGCAGGAAAAAGCAAAGAGGAAATTGCAGCAATTACAGCACCTAAAAGAACACTTTCAATAACTTCGGACGGCGTTCTTATTCCAGAAAAACAATAATTTTTTTGAAAAGGGAATTTCTCAAAACGGGCGATGGATCTATAACAATCCATTTGCCCGATTGGAATGAGCAATATCACTCAAAACACGGAGCTGTAAACGAAGCAGTTCACGTTTTCATAAAATCTGGTTTAGATTATTATATCAAAAAACAGAATGCTAAAACTATCTCGATACTCGAAATAGGTTTTGGTACAGGACTAAACTGTATGCTTACATTGCAGCACTCCGAAAAGTTGGATCTTTCAATAAAATACACAGGAGTTGAAGGCTTTCCAGTTTCTATGGAAGAAATAAAACAGCTTAATTATCCAGCATTAATTAATTTTTCAGAAGAATTGTTCCATAAACTTCATCTTCTGGAGTGGGATAATTTTTTTACGCTTTCAGAAAAGTTTTCAGTAGAAAAACAACATAAACAGTTTGAGGATATTGATGATAATTCAGCATTTGATATTATTTATTTCGATGCTTTTGGTGCGCGTGTACAACCTGAATTGTGGAATGAATCTATATTCCAAAGAATGTACAACGCATTAAAAAATAGTGGAGTTTTAGTTACCTACGCCGCAAATGGTTTAGCTAAAAGATCTATGAAGAGCGCGGGTTTTACAGTTGAAAAAATTGCCGGTCCTCCTGGAAAAAGAGAAATGTTGCGTGCAACAAAATAATTTTTCCAAACTTCAAATTATTTCAAAATAGTAATTGTTAAATTATTTACTAAGGGGTCATAATCTTCCGTTAAGTATCCTTGCGCTTACAAGTTGAATCTATACTTTTATTTTATGGGTAAAACAATTCTTATAACTGGTGCAACAGGCTTAATTGGCGGAGAAATTGTAAAGCAATGTCAAGATAAAGGTATAATTGTACATTATCTAACTACAAGCAAAGATAAAATAGAAAATGAACCTAATTACAAAGGCTTCTATTGGAACCCAAAGAAAAAATTTATAGATGAAGCCGCCTTTACAAATGTTTCTGTAATCATCAATTTAGTTGGCGCAACAATCTCAGAACGTTGGACAAAAAGCTACAAAAAAGTTATAATAGAAAGTAGAACAGAAACTGCAAATTTAATTTTTGAAACACTAAAAAATATTGAGCATACTATTAGCCACTTTATTTCTGCTAGTGGAGTAAATATTTACCCAAATTCTGAAACAAAATTATATACCGAAGAAGATAAAGATATTGATGACGGCTTTTTAGCGAAAGTTGTTGTCCTTTGGGAAAATGCCGCAAGACAATTTGCAGAATTAGGTATAGACGTAGCTATGGTAAGAACAGGTGCCGTATTAGCAAAAGATGATGGTGCACTGCCAAAATTGTTAAAACCGATTAAATTAGGAGCAGGATCTCCTTTAGGCAGTGGTAATCAATGGATGTCTTGGATACATTTAGAAGATATAGCAGGTATTTACTTATATATTTTAAATAATGAATTTGAAGGCGTTTATAATGCTGTTGCGCCAAATCCCGTAACAAATAAAAAAATGGTTAAGCAAATTGCGGAGCAGCTTGATAAACCATTACTTCTCCCAAATGTACCATCATTTATGTTGCACTTATTACTTGGTGAAATGGCTGTTTTAGTTACAGAAGGAACATTGGTTAGTTCTAAAAAAATTGAAGAGCTTGGTTTTAAGTTTAAATACCACAATTTAGAAACTGCACTTCAAAATTTACTGCATTAAAAAAGGCAACCGATAGGTTGCCTTTTTATTCTATTGAAAAAATAATAATTATTTCTTCGCTACAATATTTACAACAATTTCCATCTCGTCATTAATAAATTTATCACCAAGATCATCAAAAACAGATTTTGAACCGTAGTTAACGCCCCACTTTGTTCTGTCAATCATAAATGGTTCACTCTTTAAGGTTAAGCTATCATCAGCCATTGTAACATTTGCATTAAATAAAACTTCGTTCGTTTTTCCTTTCACAGTTAGATTGCCCTTTATCATCATATTACCGTCCTGTCCAGTTGCTTCAGTAATTTCAAAAGTACCAGTTGGGTTATTTTTTACATCAAAAAAGTGATCTTCCTTTCCTTCCGCAGAACCCTTTAAATGACCTTCAAGACTTGCTTTTTCATCACCTTCAAGATCTTTTACAGTTATAGAAGTCATATCTATCACAAATTTTCCCGATTCAATTGCATTGTTGTTCGTGAAAAATTCGCCACTAGAAAGTTTCAAGTTTCCGTTGTGTGCACCCAAAGGTTTTTTACCGGTCCACATTATTTCAGATGCCGCTGTATCCACCGTAAAGCTTACAGCTCCGTCAGTTGCTTCAGCTACTTCGCCAGCTTCGTTTGTTTCGTTTGTTTTGTCTTTGCATGAATAAGTGCTAACAAGTACTAATGCAATAATTGAAAATTTTAATAGTGAGTTTTTCATTTTATTTTACATTTTATTTTATGAAGCGCAAATTTAACCATATATCATTAGATATATAATAATTACAATCTAAAAAATGTATGTGACATTTTGACATTTGTATTTTAATGGCAGTACTTTTGTAACCTTTTATAAAAATTGAAAAACAACTTGCAATGGGCAAAAAAGATAATAAAATAGACGAAATTTTAGATGAGGAAATGGTAAACCAAAATGAAGTTGAAGAGCTTGAGAATGGTGAATTGGAAGAGGTTTCGGAAGTTTCTGAATATGATTTATTGAAAGAAAATCTGGAACGTGAAAAAGAAAGATATCTGAGACTTTTCGCAGAATTTGAAAACTATAAAAAACGTACTGGGCGAGAACGTATTGAAATGTTTAAGACCGCAGGACAGGAAGTGATTACTGCAATGTTACCAGTTATGGACGACTTTGACCGTGCCTTATTAGAAATTGAAAAAAGCAATGACGACGGTCTTTTAAAAGGTGTTGGGCTAATTAAAAATAAATTACAAGAAACATTGCGCGCCAAAGGTCTTGAGGTTATGCCTGTTGAAAAAGGAGATACTTTTAATGCAGATAGACACGAAGCAATAACACAAATACCTTCACCAACACCAGATTTAAAAGGAAAAATAATAGACATACTTGAAAAAGGATACACATTGGGAGAAAAAGTAATTAGATTTCCAAAAGTTGTAATAGGCCAATAGATATGAAAGAAGATTATTATGAGATACTAGGCGTTTCAAAAAGTTCAACAACCGTTGAAATTAAAAAGGCCTATCGTAAAAAAGCAATTGAACATCACCCAGATAAAAACCCTGGAGATCCAAAAGCAGAGGAGCTGTTTAAAAAATCAGCTGAAGCTTACGAGGTTTTGAGCGATGCAGATAAGCGCGCCCGATATGATCGTTTTGGACATCAAGCTTTTGATGGAGGCGGTTTTGGCGGCGGCGGAGGCGGAATGAATATGGATGATATATTCAGCCAATTTGGTGATATTTTTGGTGGTGCTTTTAATGGAGGATTTGGCGGCGGCGGTTTCTCCGGAGGCGGACGTAGAATGGTAAAAGGAAGCAATCTTCGCATAAGAGTACAATTAACTTTAGAAGAAATTGCAAATGGAGTTGAGAAAAAAATAAAAGTAAAGCGTAAAAAAGTAGCTCAAGGAACCACATATAAAACGTGTACTACTTGCAATGGCGCTGGTCAAGTTACACGTATTCAAAATACTATTTTGGGTAGAATGCAAACTTCGGCTACTTGTAGCAGTTGTGGTGGTTCTGGCCAGATAATTGAAAGCAAACCAACAAATGCAGATGCTGAGGGAATGTTGGCAACGGAAGAAACAGTTTCGATAAAAATACCACCAGGAGTAGTAGATGGTATGCAACTTAAAGTTTCTGGAAAAGGAAATGATGCACCTGGCCAAAACGGTATTGCGGGAGATTTGCTTGTTGCAATAGAGGAAAAACAGCACGAAACGCTACAGCGAGAAGGAGATAATCTTCATTATGATTTATATATAAGTTTTTCTGAAGCTGCTTTAGGAACTTCAAAAGAAATTGATACAGTTACTGGAAAAGTTAGGATTAAAGTAGATAATGGAACACAAAGTGGAAAGATCTTGCGTTTAAGAAGTAAAGGTATACCGAGTATAAATGGTTACGGAACTGGAGATTTGCTTGTTCACGTAAATGTTTGGACACCAAAATCCCTTACAAAAGAACAAAAAGATTTTTTCGAGAAAATGACTGATGATGAGCACTTTGAGCCACGTCCAGAAAAAGAAGATAAAAGTTTTTTTGAAAAAGTTAAGGATATGTTTTCATAATGTTAACATTATACCAATTTTTTTATTATATTTGAAAATCGTTTTTTACTAAAAGCGATAATTTTCTTTTTCATAGCAATTTTTTTCCCACCTTAGAATTTATTTTAAGGTGGGTTTTGCTTTTATATGTTTTTTCTTTATTATTCATTTGTATTTTGAAAATGTTTATATGTTTCTTCTCCAAAATAATTCATAAAAAATAGTGGATAAATCGTTATAGGTATTCCATTTCAATATCTTTACGGCACTTTAAATTTACCTAACTCATATTATGGAAAACCTTCTTGTAGCAAAAAATGTTTCAAAGAAATTTGGAGATTATAATGCCCTGAATGATGTAACAATAGAAGTTCCAAAAGGTAGTATTTTTGGAC
>JBBSOK010000032.1:0-26380 GCA_038259825.1 Flavobacteriales bacterium
AAAGTGGTTATGGACGCGAGCTCAGCGAAGATGGAATTACAGAATTTATTAATAGAAAAACAGTATATATTAATAAATAAAAAAAGCCAGGATTTCAACTATAGATTTGAAATTCTGGCTTTTTAGGTATTGAAATTAACTTCTCTTCAGAAATTCTTCTTTTGATTTCAAATTGATTTTTGGCAATTCATTTTGCTCAAGATAATCAAAAAATTTCTTTCCTTCTTTATCCATCAATTTTTCAAACTTTGAATTTGCCTCATCAGCTTGCGTTTCTATCAATGTTAAATTTTCTTTGGCATTAGCTGTAATAGCCCCGTAATTTGAAGCAATTGATGCGTATAAGGCCCCCATTTTTTCTCTTAATTGTGGCTCGGCGGATGCCACATAATTATCTCCTGTTGTAACAACCAATTCTTCTTTAAGTTTTATTAGACCTACATTAAAGGCCATTACAGCTTTCTCTTTAGGAGATTTTTCAAGTATTTTATTTGTTGTTGTAATGTATTCATTTACAACATACACACGATACGCTAAATCTTCAACCATATTGAACATTTTGTCCGTTACGGATTCTTGTTCTTTTCTTTCAGATAGTGTGGTGATAGATTTATCGTCATACTTAACCTCAATTACATTTTCATACACATTTTTTCCTTTATTGATTATTACTTTGTATTTACCTGCTATAACTCTCGGAGATGTAAAACCCGCATTATTTATAGTTTTTCCTTCGGCAGTAGTAGGCGTTTGTTTGTTAAAGTTCCAATAAACAATATTAATACCCTTTGATTTTCCTAGGGAAAGCGATGTTATTTTATTTCCCTCCATATCATTTATATCCATTGTCATCTTCCCGAAGGTATGTCTATCTTTTAAATAATAACTTATGCGTGCAGCCGTATTTTTGTTAGCGCCAACAAATTGCGTTTCAGTGCCAAAACTACCACTAAAGCCACTGTCTTCTAACATTGTAAAAGGTTGTGAATTAAAAAAATGTAACTCTTCAGACAAAATTTGTTTATTCAATTCCCTAAGTGGACTAATATCATCTATGATAACTACGCCTCTACCGTGTGTTCCCATAACCAAATCGTTCGTTGCTTTTTGTAATTCGATATAATGTACGGCAACAGGTGGCATATTGTTTAAGAAATGCGACCAATTTTTTCCACCATCTATGGTTACATATAATCCAAATTCCGTTCCTAAGAATAACAAGTCTTCATTTTTATAATCTTCTTGAATATTTCTTACAAAAGCAATTTTATCAATATCATCTGAAATTATAGATTTCCAACTCTTTCCGAAATCGGTTGTTTTTAGAGCGTACGGTTTCATATCTCCTGTATTGTGGCCTTCAAAAACCGCGTAGGCTGTTCCTTCACGAAAATTGCTAGCTTCAATATGATAAACCCAAGTATTTTTTGGAATACCAACCAAATTAGCGGTAACATTATCCCAGTTTTTGCCTCCATCTTTTGTTACTTGCACGTTGCCATCATCCGTACCAACCCAAATAACATTTTCATTTAATGGTGATTCTGCAATTGTAAAAATGGTTGTATGATTTTCAGCGCCGCTATTATCTACGGAGAGTCCGCCGGAAGCAGATTGGTCTTGCTTGGCTTTATCATTTGTGGTTAAATCTGGTGAAATTATTGACCAACTATCTCCCATATCCTCACTTTTATGAACAAATTGGCTTCCCATGTAAAATCTATCCGGTTTATGATTGCTTACAGCCATTGGAGCATTCCAATTTAATCGTAATTTGGGATCATCTTTTCGTCTTAGCGGTTGTATTGTTTTTGTTCGATTTCTTTCTACATCATAGCGCCAAACATTATCCGCTCCTTGCATTTCTGAATAAATAATGTTTTTAGTTGGATGTTTTAAAACCCGAAAACCATCACCATATCCAACACTGTTCCAATCTCTGGCTTGCACGCCACCAGGAGAAGAGGATGGTCCGTACCAACTTCCATTATCCTGTAAACCGCCATATACGTTATATGGTTCTGCATTATCTACACTAATATGGTAAAATTGTGAAAGTGGTAGGTTTTCGACAATTTCGAATGTTGTTCCTCCGTTCCAAGATCTATAAACGCCACCATCTGTTCCTGTATAAATTACATCGCTGTTATTTATATCAAAAACCATGTCGTGAATGTCACTGTGCATATTACCGAGATTTTTAAATGTCTTACCTCCATCACGGCTTATTGAACCAGTCAAACCACCTTTTAAAATTACATCGGGGTTTTTTGGATCTATGGTAATCCTTGAAAAGTAAAATGGACGTACAGTTAGTCCAAAGTCACTATTTAAATGTTCCCAGGTTTGCCCTGCATCCTTACTTTTCCAAAGACCGTTCGTACTTTTTTCACCAGTTTCGATAACGGCGTACAATATATTACTATCACTCGGTGCAAGGTCTAAACCTATTCTGCCTAACTTTCCTTTTGGGAGATTATTGGTAATTTTATTCCATGTTTTGCCAGCATCAATGCTTTTATAAATTGCGCTTTTTTCTCCTCCAGAATTAAAACCCCAGGCTGTTCGGCGAAATTGCCACATTGAAGCATATAATACGTTCGGATTTTTTGAATCTATAATAACTTCAGAAGCTCCAGTTGATGGACCGTCGTAAAAAATTTTATTCCAGGTTTTACCACCATCTAATGTTTTGTAAATACCTCTTTCTTCGCTATCACTCCAAAGGGCGCCGAGAACTCCTACATATACTTCATTAGAATTATTTGGATTTATTGCAATAGAAGCAATACGCTCGCTATTTTCAAAACCCATTTTTTTCCAATTATTACCACCGTCTTCAGATTTGTATAATCCATCACCAATTGAAACTGAATTACGCGTCCAAGTTTCACCTGTACCAACCCAAATTACCTGATCTGGATTATTTGGATCAAGTTTAACTACGCCAATAGATTGTGCGTGTTCATCAAAAATAGGGGTAAAGGTTGCGGCTCCATCATTACTTTTCCATACTCCGCCGCCAGCTGCACCAACATATAAAATTCGGGGATTAGTAGGATGGATTTCTAAATCATTTACACGCCCGCTCATTAATGCGGGGCCAATATGACGGGCTTTCATATCACCAAAAAGTTCTTTTCCTTTTAAAGCCTCGCTTTCTTGAGAAAATAAGGAAGTGCAAATAAAGAGCGAAG
This sequence comes from Flavobacteriales bacterium, assembly GCA_038259825.1. Classification (GTDB taxonomy): domain Bacteria; phylum Bacteroidota; class Bacteroidia; order Flavobacteriales; family Flavobacteriaceae; genus JBBSOK01. The sequence goes on from JBBSOK010000032.1 coordinate 3,198, forward strand.
CAAATATTGTAAAATACAAATGTTTCATAGGTGGTTAGTTTTAATAGTTTTAAAAATTGAATTTACAAAAAAATCCCCGTGGTTTACGGGGATTTGAATTTAATAATTTGAACATTTATTCAGGAAATGCGAACATTTTAGCATCTATTTCTGGATTTAGAGTAATTTCCTTAACAACTAGATTCTGCCCCTGAATACCCATATCAAATGGGAAATATAACCCATCAACTTCTTGATAATCGCTCATTGTACTTTTATTCATCTGGCCTTTCATTGGTCCTGAAGTTATTTCAGACTCTACCACAATAGGTACATTATTTTCAGTATCAAAGTAATAATATGAAACGTTTGGAGTTTCCACACCATCAACCATAATCGGTTTTTGCGTTAATTTTACTTTATATGTTTCTGCACCTTCTACCGTTTCTTTCCCCATCATTTCAACTGTAAAACCATTTTCTTTATAATTCAAAAGCGGTGATGGAAAGTCCTTAGTTGTTTTTTTCATGTTTGCGGTAGTTTCCGCATCGCCCTTTTCTGGCTGCATCGTCATGAAATTTGTAGTCCACATATTTTCACCATCAAAGGCTACTTGAGTAATTTCTTGACCTTGTAAATTTATTTTAACAAGTTGCTTGCCATCTTTGGTTTGGTATACATCTACTGGAATATCCATTCCTTGAGCATTTACAGAGCCAGAAATTTTAACTCCGTTTAATTTGCTCCAGGCATCCATTCCTCCGGTATTTTCAAAATATTTGGCTATTACTTCATCTGCCGTTTGAGCAGAAAGAGGTGCTAGCGCTACGAGAAATGCGGCAATAAGTGATAGTTTTACTAGTTTCATAGGTATCGGATTTAATTTTTTAGTTAACGTAAAGATAAGACTTTGCCATTTAAATTTTGTTACATAAAATGTAACAATTTTTTCGACTTTAATTTTATCTGCAACTACCTTTACAAAAACAACTAATTATGAATTTTCACACACGAAAATGGATTAAGCCAGAAGACCTTAATCCAAATGATACTTTATTTGGCGGCAGATTACTACAATGGATTGATGAAGAAGCAGCCTTATATGCTATAATTCAATTGGAAAACCAGCGCACCGTCACCAAATATATGAGCGAAATTAATTTTAAAAGTTCTGCAAAAAAGGGTGATATTATTGAAATTGGATTAGAAGTTGTGAAATTTGGTGGTACATCCATAACATTAGCTTGTGAAGTACGCAATAAAATGACACGTGAAACTATTATTACAATAGACACTATTATAATGGTAGGCCTAGATGGGGATGGCAGTCCAAAACGTCATAATAAAACAAAAGTTGAATATGTGAAAGATAGAATTGAAAGTAAAAATGATTAGTGCTTTATAAAAAATAAGCCAAAACAATTCCGCCGATAATTGTTATAAGTTTCATCAAATTAAACTTGTGGTCTTTACTGCTTTCAAATAAAATTGTGGTTGAAACATGAAGTAATATTCCAATGACAACAGCTGTAATTTCATTATGATATGTTTGTGCAAAAGATGAAGTTGTTGCCAATAGATTACCTAAAGGAGTCATTAATGCAAATAGTATTAAAAAACTGAAGGTTATAACTTTAGAGTAATTCGCTTTTATAAAAAAGTAGCTTAAAATGATAGCAACTGGAATTTTATGAATTATAATTCCCCAAAGTAAATCGTTTCCTGCAGAAATTGGAAAACCTTCCAAAAATGCATGTATTGCGAGGCTAAAAAATAGTAACCACGGAAAGCTTTTTTGTGTTGCGTGTAAATGTACGTGACCATGTTCCGCACCTTTGGAAAAGAACTCTAGGCAAATTTGCAATAAAATTCCGCTCATTATAAATACTCCAACATTGTCCGTGCTTCCCCCGAAAACACTTGGCAATAATTCAAAAACCGTAATAGAAAGTAAGAAAGCTCCACTAAATGCCAAGAAAATTGACATTTGTTTTAATTCTTTGGCTTTCAAGGCCAAGGCGATTAAATAGCCCATGGCAACGGACATAAATAATAAGATGTAGGTCATTATCTAAAAATTAAAATCAATCTTTTGGATGTTTCTTTGTCGTATTCCGACAAATTATAGCTTCCAAAAACGTGCAATAAATCAATATTTGCTTTGTCAAAATATTCTTTAAAATCGGTCAGTGTTAAAGCTTTTACTTTTTCTTCAAAACAATATTCTTCGGTATTGTGGGTAAATTTTATTCTTTTAAAAATATAATTGTTTTCAACATAGCGAGTTATATTAAAAGTGATACCATCAACTATTTTAGTTTCTTTTTCAACTAAATTTTCTATAACATATTCTGAGTTTAAAAAATCTATAACGCCATGTCCGCTAGGTTTCAATTCTTCTTTTATAGCTTGTATGGTGCGTAGATTATCTTCTTCCGTTTCAAAATAACCGAAACTTGTAAAGAGATTAAAAACGGCATCAAATTTTTTAGGAAAAGGCAAGCACATATCGTGAACAGCAAAGTGCAGCGTATCATTTTCATGTTTCTGTGCACTTTGAATGCTTTTAGGTGATAGATCCACTCCAGTTACATTAAAACCTAATTTGTTCAAATACTTAGCGTGTCTTCCTTTGCCACAAGCCAAATCCAGTATTTTTGAACCTTTTTTAAGATTTAAAAACTCGGTGAGTGTATTCATAAACAAACCAGCTTCTTTATAATCCCTGTCATGATATAAAACGTGGTAAAATCGCGTATTAAACCAGGAAGCGTACCAAGTATCTGTGTGTTTTTGCATCTATCTTTTATTGCGGCTCAAAAATACTGTATTTTTGCGCGGTAGTATAAATACTTAAAACCTTTATTTAGGTACATTTTTAAGTGTTGGAAAAATTACTTTAATATTACCTAGATTGTATGGAAGAAAATTTTAAAATGGTTGCCAAAACGTTGGCTGGACTTGAAGATTTATTGGCAAATGAACTTAGACAATTAGGTGCATCTAATGTTGAAATTGGCACAAGAAATGTTTCTTTTGAAGGTGATACCGGCTTTATGTACAAAGCAAATTTGTGTTGTAGGTTAGCCATAAAAATATTGAAGCCAATTACGGTCTTCAATATTTTTAATGAAGATGACCTTTACAAAAAAGTATATGATATTAACTGGCAACAATATATGGATGTTGAAGGAACACTTGCGGTAAATGCAACTGTTTTTTCAGATTATTTTACACATTCTCAATACATTGCTTTAAAAACGAAAGATGCCATTGTTGATAGATTTCGCGATATGGAAGGCGATAGGCCAAATGTAGATTTGGATCATCCTTCACTTCGAATAAATGTACACATAGATAGAAATATCTGCACGGTTTCCTTAGATAGTAGCGGCGAATCTTTACATAAACGCGGTTATAAAACAGTAAATACTATTGCACCGATTAATGAAGTTTTGGCGGCTGGATTAATAATGCTTTCCGGTTGGAAAGGGCAATGTGATTTTTTGGATCCCATGTGCGGTAGCGGAACAATTTTAACTGAAGCTGCAATGATTGCCTGCAACATTCCGCCAAACTTAAATAGAGATGAATTTGGTTTTGAAAATTGGCCGGATTTTGATGTAACATTATTTGAAACGATTGAAGCTGCGGCTTTATCCAAAATTAGGGATTTTAATTATAAGGTTTACGGTTATGATATTGATGATGTTGCAATAAAAGCATCTAAAGAAAACATAAAAAGTGCAAACTTAGAAGAGTTTATTGAAGTTAAAAAGCAAGATTTCTTTCAATCTGAAAAGCAAATACAAGGACCATTATATATTGTTATGAATCCGCCCTATGATGAGCGAATTTCAATTAAAGATATTTCAGAATTTTATGGAAATATTGGAAACACTTTAAAGCGTGGTTATCCGGGGACGCAAGCCTGGCTTATAACTGCAAATATGGAAGCGCTAAAACACGTAGGCTTACGTCCATCAACAAAAATTAAATTATATAATGGAAAGTTAGAAAGTAAACTTGTCCGTTATGAAATGTATGAGGGAAGTAGAAAGGCTAGTAAAAATTAATTTTCAGGAAGCAATCGCAGTAAAAAAAGTAGCAGTAAACAGTGGTAGTTGGCAGTGTTTTGTTCAGTTTTAATTAATATTTTAGTAGTTGCATTTTCAATTCTAAATTCTTAATCTTCAATAGTTCATTCTTGAACTTCAAACTGTAATTGGAAACTGCCTATTTTTTAAAGAGTGGAATTAAATACGAAATGGTATAACCGTAACCCGCTCCAAATTTGCTAAAATCGTTTGTTTTTTGATAACCAGGAATAAAAAGGTTATCAAAATTTTCTGGTTTTGTATCGGTTATAAGTCTTTTCAATCTAAGGTTAACGGATAGGAATAGATTATTAAAAACTTCAGTTCGAATTCCTAAAACAAACTCTGCCCAATGTGCGTTAAGACCGCTAAACTCCTGTGGGTTTAAAATTAGAGTCGGAGGATACGTTTGGTTTGTATTGTAAATTTGATATCCAATTATTTCATCTTTAAAAGTTGCGAAACCGTAACGGACTCCTGCAAAAATTTCATTGTGCATTCCAACCCAGTTGACATACGAGTTATAATCTACACCCAATTTAATATAACTACCAGAAAATTTTGACGATAGATTGGTTTCATTGTATTGCATGCTTTCGTTCCCCAATTCTGCCGCTGCGTAAAACTTTTTTGATATTCGATAATCTGCAACAATTTCAAGACCGCTGTAATTGTTGTCTATAAGTGTTCGTAGTGGTTTAGATAAATCTATACCTATACGTAGACCATATTTGGTTGGTACATTTGTAGTGTCAGTTACAGTTTCGGGTTCCTGCGCCTTCATCGAAAATGAGGCGAACCAAATACTAATGGAAAATAGTAATATGTGCTTCAATTTCATCTTCAACTGTTGTTTTATTAATAGTACTTCGTAAAACCCACAATCCATCATTTCCTTCTCCAATTGTACGGTCTAAGCCAATAAAATTATTTTTAAAGCCGCAAGCTCTGTTTATATAAACGGCATTATTTTCATAACTAAAGTTAATTGTATCGGAATTTTGGGTGGGTCCATCAATATCTCTAATAATAATAAAACTAGTTGTTCTGGAATTAGTATTTAAAGGTATTGCAATACTATCATTAGGGTCATTCTTAAAGAATGATAGTGCAGAACTATTAGCCAATCTAACCGTTAAGCCCGTTACACTTTTTCTTGCAGTAGGATTATTACTATCGTTAAATGTAATAATTAAAAGTGGGGTAGTAGGGGTTTCACCTGAACATATATCATCTCTCGTACAACTATTTGTTATAAAAAAGAGAACAATTAATATGAAAATATTTTTTATCATAATAACCTTATTAAACTAGGTTTTTTATGTCTGTACGTTTTTCCAAAAGTACAACATTTTCTACGTGATGGGTTTGGGGAAACATATCTACAGCCTGCGTTTTAGTTACCTTGTACATTGAATCTAACATTTGTAAATCTCTCGCTTGTGTTGCGCTGTTGCAACTAACGTATACAATCTTATTAGCTTCAATTTTTAATAATTGTGCGACAACATCTTTGTGCATTCCATCTCTTGGCGGATCTGTAATAATCACGTCTGGTTTTCCATTTGCTTCAATAAAATCATCGTTGAAAACGTTTTTCATATCTCCCACAAAAAATTCTGTGTTTTTAATATCATTTATTACCGCATTCTCTTTTGCTGCTGTTATTGCGTCTGGAACGGATTCAACACCTACAACTTTCTTTGCTTTTTTAGCTACAAACTGAGCAATGGTTCCGGCGCCGGTGTAAAGATCATAAACAACTTCATTTCCTGTTAAACCCGCAAAGTCCCTCGTTATTTTGTAAAGTTCAAACGCTTGTTCGCTATTGGTTTGGTAGAATGATTTGGCGTAAATCTTAAACTTTAAGCCTTCCATTTTCTCGAAAATATGGTCGTTTCCTGAAAAAACTTCAATAGTTTGATCATACAACGTATCATTACCTTTGTTATTGATTACATATAAAAGGGATGTTACTTCAGGAAATCTTTCTTCAATTGCTTTTAATAGTAGAATTCTGTTTTCAATATCTTCAAAATAAAATTGAACCAAAACCATTACTTCGCCTGTAGTTGAAGTACGAAGCATCAACGTTCTTAAAAATCCTTCTTGATTGCGTGTATTAAAAAATGATAGATTTAATTCTTGTGCTTTTTCTTTAACAAAATCCCTAATTGCGTTGCTTGGATCCCGCTGTAAGTGACATTCTTGAAGATCTAAAATTTTATCCCACATTCCAGGAATATGAAATCCCAAAGCATTTTTATTTTCTATTTGTATATCGCTTCTTATTTGCGCTAACGTTAACCATTTATTATCGCTAAAACTAAACTCCATTTTATTACGATACATATATTCTTTGGCTGAACCTAAAATGGGTGTAACTTCGGGTAATTCAACCTTCCCGATTCGCTTTAAATTTTCAGTTACCTCTTTTTGCTTATAAAACAGTTGGTGTTCATATCCTAAATTTTGCCATTTACAACCGCCACAAGTACCAAAATGTATGCAAACAGGTTTAACTCTTTTTTCAGATGGTTTTGTAATTGCAGTAGCTTTTGCCTCATAATATCCTTTGCGCTTTTTAAACGTCTGCACGGTAACAACATCGCCGGGCACAGCATTATCTATAAACACTACTTTGCCATCGGGTGCTTTGGCAACTGCCTTTCCTTTTGCACCTGCGTCAATTACTTCTAAATCTTCAAAAACCAATCGGTTATTTTTTCTCGCCATTGGGCAAAAATACTATAATTGAAAGTTATAAATGACTATGGTGTTTCAAAAAATAATTCAAGAAAATTTTAGTAATTTGCAGACCTGTGGATGATTTCTCTCCAATTAAGTAGGAATAACTTTTTAATTACTTCAAAATACAATTTCAACATGTCAACTTTACAAGAAAATGCATCTCAGCAAGCAATAGATTTAGAAAATAAATACGGCGCACATAATTACCATCCATTACCGGTAGTTTTGAGTAAAGGCGAAGGGGTTTATGTTTGGGATGTAGACGGCAAAAAATATTATGATTTTTTATCGGCTTATTCAGCTGTAAATCAAGGCCATTGCCATCCAAAAATAGTTGATGCTTTAGTCGAGCAATCTAAAACTTTAGCCTTAACCTCACGTGCGTTTCATAACGATGTACTTGGAAAGTATGAAAAATTTGCTGCGGAGTATTTTAAGTTCGATAAAATCTTGCCAATGAATACTGGAGCAGAAGCGGTTGAAACCGCTTTAAAAATCTGTAGAAAATGGGCTTATGAAAAGAAGGGAATTAGTGAAAACGATGCAGAAATTATAGTTTGCAATAATAATTTTCACGGGCGTACAACAACAATTATCTCTTTTAGTAACGATCCGGTTGCAAGAAAAAACTTTGGACCGTATACGGATGGCTTTATAAAAGTTGAATATAACGACATTGAAGCGCTTGAAAAAATGATAACAAGCAGCAAAAATATTGCAGGCTTTTTAGTTGAACCTATCCAGGGTGAAGCTGGCGTTTTTGTGCCAGATGAAGATTATCTACGTAAAGCAAAAGCGCTGTGCGAAAAGCATAATGTATTGTTTATTGCAGATGAAGTACAAACAGGAATTGCACGTACTGGTAGACTGTTAGCAACATGCGGAAACTGCAGCTGCCCAAACAAGGATTGTAGCGGCACGCCAGATGTTAAAGCAGATATTTTAATATTAGGAAAAGCAATGAGTGGTGGTGCATATCCAGTTTCAGCCGTTTTAGCTAATAATGAAATTATGAATGTTATTACACCGGGAAGTCACGGTTCAACTTTTGGTGGAAATCCGGTTGCAGCGGCTGTAGCAATGGCCGCACTTACCGTTGTAAGCGATGAACATTTAGCAGACAATGCCGATAAATTAGGAAATCTATTTAGAAGCGAAATGAACAAGTATATTGAAAAAAGTAATATTGTAAAACTTGTTCGCGGTAAAGGTTTATTAAACGCAATTGTTATAAACGACTCTGAAGAAAGTGAAACGGCTTGGAATATTTGTTTAAAATTAAGAGATAATGGACTTTTAGCAAAACCTACCCACGGAAATATTATTCGTTTTGCACCACCTTTAGTGATGGATAGAGAACAGTTGTTAGACTGTGTTTCTATTATCTGCAAGACTTTAGAGATTTTTGAGAAATAAGCTTAAGACCGATATTAATTTTTTTTCACATTGATAAAATAGTTGTTAAAGGATTCGGTTTTTTAGGTACCTTGCGGGACCTTAACATTAACTAAAAATTTTATGAAAAAAATATTATTATCACTTGCTTTGGTAAGTATGCTGTTTTCTTGTACTCAAGATAATCAAGAAGCTATTGAGCAAGATCAAAATCTTATGGCTCCAACTGAAAGCTTTTCAGATATCAAAACAATGCGCCCAATTGCCTCAAACGATCTTGCATCGGAAGGTATGTATATTGGTGTTTTAGTTACAAATGAAATTGAACATCACGGTAGATTATTTATAAATGTTGGCAATGATGGAACATATAGAGCGCTTGTTGAAACAACTGAAAGTGAGTTGATTAAATTTACAAGCCCATCAGCAAGTAGTTTAACAAATTCAAGATTTGTTTTTATTGGGGATCGAGGTAGTTTTACTTTAGATGTTTCTGATATCGAAGCTCCAATTATTTCGGATGTAATAATAGATAATATAAGCGGTCAGGCACAAGTTCAAAAAAATACAACAACACGTGGAGTGGCAGCTGTTTTAGGTACTTTTAATAGAGCCTTAACCGGTGCTAATGGTTGGATTGGAACCTGGGATCTTTTAATAAATACTACTACTGGCTTTATAAGCAGTGTAATCGTAACTACCGCTGCTGGTGTAATGAGCACAGATGTTGCAGCTAATTTTGAAAATGGTACAGGTTGTTATGCTTCAAATAAGCCCTTTTTTATAAGAAATGATACAAATGGACAATATGAGATTATGGCAATAGGCCAAAATTGGACACTTCCTAATGGTTTAAGAATATTCTACGATTTTGGTTTTTCTAGAGTTTTAGCAACTAATAATGCAGCGCCATTAACAACAGGATATTTCTTTCCACAAGCTGTCAATAATTTTTTATACAATCCACCTCTTAATCCAGCAAACGGAACTTGTTTTAGCTTTAACAATACTCATGGTTATTATGTTGTCCGTAACGCGGCAAATACAGCATTTAGAAGTGCTGGTGTAATTACATTCGATTTCAGTGGTGTACCTGCAGCTATTCAGAATGCTGATAATTATTCTATAAATGCATCACAGTCTTTACAAGGTCCTAGAGCTTCATTACAATTAGAAAATTAAATTTAAAATCTTATTTTATTTTAAAAGCCATTCAAATAAAATTGAATGGCTTTTTTTATGCGTTTAATTAACGTTAAAAAAGGCATATAACCTAAAATACATTCTTTAAATTATATAAAAACATTTTTTTTTTTGAAATGAGTAGTTTTACCTTTCTTAAACAAACCTTTAACATAAATTAAAATGAAAAAAATTACACTCTTTGCTTTATCCGCGCTAACAATAATATCTTGTAGTAAAGATAAACTTGAAAATGAAACAGCCCAACAAAATTTTAATTTAACCACAATTATTGAAAGCAACCAAAAACCTGCTAATTCAATTTTAGATAATACTGTTGAAGGTTTATATAGAGGTGTAATAACAACAAATGATGTTTCCTTTAACGCAAAACTAACTATTAATTTAGGTAACGATGGTTTTTATAATGCATTGGCAACAACTAATGAAGGCTTAGAAGTTGGATTTATGGCAATGAGTAAATCTGACTTAAAATCGTCCACATTTCAATTTAAGAACGATTCAGGCTCATCTTTTGATGTCGAAATAGTTGATGGTGAAGCTAAGGTTTTTAATGTTTTGATTAATTCACAATTTGGAAAGGCTCAAGTCTATAAGGAAACTTCATCGAGGGGCGTGGATGTTGTTTTAGGTACTTTCTTAGATGATGCAGACGCAACTTTTGGTGGTACTTGGAATTTAATTTCTACAAATACCCAAGTTATTTTAGTGCCTTCTCTTTTTGGTGGTACGCTTCCTGTTACAGTAAATATAATTAGTGATGTAGTAATTACAAAAAATGATGGAAGTACTTATAATGATATTGTTTTTGAAGATATTCCTGCTGGAACTGGATGTGGTGCTTTTAGCCCACTTACAGATCAAGCTCCTTTTTACACCGGAATCCAAAATATTGGAGGATTTATAGCAATTAATGAATTTGCGCTACGAAATCAAAGTGTTAATTTTCTTGGAGATAACTGTAATTATAATTTTATCTTTTCAAAATTTGCTGGTAATTTATATTATAATGGAGATTGTACAGATGCTATAAATGGTACTTGGAATTGGAGAGGTAGAACTGGATCTATATTTTTAAATATTTAAAACACTAACTAATAAAATGTTAAAGCCATTACTATTAATTTTTAGAGATGGCTTTTTATTCTATTAAAAAATTATTAGAAGTTATATTATCCCAAACTTTTTTCTTGGTACTAATTAATCAGCGGAAGTAAAAGTTGAATACTTAAAAACCAAAGTCTGCAATAAATTATTGCAGACTTTGGTTTTTGATTAATTTATAGTAATCTAACGCTAAATAAGCGATTATTTATTTTGTACGATTGTCTTATAATCAATAGCAATATTATCATTGGTTAATAGCTTCACCAAGTAAACTCCATCGCTTAAGTTGGCAGTTGGGAAGCTAAAGTTTGTGCTGTTGCCCAAATTGTTTTGAGTGTAAACCAATTTCCCGGACATATCATAAATCCCAGCACTTTTAATTACAAATGCTTCTGGATTATAAACTTCTAATTGTCCAACCTTATTATCTTGGAAAAAGTCTACGTTTGCTTGAACTTTTGCAAATGTTTCATTGTAGCCGTTTTTATCTTCCAGGCGTCTATCTGGGTTAAAAACAATAAAGAATCTTCCATTATAGTTTCCTACAGGTAATGCAAATTCAGCCTTATTATTATTATCTATCCTATAATAAGTATCGTTTAAATTATCCCACAAATAAACCTTTTCTACAGGCATATTTTCTTTTTCAACAATGCGCAGATTAATTTTACTCATATTATTAATCTCAAAATTTACAGGATACTCCTTATTGTAATCATAATTATTTCCTGAAATTACAAATTCTTTCATACCATCTTCAAGTTCTATTGGAACATAAACTTCTGATGAAGCATCCATTGGGTGGCTGGCATCATAACCTCTGTCAAAACCATCCGTTGCATTTTCAGAAAAAACTAGTACCATATCTCTTGTAAAGCTTTCATTAAATGATGTGTATATTCGAATACTTGGTTCTGGAACATAAACATCATTATCGCCACTAATATCTGCATCAGATAATTGATCAGGTACACTATTTATTCCTCTATGAAATTGTGATAAATTTGCGAAACCTTCTTGTACTGGTTTTCTGAAAATGTTTTTTATTTTAACGGTTCCAGGATTTCTTGCTCTAATCATAAAGCCTTGACCGATTGGTGCAAATCTGCGTTGATAATTAGCGCCAAATACATTAGTACTTGTTCCTGCAGTACCATCACCATTATAATTTAAAAATAAAGCCCGAGTATATACTCCAGGCTTGGTACCAGTAGCATCATAACCCGGCCCGGTTGGAACCCATTTACCATAACCACCTTTATTTTGAACGTAAGTATGATCACCACTTGTTTTATCTTCATCCCAATATTCAAAGCTCTCTATTGCTAAATTTTCAGTATCATAAAACATTTGATCTAAATCCAAAGCAGATGGATACGGATTACCAGACAGGGTTACATTTGTTGGATCAACACCTACCGTAATTGTTCCATTGTTAGGTCTTCCTCTAAAATCATATAATTGATCGTGATTACCAATACCCAAACCTTTCATTGTAAAACCTAAACCAGGTGTTACGCCATACGAAGCATTAAATCGAACAAAACCAGCATCAACTGGGTTTGTATGTAGCCATCTCCTATTAATTTGCATTGGATCTATATTCCCATTATTTCCGAATCCTGAAATAACTTCAGCTTTTCTAGATTTTGTTAAGCTTGGTAAAGTGGGATTGGGAATTGGTTGATAAAATTGAAGAGCTCCAAAATTTAAATTTCCTGTTGCTGGTAAAGTCAATCCATCTGGACCATAACCAACTGGTGGACACCAATATGTATAGTCAAAAGAGTCTTGACCAATAACGGTTTGGTAAACTGATAAATATCCATTACCAGAGTTTAATTGATTTGCACCATCACCCTGTACTAATTGGGCACCTTCTCTTAAAAATATACTTGCTTTAGTTTCAGAATCTTCTAATCCTGGATTTATCTGCAAGTTTACATTTTGCTTTACATATATATATTGATTTTTTACATAAATATATGTTGGGTTTGCGCCAGAAGGGCCACTTGGCTTTACGGTTAGCTGTGCAAAAGCTCCAAAAGTGCATATTGTAAGAAAAGAAGTAAGTAAAATATTCTTCATAAGTTTTCAATTTAAAACTGAAATGTAGCTCAAATGCTATATTATCAGGCTTGTAACGTGAATAGTCTTAGGCGTAAAAGTATAAAATAATCTCGACATAGGCGTAAGAAAAAATGCCATTTCATATTAATATAATAATGACAATCTTTGCTAAGCAATATCAATTTAAATAAAATACAATTATAATGCAAGTAAATGATAAAGTCGCTGTTCTAGACGATACTATATACGGAAAAATTATAAAAGTGGTTGGGGATACAATTACTGTAGAAACAACCGATGGTTTTGAAATGGATTTTAGTGAGAATGAGCTAGTTGTTATTGATAATTCAATTTCAAAAAGAGAAATGTCTCCGCAAAATGTTGCAGAAATAATTACAGAAAAGGATAATAGAAAACCAGGTAAATCTGTTAAGCAAAAACCTAAAGAACGTGTATTGCCAGCAATGGAAGTAGATTTGCACATAAATCAACTACTGCCAAAAACTAAGCATTTAACCAATTATGAAATGCTTACTATACAAATTGATGCCGCAAAAAGGCAATTGGATTTTGCTATTAGCAAAAAAATACAACGTATTGTATTTATTCACGGATTGGGTGAAGGCGTGCTTCGCACCGAAATGGAATATCTTTTCAACCGCTATGAAAACATAAAATTTTATGATGCCGACTATCAAAAATATGGTCGCGGGGCTACTGAGGTTTATATATTTCAGAACGTAAAGCCGGAGGAGTAAATGTGGGAGTTACCAAAATATCTCGAGTTTGCGTATTAATTATTTCGCCCATATCAATATTTTCTTCCAAAATTTCTTCACCGTTACCAATTAGCAAGGCATTCACTAAATTTAAAGTTATATTGGTTTGACTTGTATATGAGTGCTCGCGAAAAGTAGTTATATCTTGAGCTATCGCAATTGCGCTATTAAGATAATCCGGAATACCATCACCATTAGTAGAATCATCTACGGGATTTAAGTTCATATTTGCATCTTCATATATGGTAAAAATACCGTCGCCATCGTCATCATTATCCAAATAATCTGGTATATCATCACCATCTGTATCTCTTGGATTTAATGGATCTGGACCAATTTCGCTTGCTGTTGGTACATTATCACCATCATCATCAAAATCATAATAGTCTGGTATGCCATCACTATCTGTATCAATTGTCGATATTGCTTCATCTAAAGTATCGTTATCATTTAATATAATAAAGTTGGTGATTCGAGCAATACCTGATGACGCAACATATTCCGTGATGACAATTGGAGTTGATGGAGGCAAATTGTTACAAAAATAGGTAGCCGTAACGGGACTATCATAATTTCGATAATTGGCAACGTTTGTTGTTCCGTTTAAAATAAAGTCATTAGTGCCGGCAAGATTGAAAATAGAATCGTTCGTGCTTATTTTAACTGAAATACTTTCCGCGGGAGTTCCTTGTATTTGGTAAAATACCAAAGATTCAAACTCACCACATCGCATTAACTGTTGATCTTCGAGATTGAAGGAGGTAATAATTAAATCTCCATCACTACACGAAATTGCAAAGAAAGCTGTTAAAAATAGGTAGGCAATTTTTTTCATTTTACTGATTTAATTATTTCTATTTTACTGATAAATCTCTTCAGTTTTAAAGTAATTCAAATTATCATGTACTAATTTCTGAAGAGAAAATATTATTGTTGCAAAGTAACATAATTCTTCGGTATTCCTTTAACGTGAGTTTTATTAAAATCTGTATTTTTGCTCAATGAAAAAAGTTTATTTTGATAGTGCCGCAACCACACAATTGCGACCTGAGGTAGTACGGTGTATTACTGAAGTGCTTAAAACAGAATATGGTAATCCTTCATCTACACACTCTTATGGTCGGTCAGCTAAATCTTTGCTCGAAACTGCAAGAAAAGAAATTGCTGGTTATTTAAAGGTTTCGCCAGCTGAGATTATTTTCACCTCCGGTGGTACAGAGGCGGACAACTTAATCATTAATAGCTGCGTTCGTGACTGCGGCGTTACTAGAATTATTTCAAGCAAAATTGAGCATCACGCCGTTTTATATGCCATTAACCAATTAAAAGCTACACATAATATTGTAGTAGATTTTGTAAAATTAGATAATTGTGGAAATGTAGATTTTGAGCATTTAGAAACATTGTTGAATGACGGTAAAAATCAAAAAACGCTTGTTACTTTAATGCACGTTAATAATGAGATTGGCAATGTTTTGGATTTGAAACGAACGGCTGAACTTTGTAAAAAATACAATGCACTTTTCCATAGTGATACCGTTCAGTCTGTGGGTCACTTTGATTTGGATTTTTCTGTAATCCCTTTAGATTTTGCTGCAGTTGCAGCCCATAAATTTCACGGACCAAAAGGTGCTGGTTTTGCTTTTATCAGAAAAAATACGGGTTTAAAACCTTTGATTTTTGGAGGCGAGCAGGAGCGAGGTCTTCGTGCTGGTACTGAAGCTGTTTACGCAATTGCAGGAATGGCAGAAGCTTTAAAAATTTCCTACCAAAATCTTGAAAAGGAGAAAGCGTATATCACAAGCTTAAAAGATTATTTTAGAGCACAGCTTACCGAAAATTTTCCAGGAGTTCATTTCAATGGAGCTTGCGATGATAATACAAAAAGTACCTATACATTATTAAATGTTTGTTTGCCAGTTTCGCCAGAAAAGGGGTTAATGCTTTTATTTCAATTGGATTTAAATGGAATTGCTTGTTCAAAAGGAAGTGCTTGCCAAAGCGGAAGTAGCAAAGGTTCTCACGTTTTAAGCGAAATTCTTTCAGAAGAAAATATGAAAAAACCATCTCTCAGGTTTTCATTTTCAAGTTTTAATACTACTGAAGAGATTGATTATGTAATAGAAACTTTGAAGAGTTTTATTGAAAAATAATTTGAAGTAAGTGACGCAGTTAGCAGTGTTAATTTGCAGTAAGTGAATCAATTAACAAAATAATCAGTTTACGATAACAAATTATTTTTTATTAATAGCTAAGATTTTTTATTGAAGATATTTTTTATTACTATTTTCCGTCTATCTACTATTTAAAACTTCATAGTCATTCTAACATTGAAAATCCTCGGTGTTAAAAAATTAGGAATTGCATATTGAACCTTCGTGTATACATCTCTAACAAAAGTATTTGTTATAGAGTTCTGAACGTCAAAAATATTGAAGATTTCGGCGCCTATCGATAATTCTTTAAATGGTTTTAAAAATCCACTTTCTCTTAGTTTTCCGTCACGAACAATTACATAGCTAACTCCTAAATCTGCACGTTTATAATCTGGTAAACGCGTTTGAAAATCATACGGATCTGCATAACTTGGTGAACCGCCTGGCAAACCAGTATTATAAGTTAAATTAAGGTACATTTTTAAATCGGGTATTGCCTTTACATAATCTTGGTAGAGAACTGCAAATTTTAAACGTTGATCCGTTGGCCTAAAAATATTACCACGATTGTCTATATTTTCCTCGGTTTTTAAATATCCGACACTAACCCAACTTTCTGTGCCTTCTACAAATTCGCCCGCTAAACGAAAATCGGCACCGTAGGCGTAGGCTGTTGCATTATTATTAGCACGATAACGAATCCGAACATTTTCTAAGGTATACGGATTTACATCATCTAAACTTTTATAATATAATTCAGAATTTAAACGAAATGGTCTTTCCCACATTTTAAAACTGTAATCATTACCCACAACTATATGTATAGATTGTTGCGCTTTAACGTTAGGTCGAACAGTGCCTGTTGAGTCCCGAAGTTCACGATAAAAAGGTGGTTGGTGATATAACCCACCTGAAAGACGGAAAAGCATATCCATTTCCCATTTAGGTTTTAAACTAATTTGAGCTCTCGGACTGAAAGTGGTTTGGGTAACACTTTCAATATTTCTGCCACTAACAGTCCAATTATGGGCGCGAACACCTGCATTTAGCCATAAATCACTTTCACCAAGAGTTGTTCTGCGGCTCCATTGCGCATAACCACTAATTCTATCTATTTGTACATTATTTGTTGCTCTAATATCTGTGTATGGAACAATTGCAGATGTAAATGGCTGATAGGGTTGATTGTTTTGAAAAATTACAATAGGCGGTCTAATTGAAAATCCGGCAGAATCTATTATTTCATATTCCTGCACACGGTCCCGGATGTCTTCGTGTGTGTATTTGATACCATATTCAAAAGTATTTTCACCGATGTTTAGTGTTCCTTTATTTTCGATATTTGCGATAAGCGCGTCCAGATTATTACGAGCGTGCGTTAGTTGACCGCCAATACCGCGGGTAAATTCAACTTCGCCTAGATTTTCATCTCCAATATTAGTGTTTACTTCACCCAATCTATATTGAGCCAAAATATCAAAATATTCTTGTTCTTGGGTTTGATAAAGAGATGCAATTAGCTTAGTTGTAAAATTATCATTTACAACGTATGTACCTTTTAAAGCTCCAAAATAAGTATTATATCTATCTTCTTCTTGTCCTTCATAAAACACTAAAAGTGCTATTGGATCTGCCAATGTACCGAAATTAGTTTGTCGCGTTAGTGGCTCGTATTGATAATCATTTATTGAAATGTTACCCAAAAAACCTAATTCAAATTTATTAGAAAATTTGTAGGTCAAATACGTTTGTGCATCTGCAAAAGTAGGCTGATAGTTGGTTTCGGTTTCTCTTGCGTTTACAAACAATGCATTGTTTCTGTAACGTAAACCGACAATTCCGGAAAGTCTTCCATCTTTCGAAATAGCTTCAACAGATGCTGCCGCCCCTAATAAACTTACATCTAAAGTTGCGCCAAAATCTACTGGATTTCTATACGTTATATCTAGAACGGATGATAGTTTATCACCATATTTAGCTTGAAAACCACCAGCAGAAAAATCTACATTACTCGTTAAATCACTATTTACAAAACTTAAACCTTCTTGTTGTCCACTTCGAATTAAAAATGGGCGATATACTTCTATTTCGTTCACATACACTAAATTTTCATCATAATTTCCGCCCCTAACGGCGTATTGTGTACTTAATTCGTTATTTCCGTTTACACCAGGGAGTGATTTCAATAAATTTTCAACACCAGCATTCGCACCTGGAATTTTACGTATTGCATCTGGTGTAATATTGGTAATACCTTCAACTCTTTTATTTTCTCGACTTCTTATAATTACTTCAGAAATCTGCTCAACAGTTGTTTTCATTACCGGATTAAATTCATAATCTGCATTTGCCGCTAAGTTGACTTTAATAGTCACTTTTTTATGGCTAACGTGGGAAAATTGCAAAATCACATCTTCTTTTGAAGGTATTTGAATAGTATAATAACCATTAAAATCCGATAATGCGCCACTATCGCCTTGAGATATTGTTACACCAGAAATTGGAATATTTTGTTCATCTAAAATTACGCCGCGCACCGTAGCTCTTTGAGAAAATAAGGTAGTGGCCGTTAAAAAAAGAAAGTAGAAAAGTAGGGTAGTATTTTTCAAAAAAGTGCGGTTTTTATTGCTGTTTCCTATAAAAAGTAGCTTCAAATGTAGAACTATTTCCGGCATTATCCACTACTATAATTTTCAATTTGTTATCTGTGTCTGTTATACCACCATCACCAAAATCATAAATTAGAACGTTTGTTTTATAATTATATTCCATAAGTATAAACTTTCCGTTCACGGTAGCACGATAGTTACTAATGCCACTAACATCATCCGTAATTTTAATTTTAAGATCTTTATTATCGCTTATCCATTTACCATCGGCAAAATTTAAAGGCTTGATTACTGGTCCATTTGTATCTGCAGCCAAAGTGTATGTTCCAAAAGTTCGGGTTTTCATAGTTAGCTTATCGCCACTTCTACTAGTGCTATTATAATATGGTACTTTTCTATAATTTAATCTGCCAATGTATAGTTTATCTAAATCTTCATTTTTATAATTTGAAGCGTCATAAGTAATTGTAATATTTGTGTGAATTGGTGTTAAATCCTGATCAAATTTCAAAGTATCTCCCATTGCTTGAATATCCAAATATGTGTCCTCATACAAACTATTTGCTGGAATATATATACTAAATTTACCTTTTGTGATAGATGTGGCTTGGTCTGCAATAATAAAATCTTCGGTTTCTTTTATTTTTTTCGAATCGGTAATTTCCAATTGTTTTCCTTCCACAGGAACATTTACAATGGTTTGATTGCCGGCAAAATCTTCAACGGTTATAGTATAATTTGAAGTAAAACCGTCTTTAACATCAATATATCCATCCATATCATCTTGTTTGATAATGCTTAACGGATTATTAGTTTCCCTAAATAGCTTTTGAACGCTGCTTTTATTTTTTTCTAGATATTCATAATCAATATATCTGTTGATGTATCTTGTTTCATCAAAAGAAAATTTTTCAAAAGCAATATCATATTTTGTTTTACCATTATACGTTGAAGTAATTTTATAAACACCATTTTTATTACTTGCACCGTCCATTTGATCATTCGTTACAATACCGAAACCTAATTTTCCAAATGCTTTTATATCTTCTGCCTTGTAACTGCCATCTTTTTGAAGTATTAAACGAAGTTTAGTCCGATTTTGTGATTGGTTTATATGAGATTCTCCGCCAATTGGATATGCAAATACGCTATAAACATTCGGTTTTTTACTATCCGGAATTTGTACCCCGAACAACATTGGATTCATAGGTCTTTGGGAACCATCACGGATTTCGTAATGCAAATGCGGGCCACCGCTACTTCCGCTATCTCCTGTATAACCTATTATTTCACCTTTTTTTACGGGTAGGACAGAGGCCTCTGGGAATAATTCAACTTCGTAAGATTCTTTTTTATACTGCGCAGCTTTTACATAATCTTGAATAATGCCGGCATAACTCTGTAAATGTGCATAAACTGTGGTATAACCATTGGGATGCTTTATATAAAGCGCTTTTCCATAGCCATATTCAGATAGATTAATTCTACTCACGTAACCGTCGGCCGGGGCGAATATAGACAATCCTTCTTTTTGCTGAGTTTTGATGTCCAAACCGCTATGAAAATGATTTCCACGTAGTTCTCCATAAGAACCTGCCAATATCAATGGAATTTCCAATGGATTGGCAAAATAGTCAATTGGTATATCCTGTGACCTAGCGGAAGAACTAATAAGAAAGAAAAATAAAAGCAAATATTTCATTATGTAAAAATAATAATAGGTTATAAATATAGGCCTAACAGCTCAAAAAAAGTTCAATTATTTCTAACAACAAAAAATACTTAAATAAAGTTGGCGCATTAAAGGTTGTATGTTAACTTTGTGATTAGAGTAAAGAAATAAAATTTTAATGGCTCATCTTTCTGAAATTGTTGATTCTCTTGATAATAGAATCAACTTACTTTTAAAAAAGTATAACACGCAACAGCAGTTGCACTCAAAGTTGCAGGAAGATATTACACAATTAAACTCCAAGCTTACCGAATGTAAAGAGGAAAGGAATAGATTGGAGCAAGAATGTAACTCATTAAAATTGGCAAATTCAATGCTCGGCAGCGACCAACACAAAAGAGAAACAAAACTCAAAATTAACGCTCTCGTTCGTGAAATAGATTTATGTATAAGTCAACTTTCAGAATAATATATATGCAATGCCAGACCAACTAAAAATTAAACTATCTATTGCAGACCGTGTTTACCCATTAAACATTAACCCT
Organism: Flavobacteriales bacterium; assembly: GCA_038259825.1. GTDB lineage: Bacteria > Bacteroidota > Bacteroidia > Flavobacteriales > Flavobacteriaceae > JBBSOK01. The sequence continues at coordinate 23,561 of JBBSOK010000032.1, forward strand.
TCCCAAGAAGAAGGATTACGGCTTGCCACAAAAAAAATAGAAGTGATGATTAAGAAGTTTGAACAAAGCTACGCAGTCCGCGATAAACAAGATGTACTAGCCATGTGTGCTTTACAGTTTGCTGCAGCGGTGGAGCAAAAAGAAATAGATAAAGACAGTGATACCCAACAAGTTGAACAAAAGCTTGAAGCTTTAAACAAATTGTTACAGGAAAATCTGTAAAACGTTCTGAACATAAAAAGGTTACTGCCTACATTAATACACTTTTTGGTGAACTCAACAATTACTCTTTTAAAAAGGATGAGTTGAAGCTGTAAAAGCGAGCCGTCCTAGAGCGGATGCTTGACCAGCTTGTTAGTCCTAAACATTTTTTTAAAGGAGTTCACTCAAAACAACGTTATTAATGTAGGCTTTTTTATGTCTAAAAATTAAGGTTTGATTATTTTCAGATTGATTGAATTTCAAACCTTATTTAAATCTTAGTTTATGAAAACTGAGAATAATTTTAAAAGTTGAAAAACTAATGGATAATATTACAATAGGCCTAATAGCCGTCATAGTAGGAGTTCTTATAGGTTTTGGAATAGCCAAATTACTGGAGCGCAACAACTCAAGTAATCTGGTAAAATCTGCAAAGAAAAATGCTTCTTCAATATTAAAGGAAGCAAAAGCCGAAGCTGAAACGCTTAAAAAAGATAAAATTTTACAAGCAAAAGAAAAATTTATTGAGCTTAAATCTGAACACGAAAAAGTAATAAATAGTCGTGAGAAGAAAATGGGCGAGGTTGAAAAACGTGTTAGGGATAAAGAAAGTCAAATTTCAAGCGAACTTGGTAAAACAAAAAAATTGAACAGCGAAATTGAGTCCAAGCAAGCTCAATATGATGAAAAGCTAGAATATATTGAAAAAAAGCAGAGCGATGTTGATAAAATGCACCGCAGCCAAATAGAACAATTAGAGGTTATTTCAAGTTTGTCAGCCCAAGATGCAAAAAGTCAGCTTATCGAAAGTTTAAAAGAAGAGGCTAAAACCAGTGCAATGGCTTTTATACAATCTTCTGCTGAAGAAGCTAAAATGACAGCCCAACAAGAAGCCAAAAAGATTATTATTACTACAATACAACGGATTGGTACAGAGGAGGCGGTTGAAAATTGCGTATCGGTTTTCAATCTTGAAAGTGACGATGTAAAGGGTAGAATTATTGGTAGGGAAGGTAGAAATATTCGAGCAATCGAAGCTGCTACAGGTGTTGAAATAATTGTTGACGACACGCCTGAAGCAATTATTTTATCTTGTTTTGATAGTGTTAGAAGAGAAATTGCTCGTTTATCATTACATAAACTAGTTACGGATGGTAGAATTCACCCTGCTAGAATTGAAGAGGTTGTAGAAAAAACAACTAAACAAATTGAAGAAGAAATAATTGAAGTTGGAAAACGTACCGTAATAGATTTGGGAATTCATGGTCTTAGCCCAGAATTAATAAAAGCTGTTGGCCGAATGAAATACAGGTCTTCATATGGTCAAAATTTATTACAGCATTCACGTGAAGTTGCAAAATTATGTGGTGTTATGGCTTCAGAACTTGGCTTAAATCCAAAACTTGCAAAACGTGCCGGACTTTTACATGATATTGGAAAAGTGCCAGAAACCGAAACAGAAGTGCCACATGCAATTTTAGGAATGCAATGGGCAGAAAAATATGGTGAAAAGCCTGAAGTTTGTAACGCAATTGGTGCCCACCATGATGAAATTGAAATGACAAGTTTACTTTCGCCAATTGTGCAAGTTTGTGATGCTATTAGCGGCGCAAGGCCAGGCGCAAGAAGGCAAGTTTTAGATAGTTACATACAAAGACTGAAAGATTTGGAAGAAATCGCCTTTGGTTTTAATGGCGTTAATAAAGCTTATGCAATACAAGCAGGAAGAGAACTTCGTGTAATGGTAGAAAGCGAAAAAGTAACTGACGAAAAAGCAGCACAATTATCCTTTGAAATTTCCCAGAAAATTCAAACTGATATGACGTATCCTGGTCAAGTAAAAGTTACAGTTATTAGAGAAACTAGAGCTGTAAATATAGCAAAGTAAAAAAGTTGGCAGTAGCAGTGCGAAGTTAAAAATATACTATTTAAAAAGCGCCTTTTGGCGCTTTTTAAATGGTCTTAAACTTTGTGAATTTGACTAATTCTTTTAACTGAACGAAGCCAAGATACAACTGCAATCTGCTACACCTCACTTTTTAAATTATTCATCATATATATTATCGTAACCTTTGCTCGGTTCTTCAAAAAACTTTCCGGTTATAAATCTAGCATGTTTATCTAGTTTTGCTATTTTTTTCATATCATCATCATCTAAAGAAACATTTGCAGCTTGAAAGTTTGACTTTATATGTTCTGCAGAAGTAGATTTTGGTATGGCGGCACATCCTCTTTCTAAATGCCACTTCAATAATACTTGTGCATTACTTCCTTGTTGTTTTTTTGCAATTTCTGTTATTGAATCAATTTCAAAAAGACTTGGTTCATCTTTCCCCTTCATATCATCACTTCTATCTCCAGAACCTAGTGGCGAATATGCGGTTACAAAAATGTTTTCACTTTTACAATACGCTAGTAAATCATCTTGTTGTAAAAGTGGATGTAATTCAACTTGATTCATTTCTGGTTTAATTTCAGCTTTTGAAACTAAATCCTTCAATTTCTTTTTACTGAAATTCGAAACTCCAATATGTCGGGCAAGTCGTGAATTTTTTGCTTCTTCCATCTGCTTCCACGTTTCTATAATTGGCGCTTCTTCGGGCGTTAAATAGTCTTCAG
>JBBSOK010000033.1:0-26297 GCA_038259825.1 Flavobacteriales bacterium
GCTACACCAGATTTAGCATTGATTGATGTTGAATACCGCGATGTAGTTTGGGTAGATGCAAAACATCCAAGCGAATGGAACACAGCAATCCTTAATCAATTAGGCGAAACCTGGAAAACTTCAGAAAGATTAACGGATAAAGATTTATACCCAGATAAAATTGAATTTGATATTCAGCCTTCAATGGCAAAGGATTCCATACTTATTGATTCTGAAGAAAATTTAAAGCTTTTAGGAAAGGATAGTCTTTAAAATTTAATTTATTATTTACGTTACCATTTTTAAGGTAAAAAATAAAATGTGACTTTGGAAAAAACACAATAATTAATTTGAAACGATCCAGTTATTATTTGAATTATAATTAAAAACCAAAATGAAAATAAACTATTTCTTATATTTTATCTTTTTAAACTCAATGTTTGCATTTGGACAAGTAAAAGAAATATATGCCAATGATAATTTGCAAATTATTACGAAAAGCGAATTTGATAAGGTTATTGATGGCCCTAAGATTTTGAATATGACCTTTGATCTGGATAGCTTAAAAATTCACGTAAAAGTTGAAACAATTAAAAAAGGTAATATTGCAAAAAGCAAACTTGATACAATTAGAAATCAATTATCAATATTGTCAGACAGGCACATACCAAAAGATAACATCATAGTAATTGACTATTTTCAAGTTTTTGATAAATGTTGGGAAACTTCAAATAGATCTTTTGTAGAAGCTAGATATAAAAATTATTTGAAAAGATTAAACAGAAAAGATAATGTGAGCCAATTTTTTATGTTTAAAACACCTGAAAAATTATCGTTTTTTGGAAAAAATTTAAAATGGATTGAAGATAAATATAGCACTATTGAAAAAACTTTTTTTCCAATTCAATATCCTTGCGGCGGTTATGTTCTTATAGACAATAAAGGAAATTTTTATGTTCAAAAGGGTGAAGGAAACCGTGGTGCTATAGATGTTTTAGACGATAAAAATACATTTTCTGAATCTTTGGACTAAGTTTAATAGTTAATTTTCCAAAATAAATTATTTAAATATTACAAAACTCTTTGCTTACTTCAAGCTCTAAATATAAATGAGCAAAAAAATGTTGAGAAAAAATAAGCTATTCTTTAAAATAATTTAGATTAACCTCAACATTGATTTTAATTTCAGCTTCAATTTACAAAAAGAAATCCCAAACCAAACCAAATCTAATTACGGCATCGCGATATGGAACATTTGGTGCAGAAAAGTGATTGTTCGTGCTTTGAAAAAGTTGACCAAAATTTTCCCACTTAAAGAAAATTCGCGTTTGCCTAACCTTGGCATTGAAGAAAATATCCAATAAAGGGAAACTACCCAACTCTTGATCGTTTTGAACATAAAATTCGGAAAGTACCGGATCGTATCCGTTCATATTATATTCGGTAAAATATTTAAAGGTTACGCCTGTTTGTATAAACAACGCCCGTTTAAACCAATTGTCTTCATAATATAAAGAGTTTCTGGTAATTAATTGTGGCACATTTAAAACACCTTCTCCACTAACCACTTTTTGATATAACACTGTATTTGTTAATGCGATATTGCCGTATTTAAATGTTTTTTCAGCCTTTATTTTTAGGTAATCTACTCGAACATCTGCCTGTTGCGGTTTAGGAAGTGAATCTATAGGATTCAGAGCAAAAAAAGTATAATCATCAATACCCGTATAGCTTACTGAAGCATCTAAAAGTTTTTTTGATTTTAATTCGAATTTTAATTCTTGGGTTTTTACGTTTTGAAAATCTGTTTGCCAATTATAGTTCTGGTAATCACTTTGATATAACAAAAAATTGAAATTTGGCGCAACGGAATGTACCGTTATTGACGCTTTTACCCTATTATCTTTATCAAGCGAATAACCCGCAGATCCTTGTAAATAATTGCCCGTAAAATCTCCCGAAAGGTTAATGGCGCCTTTTCCAGAAAGTTCAAAACCGCGATATTCTTTTTCATACGCACCGCCAAATTCGATTATATTTCCTTGTAAACGGTTGTTAATCCTACCTTCAACTAAATTTAAAACGGAATTATACCCATAATTATAATCGGTATATCCTGCCCAAGCCGTTACTTTACCAATTAGCGAATTATCCAAACGCGCGTATCCTTTTGCGTTAAAATCTTCAAGTTTGGTCTTATCCAAAATATTAGCATTTACGAAAGATTCACCAAAACCTTGGTATGGAGTAATTTGTCTGTACTCGTAAAATTTATCTTCGTATGTAATAATGTTTCCGATAGCTAAAACATTATACCCCAAACTATCACGATTATCAATTAGCGCATATTCATGCTCGCCGTAAAAACGTAAACCTTCCAATTTATTTTCGCCATCGTCAAAATTTACGTCTAATCTTCCACGATCTGTAAATTCAGGATCATCTGTTATAAATAAATTTAGTGAATTGGGTGTTAAACCTCCATTTTCAAGATTTAAAACATCTTGCGCTGCCACGTGTGTGCGGATATTATATCTGTTGTTTTTAGTTCTGTAATTTGCTGTAAAAACAAAATTACCCGTACTGGTCAAGTTATGTTGATATTGCCCCAAAGACCGAACACCTTTATATTCCAAAGAAAAATTAAATTGCGGCGATGTATTTATTGTAAAAAAAGCATCCAGCTGCTGCCCTTGGTTAAAGGCGGTTTTAAAATAGAGCTCAGTTAATGGAGTTGGAACATTGTAATAATTAATATCCTCTATCTGCCGGTAGTTAAAATGGTGGCTTTGCGCAACAAACTTTGGCTTCAAATTTAAATCATCAAATGTATATGCTAAGGTATTGTAAGTTTGGCCAACATTCGAAAACGGTAAAAGTTCAAAATTATCTTTTCGCAGATAATTGAATTTATAATCTTTTTGGATACTGAGTGTTGTGTCAATGTGGATTGTATCCCTGTTTGCCGATATAATTTTATAAAGCTCAATAGGCGGCTTTATTTTTTTTCCCTGCGCATCTGTAGCATTAGGATTTGGCGCCAAACCTTTGTTCTGACAAAGCATTGTTGCTGAAGAAATCAACAAAAGGAAAAGCAACAAATATGGTTTCATCAGTATTTTATACATTCGTGGCAAATATAATTTTTTTAATTATGAATTGTCGAAACTCAATTCTGAAATTACCTGGATGCTCAAGTTAAAAATACATAACAATTTAATAGAATGCGGGACGGACGAAGCCGGTCGTGGCTGTCTTGCCGGTCCAGTAACTGCCGCTGCGGTTATTCTTCCACATAATTTTAAACATCCTTTTTTAACGGATAGCAAACAACTTTCAGAAAAGAAACGTTTGTTGTTGAAGGATATTATTGAAAAAGAAGCTTTAGCGTTTGCGGTTGTTCACGTAATGATGGATGAAATTGATAAAATAAATATTTTGAATGCTTCAATTTTAGGAATGCATCGCGCTATTGAAAAATTAAAAATAAAGCCAGAATTTATAGCGGTGGATGGTAATAGGTTTAAGCAATTCGCTGAGATTCCACATATATGTGTAGTAAAAGGCGATAGCAAATATCTGCACATTGCAGCTGCTTCTATCTTGGCAAAAACCTATCGGGATGAATTTATGTTGAAGCTTCACAAAGATTTTGAACCCTATAATTGGAAAAAAAACAAAGGTTACCCAACGATGGAGCATCGTGAAGCAATTAGAAATTATGGAATTACTACTTTTCATAGAAAGTCTTTTAAACTTTTGCCTGAGCAATATTCATTAGATTTTAAATATAAAAATACTGTTGAAAAACGGTAGATAACTCTTTAAATATAGCGGTAAACCCTTTGTTTTACTTACTATTTTTGTAAATATGAAGCTACTTTTTAAAATATCCATGGTAATTTTTATGACATTTTCAACTGCAAGTTGCGATAATGACGTTGTGCGCAATGGAAAATTGGAAGAATATATTCCGCAAAATACAGTTGCCGTTTTTAAGATCAAACAATTAAAATCTTTGTTAACCGATTTTAATAATAACGGTTTGCTCAATAATATAGCACAGGATTCTTCAACCCTTTTTAATATTGAAAGAATAAGCTTATTGAAGTATTTAGAACCAAAAGCTGAAAGTATTTTATGCTTCAATAAAACTGCCGAAGGAAAATTGGATTTTACTTTTATTACCAAAGACAGTAAAAATCTTTTTAAAACAGATTCTTTAAAAGATAAATTAATTGAAACGCTTTCTTATGATGACAAGCAAATTCAAAAGGTCACAATCAATAATGAAGTAAGTTTTTCTTCAATAGTTGACAGCGTTTATATTGCAACATCATCCCAGAAAATATTAGAATCTATATTGGATGGCTCGGTTGAAAACGATGCTGTTTTTAATAAGGTTTATGATGCACAGAACAATTCCAACTTTGGGTTGTTGGTTAAAAATAGAAAAATTTCGGTGTCAGATTCTACTAAGAAAATTGAATTGGCAAAATGGTATTCATTAGATATTGAGTTGCAACCAAAATCCATTTCCGCTACAGGAATAGCGGTTGGCAGAGATAGTTTACATTATTTAATAGATATTTTTGAAGGACAAACGCCACAAGAAAATAATATTGCAAGCATAACGCCAACAAATGCTAAAAAAATAACCGCATTTACAATTAGCGATTCAGATTTATTTCTTAGAAATCTTTCAGCTTTTTCGAGCAATCAAAAAGACTCAATACCAAATGAAATTTTTCGAAATATAAGTGAAGTTGCTGAAATTACATTTCAAGATGAAAAGGTAATTATTTTGAATAGCAATGATGAAACCACAACGGATGCGGCTTTGGCAAAGTTTGTAAACCAAGGGGAAATATATCGGGAAATTTCAATTAACTCATTTACGGAAGCAGATTTATTCAGCAAAAAACTTGATCCAATAATTACTACATTTTCGGCAAATTATATTTTTCAGATTGATTCGTTTTTCATTTTTTCTGAAAATATCTTGACTGCAAATCAATTTATAAATGATTATTCTGCCGACAATGTGCTAGGAAAACAAGGTTATTATAAAACTTCAAGCTCAAAAATTGGTACAACATCTTCGCTATTATTTATAAATTTTGATGAAAATGTTCCGCAATTACTCAATTCAGTATTTAATAGTTCTGAAGAGAATAAAATTAAGAAAGAAGGTTTCGATAAATATTCAATGGCAGTATTTCAATTAAGTTACGATCGCGATTTTGCACACGTAGCTTTTGTTTGTAATGAAATTTCAAGAAAAGCGATTGTTGCGCAAAACACTTCTGCAGAAACTAAATTTACGCTGGATGTATTACCAATCGGCGCAATTAAAATTTATAATCCATCAAAAAATCAAGATGTTGCAATTGTTGTACAAGACGCTGCAAACACCTTATATTCTATTTCAAAAACTGGAAAAGCCAACTGGACCAAAAAATTAGATGGTCCAATTGTAGGGGGAATTAATGAGGTAGATGTTTTAAAAAATGGCACCAACCAGCTTGCGTTTGTTACTGAAAAAACGTTCTATATTCTCGATAAAAATGGAGCGGATGTTAAACAATTTCCAGTAAAATTTAAGGATAAAATTACCCAGCCACTTGCTGTTTTTGATTATGACAATAATGAGAATTACCGATTTGTAATTATTCAAGCTAAAGATATCCTTATGTATGACAAGGCGGGCAAGGTTGTAAAAGGATTTATGTATACTAAAGCAAAATCTAATATCGTGCTACCGCCAAAACATATAAGAATGGGCTCCAAGGATTATTTAATTTTTGCGGAAGATAACGGCAATCTAAATATTTTAAGTCGAACTGGAAAACCGAGAGTTACGGCAAATAAAAAGTTTGATTTTGGAGTTAATAATATTTTTGAACAAGGTGGAAGTTTTGCTGTTGTTACAAAGGATAATAATTTTTATACAATTTCAGAAAGCGGAAAAATTGGTAGTAGGAATTTGGAAAATTCAAAAGAAGCAAAAGTTGCAGCGTCTGAAGACTTGATTGTAAGCTTAGACACTAACGTGCTAATCATCAATAACATAACTGTTGAAATGCCAATTGGAAATTATACGCGTCCGTCAATATTATATTCAAAAGGCCGAAAACTTATTACTTTCACCGAAACGTTGGAAAAAAAGGTGTATTTATATGACGCTTCGGGAATATTAGCTGATGGCTTTCCCATTTTAGGTTCATCAAAAGCCGCTTTTGGCGAGGATGATGACACTAAATTAATTTCTGCTTCTTTTGGAAATGGTAATATTATTAATATAGTGTTACAATAATACCAAAATATATTTTCCTACAAAGTGTTACACGTTTATCTTCCAAATTAAAACGGTAATACTATTGCAAATATCTGATTTATAATTACTTAAAAAGATGTTACATAAATTATAGCTTTCGTTACATACGTACTACCACGTACAATATTGTCTTCATAGTTTTGGGGTATTATTAACCTATAAAACCTTTATATTATGAAAACAATTTTATCCTTTATGCTATTTCTTGCCTGTATGGTAGGATTAGCGCAAGACAAAGTTTATGTGCACACAACAACAGCATCCAATACATCTGGCCACATTACAAATTTAAATCATCCAGATTTAAATGGAAATCCAAATGCCGGACTTGTGTTCGTTAACAATTACAATCCAGGAGGGATTGATGCAAAGTACAATAATAACGTTGCAGGGCTTTGGTATGATGGAGTTAAATGGACTATTTACAATGAAGATTTATCTCCAATGGAAATAGGTGCACACTTTAATGTTTATATAGCAGATGATCCTAGCGATGTTATAACACACATCGCCACTCCTGCAAACATTATTGGACATGTAACTATTATGGATCATCCACTCTTAAATGGTAACAACCCTGGTCCATATTTAGCAATGTCTCATTATTATAATCCAAATGCAGTTTACAACACTGGAAATTTTGGGCAATATTATCTTAATGGAACAAGAAGATTATATGATGAAAATTTTACTGCAATGCCAGAAGGTGCAGCATTTAAAGTTCTAATTACCGGCGGTGCTGGCTCAAGTAGAATTTCACATACCTCAACAGCTGCTAGTATTAGTTCAAACTATACCATTATAGATTCTCCATTGCTTAATGACAACCCAAATGCAACCTTTGTAATGAGCCACTATTGGGGAATTGGAGGGCCTCCAACCGAAGTTTATTTAAATAGCGTATTGGGTGTTTGGTATACAGGAACACGTTGGGCTATTTACCTTGAAGATACCGCAGAAGCATTTCCTGAAAATGTGGCTTTTGATATAATTATTGCACCGCAGGATGTTTTAGCGGTAGATGATTTCCAAACAAATGTAAATATCTCAATGTATCCAAACCCAGCAAAAAACTCGGTAACTTTTAATTCAACAGAAAATATTGAAAAGATATCAATCTACTCTATTCTTGGGAATGAAGTACTTTCGGTAAATGTTGAAAATCAAACTAAAGATTTGGACATAAGCCACCTTTCATCAGGCACGTATCTTGCAAAAGTGAAAACGGCAAATAATGCACAAACACTCAAATTGATTAAACAATAATCAACCTTTCCAAACCGCCGGATTAAAAAATTCGGCGGTTTCTTTTTACTGCAAATTTTAATCTAACTATAACTCCCCTATTATGTCGAAAAAATATACATCGTATATCGGGGAAATTGATTCTCTTATATCAGAAAAAATTCTACTTAACGTAAATAATTTAAAAGACGGAACATATGTTTTGGAGATAGTTTGTAATAACAAGGTTGTTAAAAGAGTAACCTTCATAAAGCATACTACGTAAACTTCTTTTTTTGAATTTTCCAGAATTGAATTGCATCAAAATAACTTGACACCATTATCCATTAAATATATTTCAATTAAAGAGTATTTGTTTTAACAATAGATTGATTCCTAAAAAACTTTGCAACTTTTAAACCTCAAAAATAAAAATGTTACACCTGTAACTCAATTTTGTTACAATAGTACTATCCTTAAAGCATTGGTTTTCATAAAATTGCTTATCTTTAAGAAGCCAACCAACCTAACAATGAAGCCATTATCAAAACTCCTAACCCTAATTTTGTTTTGCTTTGTAATTAACATTTGTTTTTCTCAAAATACTCAACAAGAAAAATTAAGTGAAAAAGACAGTATTACGTATTCAAAATTAAAATTAAAATTTACTCAAGCAATTAATCTAAATCCAGACAGCGCATTATACTTCGTCAAAAAATTAAAAGAATTTAGTGCCCAAAAAAACTACAGCTTAGGATCTGCTGATGCCCAATATTTTCGAGCCACTTATTTTCGAAGAGTTCAAAAACCAGACTCTGCAATTATTTATTTTAAAAAATACATAACGGCTGCAACCAAAATAAACCATTTGCATGGTATTGCAACAGGTTACAACGGTTTGTGCCGGGTGTACTACCTAACCGGCGATATAGAAAAATCAATAGAGGCGGGAAACACGGCGCTCAGATTTACAAAAAAATATGACGAAGGCAGCAACACTGTATTTGCAGATACTCAAAATGCAATTGCTATAGCCTATACAAGGCAAAATAAAATGGAGGAAGCAATAAAAAGGCTTTTAGTTGTAGACTCCTTACAGACCAAAAATCCCCTGCGTGCAGACATTATTGCTGCAGCCTACCAAAGTTTAGGGAATATTTATCTAGAACTTAAAGATTATGATTACGCTGAAAGTTACTATTTAAAAGCGAACAAAGAGTTTGAAACAATTCCTGGTGCAGGCACCTTTTATTTTAATACTACTAATGTGTATTTGGGACAAGTTTATTATCATAAAGGAGATTTTGCTGAAGCCAACAAACTTTTAACCAAAACACACCAATTTTTTTCTGAAATAAATGACGAGCGTACGTTGTCTGAAATAAATAATTATTTGGGATTGATCAATTTAGGACAGAATAATTTGACAGATGCTGAAACCTATTTTCAAAACGCGTACGTTTTTCAGAAAAAGAATGAGTACTTTTTAGAAGCGGCACAAAGTGCTATACAATTAGGACAATTAAATATTGCGAAGAAAGATTTATCTGAAGCCATTAATTTTTTTGAAGAAGCACTTCAACTTAATAAAACCACTAGAAACGGCAATATAAATCAAGAAGCGCACAAACTACTTTCAGAGGCTTATGCACAAACTGGAAATTACAATGCTGCTTATACCCATTCACAAATTGCATCGCAAATAAGAGATTCTATTGCAGCTGTTCAAACTGCTGAAAAGATTAAAGAAATTGAAGGTATTTATCAAACCGAAAGCAGGGACAAAGAAATTTCGCTTCTTACAATTGAAAACAATTTAGCTTCAGAACAAAAGGCCAATCAGCGGAATGTGTTTATCGCAATTTTATCCATTGTAACATTGGCGGGATTGTTTTTCTTTTTCCAATTAAGAAACCGCCAAAAAACCAATAAAAAACTACAAGAATTAGATACTGCAAAGTCAACTTTTTTTACGAACATTTCCCACGATTTTAGAACGCCACTTACATTAATTAAAGGCCCGATTGAAGACCAACTTGCAAATCCTGATATTACTCAAATAAACAGAAAAAACCTAAATGCCGCCTATCGAAATGCCGAACGATTGGAAAATTTGGTAGGACAACTTTTATCGCTTTCAAAATTAAAAAGCAGCGCTATGCAACTAAATGTACAGCCTGGCTCATTGGAAACTTTTCTGCAAATTTACACCGAAGCTTTTAGATATCAAGCCGATGAACAAGAACTAGCTTTTAAACTTACGACTAAGATAGACCAAACCCAAACCTGGTTTGATCAAGACATACTTGAAAAGATATTATATAATATTTTAGGAAATGCCTTGAAATTTACAACTGAAAATGGCTCTATAAAAATTAATGGCACACTTAAAGATGGAAATTTTATTTTAGACGTTTACAACTCCTATCCCAAATTATCCAAAGATGAAAAGGAAAGATTGTTTACCCGCTTTTATCAAACAAGTGCAACAAATGAAGGGTCTGGAATTGGTCTTTCGCTGGTAAAACAACTAGTAAGCTTGCACAAAGGAAATATTTCAGTTCAAGATGCAAAAGATGGTATTTCATTTAATGTTGAAATTCCAATTAATAAATCTGCTTATAAAGAAAGTGAAATTTTAAATGAAGCATTGCGTACTACAATTTCAGTAACACAGATTAATGTAGATGAAGATTCACAGCCAATAATAAATTTAAATAATGATGCACCTTTATTATTGGTTGTGGATGACGCAGAAGATATAAGAAATTATGTTGAAAGTATTTTTCAAGAAAACTATAAAGTTCTAAAAGCAAAAGATGGCGAAGAAGCCTATGCGTTAGCAATAGAGCATATTCCAGATATCATAGTAAGCGATGTATTAATGCCCAAAATAGATGGTTATTCATTAACAAGAGATGTAAAGAAAAACCCGTTAACATCACACATCCCTATATTATTGCTAACTGCAAAAAATAGAGTTGTAGACCAGTTAGAAGGTATGGGGATTGGCGCAGATGCTTATACTACCAAACCATTTAGTTCAAAATTGCTACGTGCAACGGTGGATAATCTTATAGAAAACAGACGGAAATTACAAAAACGGTTTGCACAGGAAATTATGTTAACCCCAAAAGAACTAGCAATAACTTCTGCTGAAGAAAATTTTCTAAATGATCTACAAAAGACATTGGATGAAAATCTTACGGATCCAGAATTTAATTCTACCCGTTTTAGTGAAGTTATGTTTATGAACAGAATGCAATTGCATAGAAAACTGAAAGCGCTAACGGGCTTGAGCACTTCAGAATTTATAAAGCTACAGCGCCTAAAAATTGCAGCAAAACTCATTAAAGAAAAAGAACTTACCGTTTCAGAAGTTGGTTATACAATAGGTTTTAATGACCCTTCCTATTTCACTAAATGCTTTAAACAAGAATTTGGAGTAACGCCAAAAGATTTCGTTTAAAAGCAGGAGAACTTTTCAACAAATACACACTTTTTCAGGCTTGTTACAAGATTACAATAGTTTGTTACAATAGTTATATACGGCATTTTCAATACATTATAAGTTTGCTGTGTAGCAAAGCAAATTGTCAAGAATTATTTAAAATTCTGGCTATTTAAAAACAATATTACATATAAACAGTAATGCCAAAAACCCCAAACAATCAGTATGGCAATCTGCCTTTTGCAGCGGAAAAACAGATATATCTTAATATTAAAAACCTTGAAGCTGGCGACTATATTTTGAAACTAACCAACAATAACAGGATTGTGAAAGAGATAAAATTCACAAAAAAATACATTTTGAAACTATTATTAAAACCGAAAATTATGAAAACAACACAAACCTTTTTATTAATCTTTTTTCTTGGCCTATCTTCCTTCTGCCAAGCACAATTTCTTGATAAGCTAGGCAAAAGAGCTGCTAATGCTGTTGAACGCACCGTAGAAAGAAGAGTAGAACGAGAAACTGAAAAAAGTACAGACCGCGTTTTGGACACAATTGTTGATGCCCCAAAAAAAACTAAAAAACAACAACGAAAGGAAGAAAAAGAGCGCATAAGAAGCGGTGGAAATATTATAGGTGGAAACAATAATACTGGAAATTTAGAAAAGCAATCCAATACAAGTCTTGAAGAAGTAGGATCAAACACAGTTAACTTTACAAGAGGCTCACAAATAATATTTAATGATAATTTTCAAAAAGACGCCGTTGGAGATTTTCCCGCAAGATGGAATACAACCAGAGGGGGAGAAGTAAAAAATCTTAGCGGTTTTCCGGCTAAATATTTAAAAATATCAGGCGGCAGTGTAACAAGTATTGAACTTACAAAACCGTTACCGGAAAATTTTACCGTAGAGTTTGACCTCATTCTTTCAAGCGACTCGCCATTACGTTGGCCAGGAATAGGTTTTGGTAAAGAACCCGTTGCAATAAATTATATAATACCCAATCACAATACTATTACTTTCGATATTATTTCTGCTGAAAAAAGCAATGGCATGTATAAGTTGAATTATGCATCAAAAGATTTAGGCGTCGAAAAACAAAATGTAGCTTACAAAGCGCCTTTAAACCAAATAATTAAAATGGCTTTTGAAGTTAATGGTGCAAGAATAAGACTATTTATTGATGGAAAAAAAATGGTTGATTTACCAACAATGTTTAAACCAGAATATAGAAAATCTTTATTTTTCACTTCAATTACCAACGGATGGCAAGAAACCAAAGAAGCATATTTTTACATCTCTAATGTTGTAGTAGCGGGAACTGGAGGCGATGAGCGAAGCCAAGTACTTAAGGATTTAATGGAAAAAGGCAGTTTTTCAACCAATGCCATTTTATTTAACTCTGGTTCCGCAACAATAAAACCTGGTTCAGAATCTATACTTTCCGATCTTGCTGAGGCTTTAAAAACAAATAGCGATTTAAAGTTAAAAGTTGTTGGTCATACAGATTCTGACGGTGGTGATGATTCTAATTTAAAACTTTCAAAAGATAGGGCGGATAGCGTACGCCAAATGTTGATTAGCAAATTTGGTATAGCTGCCAATAGATTAACAGCAGACGGAAAAGGAGAATCTCAACCCATTTCCGATAACAGTACATCTTCTGGCAAAGAACAAAACCGAAGAGTAGAATTCATAAAATTATAAACCTACCTAAAACTAAAAAAATGAAAAATATAACACTAACCTTAATACTTTTATTTTCTGCATCATCATTATTTGCTCAAGACTGTAGTACATTTTATCCATTTACCGAGGGAGCAAAAACTACAGTAACTTCTTATGATAAAAGAGAGCGCGTAACCAATTCGCAGGAAATTACCATTGTTAATGTTCAAAATAGCGGTGGAAATTTAATAGCAACGGCAAATGCAAAATTGAAAGATAAAGATGGAGAATTAATCACAGACACCAGTTTCGATGTAAAATGTGTGGGAGATGCTATTGAAATAGACATACAATCAATGATGAGCCCAGAATTATTTAGCCAATTTGAGGGTATGGAAACAGACATAACAGGCACAAATATTGTAATGCCGAACAATATGCAGGTAGGTGATAATCTCCCTGATGCCGAAATGAGTATGTCTGTTAATATGAGTGGAATAAATATCAATATGAATGTTGACATTAAAAACAGAAAAGTAATAGCAAAGGAAAACGTTACCACACCTGCAGGCACTTTTGATTGTTTTCTCATTGAATATGATACGGTTATGAGGATGGGAATGGCGCGGACCATTAAATCTAAACAATGGATTGCAGCGGGAGTTGGTTTGGTAAAGCAAGAAGATTATAATAACGGTGGAAGAATGATGAACCGTAACGTGCTTACTGCTTTTACAAGATAAACTATCCTAACCATAAAAGGAAAGCCGAAGTTTACTTAAGTTGTAAATTTCGGCTTTCCTATTATATGTTTATAAATCTATTCTTAAACTGACGCTTTTATTTCAGCTTCAAAAAGTTCCAAGAAATGTTTTAAAAGTTTTTCTTTTACTTCATCCACATTTATCTCCATCCTTCCCAATTCCACATTAAGTGAAGTAACTGCTTTTCCTTTAATCCCGCAAGGAATCATATTATCAAAATAACCTAAATTGGTGTTTACATTTAATGCAAAACCGTGCATAGTTACCCAACGGCTTGCGCGTACGCCCATTGCACAAATTTTCCTAGCGAAAGGTGCACCAACATCAAGCCAAACTCCTGTTTCTCCTTTGCTGCGTTCCGCTTTTACATCGTATTCAGCCAACGTTAGGATTACCATCTCTTCAAGCAAGCGAAGATACTTATGAATGTCTGTAAAAAAGTTTTCTAAATCTAAAATTGGATATCCTACTATTTGTCCTGGACCGTGATACGTTATATCTCCTCCCCGATTAATTTTATAAAAAGTTGCGCCAATTTCGGCCAGTTTATCTTCCGCAATAAGGAGGTTATCTATATCACCACTTTTTCCTAATGTATAAACGTGCGGGTGTTCTACAAAAAAGAAATAGTTAGGGGTTTCAAGATTTGTTTTCTCTCTCTTATTTTTAATTTTAAGGTCTAATACTTCCTTAAAAACCTGTTCTTGATAATCCCAAGTTTCCTTGTAATCTTTACTACCAAGATCTAATACTGTGAGTATTTTATTCAATTGTAAAAAATGTTTTGCAGATTCAATTAATACAAAATTATCAATTAATTATCTAGTAACAGGGTATTGGTCAGTCAATTTTCTAATTTTTCAGATATATAAAAGGCGCGGTTTTAAAGAAAAAAAAATGAAAACTTTACCAAATTAATGTTAAGTCTGTTATATTTACAAGACTTAATATCCAAAAATTATATTTAATATGAAAAAAAGTACATTTAAATCAATTGTGGTTTTATCCTTTTCGCTTTTCTGCTTTGGGGTTTACGCACAAAGCTCTGCTAAAATCTGGACTTCAGTCTCAGAAAGAGCGACAGAATCGAAAGTTAAGGAATATAGAAATTCAATTCCTGCAGACTATAAACTTTATAGTTTAAATACTGCTGCAATGCTATCGGCATTAAACAATGCTCCATCGAGAGCAAATATTAAAAACTCTAATACTATAATTGAACTTCCTGTTGCAAATGGAGAGATTCAAAGATTTAGAGTTGTAGACGCTCCAACCCTTGCACCAGAATTACAACAAATCCATCCAAATATTCGCTCATTTGCAGGACAAGGTATTGATGATCCATCTGCCGTTGCGCGTTTTAGCACTTCACCAAATGGTGTAAACGTGATGATTTCATCAGCCAACAATAAAACTTTTTATATTGATCCTTATACAAAAGATAAGCAGGCATACATAGCCTATTCTAGAAAGGATCTACCAGCACCTCTAGAGCCATTTGTATGTTTGGTTGAAGAAGAAATTGGGCCAAGAGCAAGTGATGCCGATGTTCAAACTGCAACTAGAAATGCTGATGACGGCATTTTAAGAACTTTCAGATTGGCACTTGCGTGTAATGGTGAGTATTCTGTATTTCATTTAAATAACCAAGGCATTCCTGCATCTGCTACAGATGCAGTTAAAAAAGCTGCAATTTTAGGAGCGATGAATGTTGCTATGACCAGAGTTAATGGTATATACGAAAGAGACCTAGCTGTAACAATGGTAATTATACCAAATAATGAAGATATTATCTTTTTAAATACCGCTACGGATGGCTTAAGTAATGATTCTGGTATGATAAACCAAATTCAACCGATCATTGATGGAGCTATTGGTTCTGCAAATTATGACATTGGTCACGTATTTAGTACTGGTGGTGGTGGTATTGCCCAGTTAAATTCTCCTTGTACTAATGGAAAAGCAAGAGGTGTTACAGGTCTTCCACAACCAATTGGAGATCCTTTTTATGTTGATTATGTAGCACATGAAATGGGCCACCAATATGGCGGTAACCACACACAAAACAATAACTGCCAAAGATCATCTGCATCTTACGAGCCAGGTAGTGCATCTACAATTATGGGTTATGCAGGTATTTGTCCTCCTAACGTACAAAATGCTAGTGATGATTATTTTCATGCTATAAGTATATTTGAGATGTTTAGAAACATTACTATTGGAAACAGCCAGTGTGCTGCACAATCTAATACTAACAACTTACCACCAGAAGCTGATGCTGGCGATAGTTTTACAATCCCAGGCGGAACTCCATTTATTTTATCGGGTGTTGCAACAGATCCAGATTCAGACCAAGGTTCATTAACCCACTGTTGGGAACAATTTGACAATGCAACTGGCATCATGCCACCTAGACCAACAAGCACACAAGGTCCTGCTTTTAGAACTATTGATCCATTAGCTTCTCCAGAAAGATACATGCCTAACTTAAATACTATCTTAAATAGTAGAGATGATGATGGTAACGTAAATAACGACAACAGAAATACGTGGGAAGTACCTGCAGAAGTTACTCGATTTATGCGTTTTAGATATACAGTAAGAGATAATGCTCCAGGAGGTGCCGCTACTGCAAGTGACAACATGGTTGTAAACTTTGATGGTAATTCTGGTCCTTTTATTATTACTTCTCAAAGTGCTACAACGCCACCACAAAATTACGAGTGGACAACCCGTGGAACTGAAACAATTACTTGGAATGTTGCAAACTCAGACCAAGCACCTGTTAGCTGTACTAACGTAGATATCATGTTCTCACCAGACCGTGGTTTAACTTGGTCTACAATTTTAGCTAATACGCCAAACGATGGTAGCGAAGATATTACTGTGCCAATTGTAAATACTACCCAAGGTAGAATTATGGTTAAAGCAGTCGGAAATATCTTTATGGATATTAACAACCGTGATATTACCGTATCTGGTAGTTTAGCTACTGAAGATTTTGCTTTTGATAACTTTAGCGTTTATCCAAACCCAACTTCAGGTTTTGTAAATGTAACTTTCACTCCATTATCTACGGACAATGTTGAAATCTCTTTATTCGATCAAAGAGGTAGATTAATAAACAAAACTAGTTTTGATAACGTATCTGGAACTTTCAACAAACAATTACAATATGGTAACATCGATACTGGTGTTTACTTTATGGTAATTAAAAATGCTGGAAAAACAACTACTAAGAAATTAGTGAAGCAATAATCCAAACTTTATTTCAATAATAAAAAAAGGCGATCCTAAATTAGGATCGCCTTTTTATTTTTTATTGAAGATTAATTCGAATAAAATTTACAGTACAATATTTTCAGCAATATGTAATACTTTTGGAGAAGTTTCGTCAACCGTAAAGTCCAAGACAAAATTTAGTGATTTTGCACTTTTCTTTAAACTTAGTTTCCCTTTATTAATTTTATAAAGACCAGCCTCTCCTCTCATTTTGATGCTCTTGGTGTAAATAAGATTAACGTCCTTCAATGTTTCATTGTCTATGCTTAAAACATTTGTGCCAGTTGGCAGCTCAAAAGAAATAGCTTCTTGATAGTCCCCATCCGCAGTACCTTCAGGACCTTTTTTTGAATAAGTATATTGCACAATCATATTATCCCCATCTACAATTTCCATATAAGTGGCGCCAATACCGTCTTTCAATACATTAATTTTCTTTCCCTTAAAAACTTGAACACTACATTCGCCGCCATCAGGACAATCTGAGGCTACACTAGCTTTTTGCTCAATATTTCCACTATTTGATGTGGACATTTTATCCGTAGTTGTTTTACAAGAAAATAGAATTGAGATAGGTATTAAAAGGTAAGCAATTTTCATAATTTGAAGTTTTTGGTTGTTGTTTTTATTGATAATTTATTAAAATATTTGTTTCGTTTATAAAAGCACTTCTGTAAAAACCATTACTGATTATGCAAAAAAAACACTGACTATCGCCTAACCAATAGTTATAATTTATTTTTCAAGTTCCACCTCTATATCCAAAACATCAGGGTTTTTAATATATTCTAAGAAACCCTTTTCAACCGTTAGCGTTTTTCCGTCTAGAGAATAGGTAGCATCAGTTAAAGAAGATTTTTTAATTCGTTTTGGAAATGTGTACTTTAATTTATAGGTAACGGAACCCATCATCATTTCGGCACTTTTAAGACTATCTACTTGTTTTTTATGTGCTTCCTTGTCTTTAATATAAGAGTCTCTTTTAAAAATACCGTTTTTAAAACTGTAATTAGTTCCAATAACATTGTTGTCGTCCGCCTTATTACCTGGATTAATTTTTCCACTATTGTTTACACTTGGTAAAACTGTTGGAGCAACTTCAAAAGCGTTCATTAAATTGTTGGATTCTTCTATATTTTTAAAATCTAAATAGGTTTCAATATCCCAAACATTAGTTTCTGGATCCATTTTCAAATGCATTACATAATTTTCTAACTTTTTAAGTTTTGCTTGTTCGTTTGCAGGGAGTTTAGCAATACTGTCTTTTTGAGCTTCCAAATAATCCTTCATATTTATAATGGTATCTGTGGCAGTCATTACACTATCGCCCAATGATGCAATTTGCAACATTTCTTTCAAATCTACGGCAACAGCTATCCTGCCGCTACCGTCTTCGTTCAATATCAATTCTTCAGTAAATTGGCAACTTGTAATTACCAATGTCAATGCTAGAAGATAAAATAGTTTGGTTATCATAATTATCGGTTAGGGTTGTTTAAAATAATCAATGCAGCAATTACTCCGGGAATCCATCCACAAAGTGTCAAAATGGTTACAATTATTACGGAACCGCAACCTTTATTTATTATTGCCAACGGTGGAAATAAAATAGAAAGCAATACACGCCAAATACTCATAATTACAAATTTACAAATTAAAGATTGTGATTATATCTTTTTTTCAAATTCAAAAAGCAATCCAATCCACTCTCAATTTGTCTAAAATAGTTGGTTTTGTTACAACGTATTGATTTCACAATGTATTCTACTTATCTTTGCAACCGCCAAATAAATGGCATTTACCATCTATAAAAATACCGTATGCAACTTACTGAACTTGAACAAATACGAAGAGATAAACTTAAAAGCCTAAGAGATTTGGGGATTAATCCATATCCGGCAGAACAATATCACGTTAACCACACTTCAAAAAATATAAAAGAGAATTTTGAAGAAGGTAAAAAAGTTATAATTGCCGGCCGTCTTATGAGCCGTCGTATTCAAGGAAAGGCTTCTTTTGCAGAGCTTCAAGATGCTGATGGCCGTATACAAGTATACTTTAACCGTGATGAAATCTGCACCGGTGAGGACAAAACACTGTATAACGATGTCTATAAAAAATTACTGGACATTGGAGATTTTATAGGAATTGAAGGTGAACTTTTCACAACCCAAGTGGGTGAAATGACGGTGATGGTTAAGGAATTTAAACTATTATCCAAAACACTCCGTCCATTACCTCAACCGCGTGTGGATGAGGATGGAAAAATATACGACGCTTTTAACGATCCAGAACTTAGATACAGACAGCGTTATGTAGATTTGGTTGTAAACCCCAAAGTAAAAGACACCTTTATTAAGCGTACCAAGATTACAAATGTAATCCGTCGTTTTTATAATGATATGGGCTTTTTAGAAGTAGAAACCCCAATTTTACAGCCAATCCCTGGAGGTGCAGCAGCGCGTCCTTTCCTTACGCACCACAATGCGCTGGACATTCCATTATACTTGCGTATTGCAAATGAATTGTATCTAAAAAGGCTTATTGTTGGTGGTTTTGATGGTGTTTATGAGTTTTCTAAAGATTTTAGGAACGAAGGTATGGACCGCACACACAATCCTGAGTTTACCGTAATGGAAATGTATGCAGCCTACAAAGATTATTATTGGATGATGGATACTACCGAAAAGCTTTTGGAGCAAATAGCGGTAGAACTTCACGGAACAACCACAGCACCTTTCGGTAATAATGTTATAGATTATAAAGCACCGTATAAAAGAATAGGAATATTAGATGCTATCAAAGAGCATACAGGATTCGATCTGTATCAAAAAAGCGAAGACGAAATTAGAGAAGCCTGCCACAAATTAGGTATTGAAGCAGATAACTCTTTTGGGATCGGTAAAATGATAGATGAAATATTTGGCGAAAAATGTGAAAAGCACTACATACAGCCTACATTTATTATAGATTATCCTGTAGAAATGAGCCCGCTCACCAAAAAACACAGAACAAAAGAAGGATTAACAGAGCGTTTTGAATTAATGGTAAACGGTAAAGAACTTGCCAATGCGTATTCAGAGCTTAACGACCCAATAGACCAACGCGAACGTTTTGAAGACCAACTAAAACTTACCGAAAAAGGCGATGATGAAGCTATGTTCATTGATCAAGATTTCTTGCGCGCACTTGAATATGGAATGCCACCAACCTCGGGCATCGGTATAGGGATAGACCGTCTAACAATGTTTATGACCAACAACCAATCAATACAAGAAGTATTGTTTTTCCCGCAAATGAAACCGGAAAAAACCGCCGTACAAGTAGAACTTAACGACGAAGACAAAAAAGTATTGGAACTATTAAAAGCAACGTCCCCACTAAACTTGGAAACATTAAAAGAAAAAAGTGGCCTAAGCAATAAAAAGTGGGATAAGACAATAAAACATTTAACGGGGAATAAGTTGGCAAAGGTTTCAAAAGTAGAAGACACCTTACTAGTTACGTTACTTTAATAATACAGTAGGTAGTAGCATGCAATACATAAAGGAAGAGTACCAATACAATATGATAGATTGGTGGAAAAAAGTTTTTCTAAAAAACTACGCCAACTTTAGCGGCCGCGCCCGCCGCTCGGAATATTGGTATTTTGTCCTGTGCAATTCCATATTGGGCATTTTAATAGGTTTGCCAAGTATAATTCTATTTGGCGTTTTTGAAGAAACAGACTTTGGGGCAGTCTTTATGCTGCCCCTTATATTTTTTGCAACAGTACTAATAATACCTAGTATTGCCGTTGCCGTACGCAGATTGCACGATACCGGAAAATCGGGATGGCTATATCTTATAGGTGTAATCCCAATAGTTAGTGCAGTAGGTGCAATTATTCTCTTCATCTTTTATTGTTTGGAAGGAGACACCTCTACCAACAAATACGGCCCCAACCCAAAACAATCCTTCCCAGATAATTTTATTGATGATGTAAATGTGAGGTTTTAATCTTTATAAAATCTTATTCGTAAATATTTAATTTCAGGTATTTATACTTAAATGTAACTAACAATGTTGGGTTTATTTTTGTATTTATGTAATGCTAAATATGAAAACATACGTATATACGCATGTTAGGCGCTATTGGAAAAAAAATTGTAAATAAGATAAAATGGAAACGGAATTATACTATAATGCGAATAAAGTTAAATCAATGAATGAATTGATTAAGAAATATAGTATCAGTGAATTTAAATCGCCATATCGTTCTACTATTCCTTTATTGATTTTATATAAAACTACACTTAATAATAGTTTTGGATTGATGGAAAAAATGAATGAATCCAATGTAAAATATATATTCGAGTTCAAAACGCCTTTATCTCAAGGGAAAGGTAAATCCTCTTCCACTGATTTAATGATTGAATATACGAATACCTGTATTGCAATTGAGGCAAAAAGGACTGAACCAAAATATGAAACTGTATCAAAATGGTTAGGAGAAACTGATAATAAAAAAATCGTATTAGAAGGATGGATAAATATTATCTCTAATTACACAAATGTTAATTTTGACTCTAATTCTATTTCTGATTTACCATATCAATTGATTCATAGAGTTGCTTCAGCTTGTTCGCTTAATAAATCTCAAACCCACGTGGTATATCTTGGCTTCGATTTGGACGAAACGAAAAAGAAGTATTACCGTGAGAGCCTAATAAAATTTTCAAAAATATTATCAAACAAAATTGATTTTCATCTTGCTTGCTACAATATTAATAAATTAGCCGAGCAAACACGACTTGAATTAATATGGGATTCTGGAGAAAGAAATTTGTCAGAATATATATTAAAAGGATATGAAAATGATTCTCTTATGCAAATGTCACAATTGTCAATAGAAATGATAAACAACAGCGCCTAACAACGTATATAGGCAATGCGGGAGTTGTCGCTTAACCAAAAGTTTGGGTATATTTGGAAGTCGCCACATTTTAAAATTTTGCTTATTGTAAAAAAAAAAAGTAATAAGTAAAATTTTAAAATATGGCTTGTGGCTCAACCGAATGGAAGTCGACTTTTTTCATCCGCACTGCCCATATACACGAACGTTGCTATCAAGCTTAAAAAAAAACAATCCAATAAATGTACATCTTAGGAATACGTGCCGATAAACTTACTTCGTCCGATATAAATCGACTTATAAATAATCAAATACAGGAAAGTAAAACACTTGATTATAAAAAAGAATTGAATCTTTCAAAGGATAAAGACAAAAAGGAATTTCTGTTTGACGTTTCTGCAATGTACAACACCGAAGGAGGTTGTATAATTTATGGAATTGAAGAACTTAAAGACGATAAAAATCAAAATACAGGAAAACCGAATAAAGTTTCTGGAATTGATATTGAGAATTCAGACAAACTTATCCAACAAATTGAAGACATAGTTAAAAACTCAACCGAACCAAGTATTTCGCAATTACTAATTAAAGAAATAGATGTTGGCGGTTTAAATGTAATGGTTTTAGGAATACCTAAAGGTTTAGGATTACCTGCAATGGTAACTTTCAGCCAAACTAATAAATTTTATAAAAGAAGAAATAGCGGGAAATTTCCTGTTGATGTTTACGAGTTAAATCAAATGTTTATGCAAAATCAAGTTTTGTTTGATAAAGCAAAAAATTTACGGAAAAATAGAATATCCGAGGTTCTTTTAAAAGAGAATATTCCAAATTTAGTTGGTGATACAATCTTTTTAATTCATATTATTCCTTATAGTTTTTTGGAAAATTCTATTTCTGATTTTGCAGTTGAGAAAAACGATTTGACAAAGCAAATGAAGCCTCTTTTGTCGCAAAGCACAGGATGGAATTTAATGTATAATCTTGATGGTTTTGCAACATTTGCAACAACATATCAAATGCGTGAAATAACATCATATAATCAACTCTTCAGAAATGGAGTATATGAAATTTACACATCTGAATTATTTTATGGAACACGTCATCAAAAGGAAGGATTTGATGATGAAGTCTTTATGCGTAAAACGGTAGAGTGTATTAAACAAGGTTTAGATGTACTTAATAAAATGAAAATTGAATCACCATTTTTTGTTTCTTTTAGCTTTCATAATGTGAAGGGCAAGATTATGGATAATAATAGAGCAACTTTTGTAAGAGAATTTACAAAAAACGATCTTTTATTTCCATTAATTCAAATACCAGCCTATGAATCAGATATAATGAATAAGATGAAACCGAGTTTTGACATTTTATGGCAATCATTTGGTTATGCGAAAAGTCCAAATACATAGCGGAAAAGCCAGATGGCAACAAAGTATATAAAAAATAGCGAGAGACGTTGCTAACACAAAGGTTCGGGCATTTTTGCAAAGTCGCCAAATTTTTAAATTTGGCTTATTGAATAAAAAAGATAATTAGAAAAATTTAAAAATTCGGCTTGTGTTCAATCGAATGGTAGTCGCCTTTTTTCCGCTCTACTTTTCATATACTAAACGTTTTATAAATTTTCAAAAAATGAAGCTTTTACATATTATTCTAACATTATTGCTTTTTCTTTCTTGTATTGATAACTCCAAGGAGAATAGTATTTATCTAAATGAGGGTATAAAGAAGAATGATTTTGTTATTACTAATTACCCATTTAAAAATAAGGATGCGGAAAGGTTAAACGGCTTAGGAGTACAAGAAATAAAAAATGGTGAAATTGGAGAAGCTGAAAAATACTTCATTCAAGCATATAAATTGGAAACTGACAATCCTACAATACTTACAAATCTAGGGAATGTTTATCTGGAAATTGGTAAATCAAAAATGGCGATTGAATATTATCAAGTGGCAATGTTGAGTTCTGATTCAACTTATTACAATGCATCGTATAATTTGGGTAGAGCATACTGTAATAACGACCAATATAATGAAGCAAAAGAAATTTTGGAATATACTATATCAAAAACTGATGACAATATGCAAATTGCAATTGCTGAATATACATTAGCAACAGTTTATATTAATACAAAAGAATGCGCCAAGGCAGAGAGATTATATCTAAAAATAAAGAAATCATTTGATGATTTTCCTAATTTCCAATCGAGCTTGGATATACTAGAGCAAAAAGTTAAAAATTGTATTTAAAACACTCTCCTACAATCCAATCTATTGTAACCCAAAACAACCTTACCTAGATAATTTTATTGATGATTTAAATGTGAGGTTTTAATCCTTCTAAATTCTTTTCGTAAATCTTTAATTTCAGGTATTTATACTTAATTGTGTCTAACATTGTTGGGTTTATTTTGTATTTATGTAATACTAAATATGAAAACATATGTATATACGCATGTTATGGGCAATTTGAAAAAACATTTCGGTCGAGCATTAAAACTTTTCAGAAATACAATTCTCATTACCAATAACTTACAAAAGATTTAAAAAAACATCAATAGAATGCAGAAAACCGTAAGGTATATCGTTGACAGATATATTACTTTGTGAAATTTGAAAGAAATCAACATATGAAATTTTTGCTTTTTACTTTGTTATTTGTTTCTTCATTTATTTTGACAGCTCAAAACTATATTAGAGAAGGAAAAGGAGATTATAACAATGTTTTATATACTTGGGATGGAAAATATTTAAGACAGGGAAAAGGAAATTATGAGACTGTATTATACACTTCAACCGAAAAATATATTCGTCAAGGAAAAGGAGATTACAATATAGTCTTGGCGACTTGGGACGGAAAGTATTTAAGACAAGGAAAAGGAGATTATAACAATGTACTTTACACTTGGGACGGAAAATATTTAAGACAAGGAAAAGGAGATTATGAAACTGTATTATATACAATAGACGGTAAATATATCCGACAAGGTAAAGGAGATTACAACACAGTTTTATATACAATTTCGGGAGAAATCCCAATAGAGATATTAATTTTTACAATTTTATAAATTTTAAAAAAATTGGGAATAAGTCGAAAAGCCAATTAAAATCTGAAGTAGGCATTTTAATTAAAATTAATCAAATGATTAAAAAAAACACAACCTTAATCTTATCAATTTTATTTACTGTCGTTTTAACGTCTTGTGGCAATTCAAGTAAAAATGACAAAAAAGAGTCGGGAGATTTCAAACTCGAAGTTGATTCTAAAATTAATGGCTCATTTTCGGACAGCTACAAAGTCAATAATGCTGTTTTAAAAATTAGCGAAAAATCTTTCGGTACGAAACTTTTGGTAGAAATTGAAAGGACCGATGCAGATTTACCTTTAAATCCTAATGATGCGCAAGTTTGCGGAGTTGGTGCAGGAAAAACTTTTGAATGGTGTATGTCTGCCGATATTTTAGGCGATAATGATTTACCAATTGACACAAATCTTGATAAATATGGTTATGACCCATTTGAAAAAGCACTTTCTTTAAAAAGTGGAGAAACAATTTGGCTTGAATTTTCTCTTGGTTACAATTCTGACCTTGAAGAAGAACCTTCTAAAGCTAAAAAAGTAAAGCTTACATCAAGTTTAGAAGAACGAGATTTATCTCAAATTACAACTGAAACTGAAACTGAAAGTTCAGACGATAATGCAAATATGGACGAAGTTGCTTCAACTTCAAACGATAGCAACAAAACCGACGAAGCACTTGACAGTTACGAATCATATGTTGACCAATATATAAAATTCCTCAAAAAGGCTCAAAAAGGAGACAATTCAGCAATGGCAGAATATCCAGCATTAATGGAAAAGGCGACTGAAATGCAAGAAAAAATGGATGATATGAAAAGTGATTTTTCAGGAAAACAAATGGCTCGAATGATGAAAATACAGAATAAAATGACAATGGCCGCCTTGGAGATGCAATAGAAAAACTTAAAATTATTTAAATTAACAAAGTTGGGAATAAGCCGAAAAGCCAACAGAAATTCGAAGTAGGCATTTTAACTAAACACTAATCAATATGAATAGTTTAAAAATTACTTTTGGCTTAATTGCCACAATTCTTTTATCTTCTTGCGGTAGCTCGGTAGAAAGTGACGCTAAAAAACTTGCGGAACTTCAATGTAAATCGATGAAAATGTCCGAAAAAATACAATCAGGCGAAATGGACGCTTCAAACGCCACTGAAAGTATGTCATTTGCTTTAGAAGCGAGTGAGTTAGCTGAAGAACTTGAAGGAAAATATACTACGGACGAGGAAAAAAGAGAATTTGAAAAAGCTGTATTAAAAGCAATGAAAGATTGTGAGTAAAAACTGCCCATAACACCGTATATAAAAAATAGCGCGAGCCTTTGTTAACACAGAGGTTCGGGCATTTTTAGGAAGTCGCCAAATTTTTAAATTTGACAAATTCCGAAAAATATAATAATGAGTAAAATTTAAAAATTCGGCTTGTGTTTCATCCGAAAATTATCGCTTATTTTCAGCGCTACTTTTCATATACAAGACCGTTGGCACCAATTTGAGAAACCGAATAAACATTCAAACTTAATGGATAATTTAATAGATGATTTAATCGAAAAAGGTAAAGAACTGACTAATTCAATCAGTTATGTGCCATCAGAAGGTTTAAGGAC
>JBBSOK010000034.1:0-25863 GCA_038259825.1 Flavobacteriales bacterium
AACGGTACGATATCCGTTAAGGCCTTGGTCCAATCATCCACATCAGCTTCACCGGCAATTGTATCTTTTTGGTCTTCAAAAACATAAATAACTTCCGGATTAAACATCTCAATTTCGCTAACAATTTTTCCTTTAAGGAGAGATTTCCATTCTATCGAAATATCGTTATTAGGAAAATTAAGAAACTTGACCTGGGATTTTGCCGTTCCTTTATTTAAATAAAGTCCGTTTAGTTGGTAAGCACCACGCCAAAGTGAAATCCCCACATCTTCAACTTGTCCGTAATAACCAGGAATATCGGCCAGTACTTTATTCATATAATTTTTAACCAAAGTGGGGAGATAAAGTCTAAAAGCAATAAGAAGGACTAAAATAATTATTGGAACTGTATATCTTTTCTTTTTTACTCCTCGTCTTTTTTTTACTTCTGAAGCCATAAAACTTTATTTGAACTATACAAAAATGGCCCAAACAACTATTGTTTTAGGTTAATGAAGTCATAAAACTAGCAGTGCAGTTGAAGCCTAAGTCCGTTTCGTTGAAAGTTAGTTTGAGCAATTTCCAGCTACTAAATCTGCTTGTGTTGGATTAAAACTATTACCTGAAACTGAATATGTTCCCGTAAAGCCATTTGTAAATACATTTTGTGTTGCGCAAAAGTTTGTAAGCATTCCATTGTTAAGAACTGTATATTCTGCTGTAACTGAATTTAACCCATTTAGGCCTTCAAGTGTTGTAAGTGAATTATTATTTGAAACAATCAACTTTCCACCTATTGTTGAAATATTTTGCAAACCAGATAGGTTTTGTAGTAAGCCACATCCAAATATTTGAAGTTGGGAAGTAACCGAAGTTAAATTGGAAAGTGCTGAAATATCAGTAAGGTTTTCATTTTTAACAATATCTATTGCCAAAATAGTTCCGGTCAGATTGTTTAATCCATTTAGAGAAGTTAACGCAGTATTTTCAATAACCACCAAATTTCCCACACTTACCAAACCTTGCAATGGCGATAAGTCTGTTATAGAATTATTTGGTATATTTTGCTCTCCAATTTGAAGAAAACCAGCTATTTCAGTATAATTATTTGTTGCAAAATTATTAATTTCATCTTGTGTTTTTAAAGTAACATCTCCTATAAAAATACCTTCATTAACATCCAATACATTTATTGTTACGCTACTGTTAATGGCAAATTCTCCGTTTCTTACTTCAACAAGTGCCAAAATCCTTGGATTCGTTTCAAAATCAAATAATTGGTTATTAGCTACAATGACTTCGCCTGTTACCGCATTTACGCTTACTGCACCTTCCGGAATTTCGTCTATTAATGAAAAAGTAACGCCATTGCCTCCAATAAAGGAAAATGGAACGGCTCCTATAACTGTTCCGTTTTCAGGATTTTCTGAAAGGCTTATTGTTATGTTACTTGTTGAAACGGAAATGTTATCATCATCTTTTAAATCTGTTGTACAAGAAGTAAAAAGTACTGTAAATAATATTGATAGGATTGCAAATATGTGTGTGTAAAACTTTTGTGTTTTCAATTGTAGATCATTTTTAATTATGGGGCAAATCTCTAAAATAAAATTGGTTGTACATAAAAAAGGCGCCAAAATAATTGACGCCTTCTATAATTTATTTCAAAAATTTCTAGTAATATGTAAACCTTCTTACTTGAGCAATATATTTTGCCAAACGGATTACTTGATGGCTGTATCCATATTCATTATCATACCAAACGTATAAAACTACGTTTTTACCGTCTTCTGTACATATAGTAGCATTGCTGTCAAAAATTGCAGGAGCTGAAGAACCAACAATATCGCTTGATACCAATTCGTTATTTAATGAGTATTTAATTTGTTCAACTAAATCTCCTTCCAACGCACTTTTTTTGATAATTTCATTTATACCGCTAACTGAAGTTTTACCTTCAACTTCAAGACTTAAAACAACCAAAGAACCATTAGGCACAGGAACACGAATTGCATTACTGGTTAACTTTCCGGCTAAACTTGGCAACGCTTTTGCAACCGCACTACCAGCGCCAGTTTCGGTAATTACCATGTTTAGGGCAGCAGCACGACCACGGCGATATTTGCTGTGAAAATTGTCTACTAAATTTTGGTCATTTGTATATGCGTGAATGGTTTCCAAATGTCCTCTTACAACACCAAGGGAATCTTCTACAGCTTTTAATATTGGTGTAATTGCGTTTGTAGTACAAGAAGCAGCTGAAAAAATATTAACTGTTTTCGGGTCGTGTTCATTTTGGTTGACACCGTGTACAATATTTGGTACACCTTTTCCTGGAGCTGTCAATAAAACTTTTGATGCACCTTTACTTTTTAAATGTCTGCTTAATTCTACATCATCCCTAAATGCTCCCGTATTATCTATTACTAAAGCATCTTTAATACCGTATTTTGTATAATCAATATCTTCAGGATTATTTGCTGAAATTATATGAACAGTCGTTCCATTAACAATTAAAGCGCTATTTTCTAGATCTGTACGAACGGTTCCAGCAAAATCACCGTGAATAGAATCGTATTGAAGCAATGATGCTCTTTTATCTAAAACTGTTTGGTCCATTTTTCCACGCACAACTATTGCACGTAATCTAAGTTGGTTACCTTGGCCGGTTTTAGTCATTAACTCCCTAGCCAAAAGTCTTCCAATACGTCCAAAACCATAAAGCACCACATCCTTAGGTACAATATTTTTAGTTTCTTTTGCATTTTTCAATTTATCAGAAACAAACGCAAGTGCATTACTGTATTTATCATCTTCTAAATGAAACTCATATGTTAATTTACCAATATCCAATTTTGAAGGTGGCAAATCCAACGTTCTTATAGCTTGCGCAATTTCAACAGAATCAAAAATTGAAATTGGTTTTTGTACAAATTCACCTGCATATTCGTGTAGATTTAAAATCTCGCTTACGTTGCGGTCTATTAATTGGTTTCTAAAAAGTACTAGTTCAATACTTTTATCGTACCAAAGGTCACTTATAATTTTAATAAATTCAACCGAAGCCTTTCTGCGGTCGGTTTGAAAAGAAAGTTCTTTTGTATAAACGTCGTCAACACTCATAAATAGATTGTTTTAAAATATCACTTAGCTGTGAAGTTGTTATTTAATCTTGCAAAAGTATCAATTTCAAACGTTTTAGTAACTGTTTTTAATAAAATAAAACTCTCCTTCAAAAAAACGAAAGAGAGTTTAAAGTAAAACCAATCAACAAAAATCTTTATCTAAAAATAAAGGAATTTACATTTCCTTTTTGATCCACAAATGTCATTTTTATAGGCTCATTACCATTTCGCTGGGATATCAGAATTTTTACATCTTCAATATTATCAACGTTTTTATCATTAATTTTTGTGATAACAATTCCGGCAAGATTATAATTTCTCATATCTGGAGACAGTGAGCGCGTAACGACTACGCCGTTAGAAATCCCTCTTTGTTTAAGTTCGGGTTTAGAAATATTTTTAACCTCAATGCCTAAATCATCTATCTGGTATGTTTCTAATAATATTAAGGTAACAGGTATTACTTTTTGGTTGCCATCACGATCCACAATAACATCCACCACATCATCTGGTCTCTTTGAGCCTAAATAGCCAACCATATCGCTAAATTTATTTACTTTAATACCGTCTAATTGCTTTATAATATCACCTTTTTTTAGTCCGCTTTTTTCAGCACCACTTCCTATTTCAACATCGTTTATGTATACACCTTGAGTATCTGTAATTCCCAATTGTTTGGCCAGATTTGTGTCAAGATTACCACCAGTAATGCCTAAAATGCCTCGCTGCACGTTACCAAATTCCATTATATCTTCTATCACTTTTCTGGCATTATTGCTAGGTACAGCAAAAGAATAACCAACATACGAGCCAGTTTCTGAAGTAATAGCGGTGTTTATACCAATCAACTCACCATTTATGTTTACCAAAGCGCCACCACTATTTCCTCTATTTACCGCAGCATCTGTTTGAAGAAATGATTGTGGATTGCCATCAAATTTATTTAAATCTCTCGCTTTTGCGCTAATAATACCTGCCGTTACTGTAGATGTTAAGTTAAATGGATTACCAACAGCCAAAACCCATTCTCCAATTTTTACATTGTCGGAATCTCCAAAAGGTACGAATGGTAAATCTATATCGGCATTTACTTTAATTAAAGCAATATCTGTTTTAGGATCTGTTCCTATTAAATCTGCTGCGTATGTTTTATTATTATTTAAAGTTACCTCCAATTGCGTTGCATTGGCAATTACGTGGTTGTTGGTAACAATATATCCGTCTGGCGAAATTATTACTCCACTACCGGAGCCAATCATCGCCTTTGGCTGGCCGCCACCTTGTAAGTACTCCAACATATTTGTTGGTTGTCTACTTACGGTTGTATTTTTAACGTGTACAACTGCATGCACTGTTTTTTCAGCGGCATTTGTAAAATCTATATTTGTTTCAGGAAATGAATTATCATTGAAACTGGTTGGAATAAAATTGGCAGCTTGTTGCGGGCTTAAATTGAATGTTTCATTTTTTTCAAAATATTTATAACCGCCAAGTGTAATGGCGCCAGCAAAAAGCCCAACCAAAACTAATTGAAATGTATGTTTCATAATATTAGGTATTTTAAATTAATAAGAATTTTGAAGATAATTTTGGTACAATCAAAAAATTGAATTTGTAATCTTCAGCTTTAATGTACATAGCAAAATTAACACCACAACCTTAAAAATAGTATCCGCTGTTTTAAAGTTTAACGAGTTTTTAACGACGGTAAAAATGTATGTTAAAGGTCTTATACTTTTCAATTTTAAAAAAAAAGAAGTATTGGAAGAGTGCTTAAATGCTACAATTTTATTGCTAATTAAATAATATCTTTGCCAACTATGAATTTTGACTTTTATAAATACCAAGGTGCCGGAAATGATTTCGTCATAATAGACAATCGCCAGCTTTTTTTTGAAAAAGAAAGTACAATTCTTATCAGAAATTTATGTGATAGAAGATTTGGTATTGGTGGCGACGGACTAATTTTATTAGAAAATGACCCTGAAACCGATTTTAAAATGGTGTATTACAATGCAGATGGTAAGGAAGGAAGTATGTGCGGCAATGGCGGACGGTGCATTGTTCAATTTGCGAGATTTTTAAAGATTATAGATTCAAAGACAACATTTACGGCAGTTGATGGTTTACATTTCGCCACTTTTAACGCTAAAAATGTAAGTTTAAAGATGAACGATGTAGCTGAGATAAAAATTACACCGGAATATTGCTTTTTAAATACAGGTAGTCCACACCACGTTCAAATGGTTCCTAATCTGTCGGATTATCCTGTTTTTGAAGTAGGAAAAAAATTGAGAAATGGATTATATGGCAAAGAAGGTTCAAATATAAACTTTGTTGAAAAGGTTTCTGAAACAGAATTTAACATGCGCACTTTTGAAAGAGGTGTGGAAGATGAGACATTGGCTTGTGGAACCGGAGCAACTGCTGTTGCCATTGCAATGCGCGCCATAGGCAAAACTTCAGAGAATAAACTAAAACTGAATGTTTTGGGCGGTACTTTATCGGTTCAATTCAGAATTGATAATGATATTTATTCAGATGTATTCTTGGAGGGTTCAGCAATTCAAGTTTTTAAAGGAAAATGGTAATGAATACGCTGAAAGGGAAACATATTTTTTTAAGAGCATTGGAACCAACCGATTTAGATTTTCTATATAAACTTGAAAATGACGAATCGCTTTGGGAGGTGAGCAATACTACTACGCCTTATTCAATGGAAATTCTTCAACAGTATTTAGATAATAGTCATCGTGATATTTTTGAAGTGAAACAATTACGCTTGGTAATTTGTAAAAATATAGATGAAGAAGCAATCGGGTTTATTGATCTTTTCGATTTTGATCCTAAACATAATAGAGTAGGAGTAGGTATTGTAATTTATTCCGAAGAAGAAAAAAGAAAAGGTTTTGCTTCCGATGCACTAACAATTACTTGTAATTATGCATTTTCATATTTAAATGTCCATCAAATTTTCGCCGCAATTACAGAAGAGAATTTTGGAAGTATCCAACTTTTTGAAAATGTTGGATTTAAAAGATGCGGCATTAAAAAAGACTGGATATATTTCAATGGAAAATATAAAACTGAGTATAGTTATCAATTAATTCAAAATAATTCATAATTCAAAAAAATGTATTTCAAAAAAATTATTTTAGCAATTGTATTAATAGGTATGGTAGCAATGGGAATTTTCGCCTACTACGTTTATAATACTGTAATTGCTGCAAATACTGCATTTAATAACGATGTAGCGAATGTTTACATTCCAACAAATGCAAGCCCAAATCAAGTTTTAAGAGAATTAGAACCGTTACTGAAAGATGTTGAAAGCTTTAAAACGGTAGCTGAGCGCAAAGGATACTTAAGTAACATAAAAGCTGGTCACTTCATCATCAAAAGAGGAATGAACAATAACGATATTATTAATACTATTAGGAGTAAAAATATTCCAATAATGGTAAAATTTAATAATATGGAGAGATTGGAAGATTTAGCGGGAAATATTTCCAATCAAATTGAAGCTGATAGTCTGTCATTATTAAATGCAATGAAAGATGATGCGTATTTAAAGGAAATAGCTTTAAATAATGACAATGCACTTGCTATGTACATTCCGAATACATACGAATTTTATTGGAACAGCAGCGCCGAAACATTTCGCGACCGTATGAAAACTGAATATGAT
This sequence comes from Flavobacteriales bacterium, assembly GCA_038259825.1. Taxonomy (GTDB): domain Bacteria; phylum Bacteroidota; class Bacteroidia; order Flavobacteriales; family Flavobacteriaceae; genus JBBSOK01. Next base: position 6,793 of record JBBSOK010000034.1, read on the forward strand.
AGATTTTGGAATACTTCGCAGATACAAAAAGCAAAAGAATTGGGATTAACCAAGGAACAAGTTATTGCACTAGCTGCAATAGTTCAAAAAGAAACTGCGAAAGTTGATGAAAGACCTCGGGTTGCAGGCGTATATCTAAATAGATTAAAAGTTGGAATGCTATTACAAGCAGACCCAACTGTTATTTATGCCAAAAAGAAAATAGATAACGATTACGATCAAATTATTAAACGGGTGCTCTATGTTGATCTAGAAATAGATTCGCCTTACAACACTTATAAATATGCAGGAATACCACCAGGGCCGATTACAATGCCTGATATATCTTCAATAAAGGCAGTTTTAAATCCAGAAAATCACGACTATTATTATTTTGTAGCCGATGTCACAAATTTTGGTTATCATAAGTTTGCGAAGAATCTTTCACAGCATAATCAGAATAAACAAGCGTATGTCAATTGGATTAATAGCAATGGTGTCAACCGCTAGTTGCTGTAGAATATAAGGTTTGTCCAACTTTATAAATACATTAACACACTATAAATCAGATTTTTAAAAATTGTTGTATATTTGCGCGCTGAAAATAGATTAGTTTAACTAATCGAATTTTTAAAATGTATGAAAATAAAATCTTTAAAAATTTCACTTTCACTCGTTGTTCTTGCACTAATTGCAATGGGTTTTTCATCTTCAGGAATCGATTTATCTCGTTACAGAGTAAATGACGAACTTGAGTTGAATTACACGGTTCCGAACCAGTCGGAAATGGTTGATTTGTTCATTCCTCTTACCCCACAATTTAATTTGTTTTTAGGGAAGAGTTATTTAGGGTTTAGAGAAGCCTTAGCTTTTAAAGAGTCGCAAGGCGATTATTTAACTGTAAATCCTTACGGATATCTTGGGAAATACCAATTTGGGAAGTCCACACTTCACTCTATAGGTATTAAAAATCCTGAAAATTTCTTAAAAAATAGTAAACAACAAGAACTTGCTTTTTCTGCTTACACATCTCGTAATAAATGGATTTTACGAAATGATATAAAAAGAAATATTGGTAAAACTGTTGGTGGCGTTAAAATCACAGAGTCAGGCATTCTGGCTGCTGCACATTTAGCTGGAGCCGGTGCTGTACAAAACTTTTTAAGAAGTGGCGGCGTACAAGGTTTTGAAGATGCAAATGGCGCTTCAATCCGGTATTATCTTAAAATGTTTTCTGGTTATGACGTTTCAAACATTATAGCTAATAGCAAAGCAAAAGTTACAATGTAGTAGTACATTAATGTTTTTGAATAATAAACAAGGTAGGTCTTTTATGAAGGTCTACCTTTATTTTTTTCCATTCGTTAACAGAATGGGTTTTAATGTATTCTGTTGGTAGGGTAATATCACAAGCGACACAAATCTGAGTATTTTGATTTAGCGTCTCTTTCAAACTCTCAAGCATTTGATTATTTCTGTACGGCGTTTCAATAAAAAGTTGAGATTGATCGTAATCTACAGAAAGTTTTTCTAGCCTTTTTATTTCATTTTTGCATTCATTTTTATCAATTGGCAGATAACCATTAAAGGCAAAGTTTTGGCCATTAAAACCACTTGCCATCATAGCCAATAAAATTGAAGATGGGCCAACTAAAGGTATAACGGTAATACCTTGCAAATGTGCCTGCTCAACAACTTTTGCTCCAGGATCTGCGATGCCTGGACAGCCTGCATCACTAATAACGCCCATATCAACACCTTCAAGGCAAGCTTTCAACATTTCAGGAATCTCAGATGCTTCCGTAAATTTATTTATTAATTTAAAATGTAAACTTTGTTGGGATTTTTCAGGCGCAATAAGTTTTATAAACTTTCTAGCGTCTTTTTCATGTTCAACTATATACTGGTCTATTCTTTCTATAAGTTCTTTTATATGGGTTGGAATTACCTTTGAAACATCATCAGACCCTAATGTGCAAGGGATTAAATATAGTTTTCCTTTTTCGTTATTCATATGTTAATTTCAATTATAGCAATAAAAATGGGGCAGCTATAAAATAGTTCTGCCCCACAAATAATAAAATTTTCAATTATTTTTTAAGTAGTTTTTGTACGGCTGTTTTACCAGATTCTGTAACTAATCTAACAAAATATAATCCATTAGAAAAATTAGAAATATCAAGATTTTTTTCTGAAGCATTTATATTTTCTTCAGAATATAAAATGCTGCCTTTTAAATCTATAATCTGAATGGAATTTAGCGCATCATTTTGAATACGTAAACTCACACTACCAGAAGATGGGTTTGGAACCATTGAAATTGAATTTTGTAAAATGTTTTCTTCAGTTGCCAAAACACCTCCGGCAATTTTATAAATACTACCTCCTGCATTTACAATATATAGTTCTTTATTTATGTCTTCGCCAAAACTTGACCAGTTTCCGTTGTTAAAATTTCCGTGATTTACTAATGTGCCGTCAGCTGTAATTGTACCGATAAAACCTCTACAATAATCAGCGAAAAAATATAAACCAGCAATATCGCTATAAATAGATCCTCTATAAACATAGCCACCGGTAACAGATGAGCAATTACCGCCAACTTGCGGATATTCTCCAATTGGAAATATTAAATCCGCTGGTGGCGGACAGCCTGTTGTGTTAAATGCTTGATTACCTTCATAACAACGCCAGCCATAATTAAGACCTGCAGAAGCAATAGGTTGGCGGTTTATTTCTTCCCAAGAACCTTGACCTACATCACCTATCCAAATATTATTTGCTGTAAAATCGAATGAAAATTTCCAAGCATTTCGTAGGCCAAAAGCCCAAATTTCTTTTCGGAGATTTGACGTATCATCTGCAAATGGATTATCAGTTGGAATTGAGTAATTTAAATTTCCAGATGTGTTGTCTATATCGATACGAAGCAATTTGCCCAACAGTAATGTATTATTTTGTGCACGGTTTCCAGGATCACCACCACTACCACCATCGCCTGAGGATATATAAAGATAACCGTCTGGTCCGAAAGCAATACAACCACCATTATGATTACTAAAAGGTTGATTGATAGTCAATAATGGAAATTCAGAATTTGGATCTGCTACATTTGGATTGGTTGTACTAACAGAAAAACGTGATATTTGGTTATTTCCTGCGCTATTGCTATAATCTACGTAAAAATATCCATTATTAGCATAATCTGGATGAAAGGCTAAGCCTAACAATCCACGTTCACCACCACTTGAAACAATACTCGTTAGGTCTAAAAATAACTGTGAATTTACTGAGGCATCTGGATTTAAAATTTTTATTCTACCAGCTTGTTCTACAACAAAAAGCCTTTCGTCGCCTGCATTCTGAAGATTTATAGGATTATTAAATCCACTTTTAAATAATTCAGTAGTAAAAGTTTGGGCATTAATACTACCAATAATTGCGAATAGTAAGGTTAAGAGGAGTAATTTTTTCATAGCTATAATATTTTAGTGATGCTAAAATAGTGAAAATTAGGACATAAAAACTTTAAAGTCTTTCGGCGATTTTAGCTGTTGCCTTATCCAACATTTCATAAACTTCGTCAAAACCTCTGTCGCCGCCAAAATATGGGTCCGGAACATCCACGTTTTCATTCGGAAAAATTTCGTTTAAGATTAGGTGAACTTTAGTTTTATCATTTGCAGTTTTAGCCAATTCTAAAACATTTGATTTATTTGAAGCATCCATCACAAAAATATGATCAAACTTCTCGAAATCAGAATATTCAAATTGTCTGCCTCTTTGTTCGGTGATATCTAAATTGTTTTTTTTTGCAACAGCAATACTTCTTTTATCTGGTAAATGTCCAATATGCCAATCGCCTGTTCCGGCAGAATCTACATAAACATTTTCAGAATTTACTTTTGCCCTCAACAATCCTTCAGCAAGCGGTGATCGGCAAATGTTACCAAGGCAGACCATTAATACACGTGTTTTCATTTTCTGAATACTTTTTATGTAAAGATAGGACTACAATGAAGATTTAACAAAGATGAAGCCACTTTGAAAAAATAAATAGAAAAAGGAATTCGAAATTAAAGTGTAAGTTTTTTACTTAAATCCTCAACATACTTTCTAAATTGTTTGTCTGTACTTGAAAGATTATCAACAGTTTTACAAGCGTGAAGAACGGTTGCATGATCGCGTTGACCAATTTGTGAACCAATAGAAGCTAAAGAAGCTTTGGTGAATTTCTTTGCAAAGAACATTGCCAACTGTCTTGCTTGCACAATATGCCTTTTTCTTGTTTTAGATTGGAGCGTGTCCACATCCATTTGAAAATAGTCACTCACAACTTTTTGAATATAATCTATGCTAACTTCACGTTTGGTGTGTTTAACGTAGTTATCAACAATTTTACGAGCAAGTTCAATTGTAATATCCTTTTTATTGAATGATGAATGTGCGATTAATGAAATAATAGCGCCTTCCAATTCACGTATATTGGTTTTAATATTGTTTGCTAAAAATTCAACAATATCATCAGGCATTTCAACGCCGTCGCGATATAACTTGTTGTTTATAATAGCAACACGCGTATCATAATCTGGGTAATTTAATTCAGCTGAAAGTCCCCATTTAAATCTGGATAATAAACGTTGTTCAATATCAACCATATCAACCGGCGCTTTATCGCTAGTTAAAATTACCTGTTTGCCGTTTTGGTGTAAATGGTTGAATATGTGAAAGAAAACATCTTGTGTTCCAGCCTTACCGGAAAGTAGTTGAATATCATCAACAATCAAAACATCTATAATTTGATAGAAATGTATAAAATCGTTACGATTGTTCTTTTTAACCGATTCAATATATTGCTGCGTAAACTTTTCAGCTGAAATGTAAAGAACAGTTTTGTCCGGATATTTATCTTTTATATCAACCCCAATTGCATGGCCTAAATGCGTTTTTCCCAGGCCAACGCCACCAAAAATCAATAACGGATTAAATGATGTGCCACCAGGTTTGTTTGCTACTGCTAAACCAGCAGATCGTGCCAAACGATTGGATTCACCTTCCAGAAAATTTTCGAAATTGTAATTTGGATTAAGTTGAGACTCAATTTTTACATTTCTAATACCAGGAATTACAAACGGATTTTTAAGCTCTGGGCTTTTATTTTTTAAAGGAACATCAACATCTTGAGATTGCACTTTAGATCTGTTTGAACTTGGTATGCGCTCTGTAAAAGGCAGCTTGTTACCATAAGTGTTTTCCATTTTAATAATGTAAACAAGTTTGGCAGTTGCCCCAAGTTCTTTTGTTAAAGAGACTTTAAGCAACTTTACATAATGTTCTTCAAGCCATTCATAGAAAAATTTACTAGGTACTTGAATACTTAATGCACTATCAGTAAGCTTTACCGCTTTTATAGGTTCGAACCAAGTTTTGTAGGCTTGCGAAGAAATATTGTCTTCGATAAAGGCCAAACAATTGTTCCAAACTGATTCCGCAGTTTTGCTCATAATAACTTCTAGAGTTTTTTGTTAGTAAATTAGGTTATAAAGAAAAGAAAAAATTGTAGGTTGTAACTCATTCTTGACCCTGCAAATATGTGAACAAAAAATGTGAAAAAAAAACCAATAGGCTATTGAATTTTTACTTTTTTTATTGCATAATGCATAGTTTATAAAACTACAAAAAACTTGGTGTAAAAAATCAGATTATGTTGAAAACTTCTAAAATTAATATTCGAGTACGTTATGGCGAAACTGATAAAATGGGCATTGTGTATTACGGAAATTATCCATTATATCTAGAACAAGGCAGGACCGAATGGTTGCGCGAGCTTGGTTTTAGTTATAGATGGATGGAAGAAAACCACGTTCACCTTCCGGTAGTAAATTTGAATATAGATTATAAAAATCCGGCTTATTATGACGATGTTCTAACCGTTGTTACAACATTGAAAAATATTCCTACAAGAAAAATTGAATTTGAATATAAAATTTTAAGTGAAGTAGGAAAAATTTTGATAGAGGCAACTACAACTTTGGTTTTTATAAATAGCCAAAGTGGAAAAATTATGAACGCACCAGATTACCTTTTAAAAAAATTGGAAGAAGTGACTTAAATATTATTCCGAAAGATTTTCAATATTATTCAGATAGTTTTTTGATATTTACTTTATAAGTGTTTTCGAAAATTCCAAAAATTTTATTGGCATCTTTTTTCCTAACTGAAAGTTCCATTTGACAAGTTAATTCCATTTTTTGGGAATTTATTGACAGGTTTTCATCTCTAATAATACGCATTACAGTATTCATTTCTGGATATTCAAAAGAAATTAGGAAATGCTCATCAATAGTTTTCTCAACAATTTTAGAACTTTCCAATGATAAAGCCGCGGTTGTTTTGTATGCTTGAATAAGACCGCCAACTCCTAATTTTGTTCCGCCAAAATAACGAACAACGACAACTAAAATATTTGTTACGTCAAAAGATTGTAATTGACCATAAATCGGCATTCCCGCACTATTACTTGGCTCGCCATCATCATTTGCCCGATAACTTTCATAATTTTTGCCAAGTTGCCAAGCATAGCAAAAATGTCTTGCCGTGTGGTGCTTTTTTTGAAGTTTCTCAATTCGAATTTTTACATCTTCTTCTAAAGTAACAGGAAAAGCATACCCGAAAAACTTACTTCCTTTTTCTTTAAAAAGTACTTCTTTTGAAGACTTTAAAATAGTTTTATATGTGTCTTTTTCTATTTCCAATAGGATATTTTTCAGAACAATTTAAACTTTCAAATTACCACTTTCCAAGAGCAATAAGCAATATACTTACAACTGCTACGCCAACCCCAATCCAATTTTTCAGCAATAACCTTTCTTTAAAAAATAAAATTGCTGTTATGGTTGAAACAATTACAATAAGCACATTATTAACCGTGAAGATCCCTGAGCTTTCCAAAAAGTCGCCACGTAAAGCCATTACCAAAAAATACATCGAAAAATAATTTGGAATTCCCAAAGCAATTCCACCAATGACATTTTTAAGACTAAAAGTAAACTTACCCATAATAATTTGTACAATAATTACTAAAATCCCAACAGTGCCTGCGGCGCCAAAAACGGTAGCACTAAATAGACTTACTTCATTTTCAGCCACAAATGTTTCTTCAAGATATTTTATACTACTATCAATCAAGCCGCTTCCCAAAAAAACTAATATTGGAAATAGGAGGTTTTTTGGTTTAATTACGAGTCCTTCTTTCTTCTTAATTGACGTTAAATAAACGGCGAATAAAGCCAGTATAATTCCTATGGATTTGAAAACGCCTAAACTTTCCTTATAATAAATAAGTCCAAAAATAACTGGAATTGCAACACTCATTTTTGTAGCTACCGATGCGGCCGAAATACCACTTTTTTGTGTAGTAATTGCCATCAAATTAAATACAATGATGAATAAACAACCAAGAATTAAGGTGTAGAAAAACCAAGGCCTTTCAGGTATATCAGAAAATACAATTTTATTTGGGGAAAGAGCTAAACCACAAGCACAGGCCACAAAATAATTTACAATTATAGCTTGTAAAATAGTAATATTAAAGCGTTCGTAAAGTTTGAAAACAATTAATATTAGGGTTGAAGATAGAACACTTAAAAGTAGATAAATCAAGAATTTTTATTTTTAAAAATTTGTAATAAATCGGTTGAAATAATATCTTCTGCTGCAAGCGAGCCGTTCAAGCTAGGTGCTTTAACTCCGTTTTTAAAGTTACCTTTTCCTGTAAAAATAAAAGCTTCATCCCATAAATCGGCATCAATAAAGCTTTGAAGCGTTTTTGCGCCGCCTTCAATAATTACAGATTGAATATTATCTTTATGTAAAACGTCACAAATTTGCTGAGGTACTTTTCTGGAAAAATCTATAGTTTCAAAAAAAGTTTTTTCTACAGATTGCTTTTCTTTTTCAGTAAATACTATTGTTTTGGTTTGGTTATTATAAAGCTTAACATCTTCGGCTATTTCCAAATTTCGGTCAATGAAAATTCTTATTGGATTATTACCAGCATAATTCCGTGTTGTTAAACTCGGATTGTCTGTTAAAACAGTGTTTTTACCAACAAGAATTGCCTCTTCTTCAGCTCGCATTTTATGAGCGTATTGCTGGGAATAAGCGTTACTTATCCAAACGGGTTGTCTTTCTTCAGAAATGTCAATCTTAAGAGGCGCTATAAAGCCATTTACAGTTTGTGCCCACTTCAAAATAATATAAGGTCGTTTTTTGTTGTGGAAAGTAAAAAAACGTTTGTTTAATTCTATGCTTTCAGCTTCCCAAACTCCTAAAGTAACATCAATACCAGCCTGTATCAACTTTTTAATTCCTTGACCTGCAACTTTTGGGTTTGTATCCGTACAGCCAATAACCACTTTTTTTATTCCTTTTTCGATAATTAAATCGGCGCAAGGTGGGGTTTTGCCAAAATGGCTGCAAGGTTCAAGATTCACGTAGATTGTTGCATCTTTTAAAGAACTTTTTTCAACTACACTTGCAATTGCGTTTACTTCGGCGTGCGGTTGTCCAGATTTTAAGTGAAAACCTTCTCCGATAATTTTGTCATCTAGAACAATAACGCTACCTACCAACGGATTTGGGTATGTACTTCCCAAACCATTTTTTGCCAATTGCAGGCACCGCAAAATATATTTTTCGTGTATCTTCACAGCCCAAAAATACAGTAATAAGTAATATGAGCCAGCCTATTATTAGACCAATTGAGCAAAAAGATAACGAACAAATTGCAGCAGTAATTAGAAGTGTTTTAGTTGATCTTGGCGTTCCGAAAGTTGGTACAGCTTACACGGACGCTGCATTAGATTGCATGTTTGAAACCTACCAAAAACCTAAAGCTATGTATTTTGTAGTTGAAACTGACAATAAAATAATTGGTGGTGCTGGAATTGCGCAACTCGATAATTTTGAGGGTAATGTTTGCGAACTTCAAAAAATGTATTTTCTGCCTGAAGCTAGAGGACTTGGTATCGGCGCAGCGATGATGCAAAAATGTCTGAAAAAAGCAAAAGAGTTCAATTTTGAAAAATGTTATCTTGAAACAATGACGTATATGAATGCTGCCCAAAAATTATACAAGCTATCTGGCTTTCAATATATAGACGGTCCAATGGGAAATACAGGCCATTATTCTTGCCCTGTGCATATGTTGAGAGATTTATAATGTAAAATTGCTTTTTTGAAATTAAAAGATTTAAATATTAAATTCGTCGATGGTCTGAAGGACTTGTATCCTAAAGAGGAAATTGGATCTTTTTTCAATTTGCTTTCAGAATATTACTTAAGTTTTTCAAGATTTCAAGTTAGCCAAAATTCAAATTTTGAACTCACTTCGTCAACAAGTAATAAATTTAATGATGCAGAAAACCGACTGAAAAATTTTGAACCTATTCAATATATCTTAGGGGAAACCGAATTTTATGGGTTAAAATTTAACGTAAATAAACATACGTTAATCCCAAGACCCGAAACAGAAGAGCTCGTAGAGTGGATTCTGAATATCTCAAATCAGAAAAAGATTAATCTACCCATTAGCGACAACAATCTGCCAACTTTACTTGATATCGGCACAGGTTCGGGTTGTATTGCAATTTCACTTGCCAAAAATCTTCCAAATTATAACGTTTCTGCCTTGGATATTTCTGAAGAGGCCCTAACTATTGCGAGAAATAACGCCCAACTTAATATTGTTGAAATAGGTTTTTTTCAAACCGATATATTAAAAACAAAATCACTTCCAAGGCAATTCGACATCATAGTTTCAAACCCACCATACGTGCGGGAATTGGAAAAGGAATTAATGCAAAAAAATGTTTTGGACTTCGAACCTTCAACTGCACTTTTTGTAGAAAATGAAAACCCATTAGTGTTTTACAGCGCTATTTCGCAGCTAGCCAAAACACATTTGAAGCCCAATGGAATTCTTTTTTTCGAGATTAATGAGTACCTTGGTAAAGATTTAATTGAACTTTTAAAAACTGAAGGTTTCAGAAAAATTGAAATAAAGAAAGACATTTACGGAAAAGATAGAATGCTAAAATGTTCAGCAAACTAATTTTGAAAAATTCTTTTTTGGCTTTGTTTTACTCAAATCTTTAAGGTTTTTAAATTTATCTAAGTTTTAAAATTATGGCAAACCTTTCTAAAATATGCGTATTCTGCGGAAGTAGTGATGGTAACGATTTGCAGATATCCGAAACAGCTAACGCAACAGGACATTTCTTTGCTGAAAATAATATAACGCTTGTTTATGGGGCTGCAAAAATTGGCATAATGGGCGCAATTGCACAATCTTGCCTAGACTCTAAAGGAGAAGTTATTGGTATTATTCCAGAATTTTTGAAGAAAAAGGAAGTGGTGCATTTAGGTCTTACAGAACTTATTACAACCCAAAATATGCACGAGCGAAAAATGAAAATGCAGGAAATAAGCGATGGATTTATTGCACTTCCAGGCGGAGTTGGTACATTGGAAGAGTTATTCGAAATATTAACTTGGCTACAATTAGGGCTACATCAAAAACCAATAGGACTTTTAAATGTCAACAATTTTTACGATCCTTTAATTGAAATGCTGGAAAATATGGTTCGTAAAGGCTTTCTTACAATGCAAAATTATGAATTGTTGATTGTTGATTCAAATATCGAAAATTTATATAAAAAAATGCAAAATTTTGATATGCCGCAACTTCCAAAGTGGTTAAATGCCGATAAAACTTAGGCAATAAGAATCATTTTTAACTATACGGTTCTGCTTATAATTAATCCATTCAAAATATAAATTCAAGTAAATTAGGACTTCTTTTTTTTACAATCAACCCATACAAAAACCGCATTATTTCTATATTTGTTGCTATGAATATTGAACAGCAAATACACCAACTTCGCGTTGAGTTAAGGCAGCATAATTATGATTATTATGTATTGGATAATACCACAATTACCGATTTTGAATTTGACGAAAAACTCAGCAAGCTTCAAGAATTAGAAACTGCCAATCCGCAGTTTTTCGATGCTAATTCGCCAACATTACGTGTAGGTGGTGAGGTTACCAAAAACTTTAAAACTGTTCAACACACATTTAGAATGTACTCCTTGGATAATAGTTATTCCAAAGAGGATCTTGAAGATTGGGAAAAAAGAATTGAAAAAGCCGTAGATGGAAAAGTTGAATTTACGTGCGAATTAAAATATGACGGCGCATCAATAAGTTTAACATATGAAAACGGCAGCTTAGTAAAAGCAGTAACCAGAGGTGACGGCGTTCAAGGTGATGATGTAACCGCCAATGTTAAAACAATACGTTCAATCCCATTACAACTGAAAGGAGATTTTCCGCCTCTTTTTGATATTCGTGGTGAGATTGTTTTGCCATTTGAAGGTTTCACAAAAATGAATGCCGAAAGGCTAGAAGCAGGCGAAGAACCTTACCGAAATCCTAGGAACACAGCAAGCGGAAGCTTGAAATTACAAGACAGCGCTGAGGTTGCAAAAAGGCCTTTGGATTGTCTTTTATACAGTTTAAATGGGGAGCGATTACCAATTAATACACAATTTGAGGGACTCGAAAAAGCAAGGGATTGGGGCTTTAAAGTACCTGAGGCTGCAAAACTAGCAACAAGTCTTAATGAGGTTTTAGATTTTGTAAACTATTGGGATATTCATCGCCACGAGTTGCCTTACGAAACAGATGGCGTTGTTATAAAAGTTAACAATTTACAGCAACAAGAAGAGCTTGGTTACACGGCAAAATCGCCACGTTGGGCAATGGCTTATAAATTTAAGGCTGAACAAGTTTCTACCCTTTTAAATTTAATTACCTATCAAGTTGGCAGGACTGGTGCAATTACGCCCGTTGCCAATTTAGAGCCTGTGGAATTGGCTGGAACAATTGTAAAAAGGGCATCCTTGCACAATGCAGATCAAATTGTCAAATTGGATATAAGAGAAGGCGACACAGTTTTTGTTGAAAAAGGCGGAGAGATTATACCAAAAATTATAGGTGTTGATTTTACAAAACGCAATCCAGCTGCAAAACCAACTGAATATATCACTCAGTGTCCAGAATGTCAAACTCATTTAGTTAGAACGGAAGGCGAAGCGCAACACTATTGTCCAAATTATGAAGGTTGTCCACCTCAAATTATTGGAAGGATTCAACATTTTATATCTAGAAAGGCTATGGATATTGAAGGTTTGGGCGGCGAAACTATTGCGCTACTGGTACATAATGGATTGATAAATAATTATGCCGATTTATATAATTTAAATGAAGCACAAATAATTCCATTGGAAAGAATGGCGCAAAAAAGTGCCGAAAATATAGTTAACGGTATTGGGGCTTCCAAGCAAATTCCTTTTGAAAGGGTTTTATTTGGTTTAGGGATTAGATACGTTGGCGAAACAGTTGCTAAAAAACTGGCTAAACATTTCAAAAACATTGATGCCATTAAAAATGCTTCAATCGAAGAATTAATTTCAGTTGATGAAATAGGCGATAGAATTGCAGAAAGCGTAGTTTCATTTTTTTCAGAAAAAGAAAATATTGAAAGGGTTGAAAGATTAAAAGAATATGGCGTTCAACTTGAAATTTCAGCTGAAAAATTGGCGAATCAGACCAATAAGTTGGAAGGCAAAATATTTGTGGTTTCAGGCGTTTTCCATAAAGTAACGCGCGATGAGCTTAAAAAATTGATTGAAGATAATGGTGGAAAAGTTTCAAGTTCTATTTCTTCAAAGACCAATTATATTGTAGCTGGCGATAATATGGGGCCAAGTAAATTGGAAAAAGCAACAAGTCTAGGCGTTCCTATTATTTCTGAAGTTAGTTTTTTAGAGATGGTTTAAATTCGGATTTGCAAAAGTTATAGTAGCTATGAAATTGTTTAAAAGTTTTTCGGAAAAAATTGCTATCAAAAAGGCTTATAAAGATAACGCTGATCGAGATTTGTCTAAAAGAAATGAGCCAATTAAAACAATCGGCTTTTTAGTGGATGATTCTTTTGGGGAAATTAACAATAAGATTATTTCAGCTTTAGTTGACCATAACCTGAACGCTGAAGATATTAAAATATTTACCTTTGCAACATCGGAAATCATCACTACAAAAACGATTCATAACATTCTAAATGAACGTGATTTCGGCTTTGGAGGAAAGATTCTAAATGTAGACGCAATTTCATTTTTAGATTTAAAGTTGGATTGTTTGGTTTGCGTGAATTATAAAAATAGCAACCGTATAAATGTGATGGCTGCAAGAAGTAAGGCTCAATTTAAAGTAGGCTTTTGTGATGATAACCTATCTTTTTTCGATTTGGTTTTTCAGCCACAATTTAAATCAATTGATGCTTTGCTTGAAGAATTGATGCGATATTTCAAAATTTTAAATAAGCTATAAAAAGATTTTACAAATTCAAAATAATATAAAATGAAACAATTAATTGGTACAGGAGTAGCTTTAATTACACCATTTAACAAAGATTTTTCAGTTGATGTTGAAGGTCTAAAGAATGTAGTTAACTTCAATATTGAAAACGGTATAGATTATTTGGTAGTATTGGGAACAACTGCGGAAAGCGCAACGCTTTCAAAAGAAGAAAAGGAACTTGTAATCAATACAATTGTTGCTGTAACAGACGACAGAATTCCGCTGGTTTTGGGCATTGGTGGAAATAATACAAAAGAAGTGATGGAAGAAATGTCTTCGCGGGATCTTTCAGCATTTACCGCTGTTTTAAGCGTTTCACCGTTTTACAATAAACCAACACAAGAAGGAATTTTCCAGCATTTTTCAGCTTTGGCGCAAATTTGTCCAAAACCAATTATCTTGTACAATGTTCCTGGAAGAACGGCGAGCAATATGTTGCCAGAAACAGTAATACGTTTGGCTAAGGAACACGAAAATATTGTAGCAATAAAAGAAGCAGCTGGGGATATTGTACAAGCAATGAAGCTAATTTCTGGCTGCCCAAAGGATTTCCTTATAATATCTGGGGATGATATGATTACATTGCCAATGGTTTTGGCTGGCGGTGCTGGCGTAATTTCTGTAATTGGAGAAGGTTTTCCGAAGGAATTTTCTAAAATGGTAAATCTTGGGCTTCAAAAAAAGGCGGAGGATGCTTATAAAATCCATTACAAAATTGCTCCTGTAATAGACTTAATTTTTGCCGAAGGTAACCCTGCAGGCATAAAAGCCGTGTTCAATAAACTGGGAATATGTGGCAATACGGTAAGGCTACCGCTTGTTTCTGCAACAGATTTGCTAGAGGAGAAAATAAATAGGTTTATAGATACGTTTTAGAAAACTAAAAGTAAAGGCGTTAAATATTTCAGAAATGAATATGTATCTGTTTTGTTCCAATTATTTTCGCCAATATTTTGTTTTCATAATCCTTTTAAAAACACTACTTTTGCACGATGTTTTGTAAAAAAATAACAAACACTTTTTTTATAGTAGCCTTTACGGGAATTCTGCTAAGCTCTTGTAGCCAATATCAACAAACTTTGCGTGGCGAGGATTTGGGTAAAAAGTTTGCAATGGCAGATAGCCTATACAATGCAGGCAAATACAAAAAAAGCTTAAAATTGATGGAGCAAATTGTGCCATCTTACAGAGGTAAGCCTCAAGCGGAAAAGCTTATGTTTATATACGCTAACACGTTTTATAATTTAGGTGACAATTATTTGGCTGGCTATCAATTTGAACGTTTTGTACAGGCATATCCAGCAAGTGATAGTGCAGAAGTTGCTAGCTTTAGAGGAGCAAAAAGTTTTTATGAACTTTCTAATAGATATTCTTTAGATCAAAAAGAGACTTATAAGGGTTTAGAAAAATTGCAGGAATATGTTAATACATATCCTGATAGTGAAAATCGTGAGGAAGCTAACGCTCTAGTAAACAATTTAAGAATTAAATTGGATAAAAAGGATTTCGAGATTGCTAACCAATATTTAAAAATTGGCGATTATGTTCAAAATTATAATATTGCAATAGTAGCTTTTGAAAATTTTATAAACGATCATCCTGGATCAATTTATAGAAAAGATGCATTTTTTGGTCGTTTTAAAGCCGGTTATTTGCAAGCAATAAATAGTTTGCCGAGTAAAGTAGATGAAAGGTTAATTACAGCAAAAACATACTACAATAGTTTTGCAAAGTATTATGCAGACTCAGATTTGAAAGAAGAAGCGGACAAAATACTCACAGACATAGATAAAAGATTGGCTACAACAGCCACAACAGAAGAACCCACAAGCAAATAATACGCAAATCATGGATATTAAAAACACCGAAGCACCTATCAACACTATTACTATAGATAAGAATATTATAGATGCGCCAACGCAAAATATTTACGAGGCAATTTCTATAATTTCAAAACGTGCGTCTCAAATAAATTCTGATATTAAAAAAGAATTACTTGAAAAATTAGACGAGTTTGCTACTTACAACGATAGTTTAGAAGAAATTTTCGAAAACAAAGAACAAATTGAAGTTTCTAAATTTTACGAAAAATTACCGAAGCCACACGCCTTAGCAGTGCAGGAATGGGTAGATAACAAAATATACTATCGTAATACTGCCGATGAGGTTATTGAGGATTAGTATAAATTTGATCTCTTGAAAAAGAGGTTTGGATGATATATTTATTGCCTAGAAGTTTGAATGTTTATTCAAATAATTCTGGGCAATTTTTGTATTTAATAATGGTCTCAATTTTTACTTTTTAAATACCTATTTTTACCAAATTCTATATTTCGATTTTTAAATTTGAACAATTTTTAAAATAGTTTCTGCAAATGTCTGTATTAAACGGTAAGAATATATTGCTCGGCATTACAGCTGGTATAGCAGCCTATAAAGCTCCGTTAATTGTAAGGTTGCTTATAAAATGTGGCGCTAACGTAAGGGTGATTATGACACCAGCAAGCAAAGATTTTGTAACATCACTAACACTTTCAACACTTTCAAAAAATGAAGTGTTTTCTTCGTTTACTTCAGTTGAAAATATAGAATCCAATGCAGAACCAACTTGGAATAATCACGTGGAATTAGGTTTATGGGCAGACATATTTCTAATTGCTCCAGCAACAGCAAATACGCTGTCAAAAATGGCAAGCGGCACGTGCGATACCTTATTATTGGCAACTTATCTTTCGGCTAAATGTCCTGTTTATTACGCTCCTGCGATGGACTTGGATATGTACAAACATCCATCAACAGAAAATACTTTTAAAAAATTAGAAGAGTTTGGCAATATTCAAATTCCGGCTGCTGTGGGAGAATTAGCTAGCGGCTTAACCGGCCAAGGCAGAATGGCTGAGCCAGAAGAAATTGTTTCTTTTTTGGAAAATGATATTACAAAAAACCTTCCACTTAAAAACAAAAAAATAGTAATAACAGCAGGCCCAACGTATGAAGCTATTGATCCTGTCCGTTTTATTGGCAACCATTCTAGCGGGAAAATGGGTTTTGCAATTGCTGAAAGAGCAGCGGCGCTTGGTGCTAATGTTACAGTAGTAAGTGGACCAGTTAATATAAAAACAGAAAATTCTAATATTAAAGTTGTTTCAGTAGTTTCTGCGGAAGAAATGTATCAAGCTGTTCACAATAATTTTAATGGTACAGATATTGCAATTTTAAGTGCTGCTGTAGCCGACTTTAAACCTTCAAAGGTTGCTTCAGAAAAGATTAAAAAATCTGGCGAAAAATTAATCTTAAAATTAGAAAAAACTAAGGATATTTTGGCCTCTCTGGGCAAAATCAAGGAAAAAACATTTCTCGTTGGTTTTGCATTGGAAACCCAAAACGAATTGCAAAATGCAAAAACAAAGCTTGAAAAAAAGAATTTAGATTTAATTGTATTAAATTCGCTGAAAGACGAAGGAGCCGGTTTTAAATCTGATACAAATAAGATAACAATAATTGGTAGAGACAATAAAGCATACCCTTTTACGGTTAAACCAAAGGCAGAAGTTGCTGACGATATTTTACAACATATTATAACACTTTTAGATGCGTAAATTACTTTTTATTTTTTCACTTATTAGTAGTGTAACCCTTGTTGCACAGGAGCTTAATTGTACTATAACTATAGATGCAGAACAAACAGGACAACCTAATCAACAAGTATTTAGGTCTTTGCAAAGTCAGCTAACAGATTTTGTAAATAATACAAATTGGACGGACCAAGTTTATAAAAACCAAGAACGTATAGATTGTAGTATGCAACTTATAATTACCCAATATGATGGAGATTCATTTGCAGGTAGTTTACAAATACAATCATCAAGGCCTATATTTGATTCAACGTATGATTCTCCTGTGTATAACTATAATGATAGGGATGTAAGTTTTATTTATAAAGAATTTGAGCCATTAGCTTTCAATGCGAATGTTTTTTCTTCAAATTTAGTGTCAGTATTAGCATATCATATTTATACAATTATTGGTTTGGACGCAGATACGTTTTCGCCAAGTGGAGGTGAGCAATACTTTAATACAGCTAAGCAGATAGTAAATACCGCAGCCTCTGGAAGTTTCAAAGGATGGCAATCTACGGACGGAAATCAATCGCGTTTTAGGTACAACGATGCAATGATCTCACCAGTATACAAGGAATTTCACGAAGCACTTTACTTATACCACCGTAAAGGATTGGACAGGCTTACAATTAATCCCAAAGAATCCAAAAATAACATAATTGAATCTATCAAAAAATTGAAAGATATAAATGACAGGAGGCCAAATTCTTTTTTACTACGTACTTTCTTTGATGCAAAAAGTGACGAGATTCAATCAATATTTAGTGATGGGCCAGCAGTAGATATTGCGCAACTTGTAGATAACCTAAATAAGATTGCGCCAACAAAACGTCCAAATTGGAGCGCAATAAAAATATAAATTACATTAAATTTTTTGCGAAAAAACCTAAACTATTCTATTTTTAGCATTATTTCTACAGTATATCTGGCTGAACACTTGTAAGATTTGATAACACAACTAACAATAAAAAATTACGCACTTATAGACGACGTACACCTAAAATTGTCCGCTGGTCTTACTATTATTACTGGTGAAACTGGCGCTGGTAAATCCATAATTTTAGGGGCGTTAGGATTGTTGTTGGGAAAACGCGCAGACGCTTCTAGTGTTAAAAATGCCGAAAAAAAATGTGTGATAGAAGGTCATTTTGCAATAAAAGGTTATAATCTTGAAGCGCTATTTTCAAATAACGATTTGGATTTTGAAGAAACCACAATTGTAAGAAGAGAGATATTACCAGGAGGAAAATCTAGAGCTTTTGTAAATGATAGTCCAGTGGCTCTAAATCAGCTGCAAGCAATTGCCCCCTTTTTGGTAGATGTTCATAGTCAGCACGAAACGTTAGAGTTAGTGAGGGAAGATTTCCAAATGGAAGTTATCGATGCCCTTGCCAAGAATGCAGATAATCTTAAAAGCTACCAATCTTCACTCAAGCAGTTTCAAGAATGTACTAAACAGTTAAAGGAATTACAGCAAAGCAGGGTAGAAGCCAATAAAGAATTGGAATACAACACTTTTCTGCTTCAAGAATTGCAAGTTTTGAATTTAGCTAAAATAGATCAAAATCAACTTGAAGAAACTTTTGAAACGTTGAATAATACTGAAATGATTGAAGAATCATTTTCAAAAGTAATTCAATTATTTACCGAAGAGCAAATTGGAATTATTGAAACTTCCAAGGAAGCAAGGCAAACACTTTCTAAAATTAAAGCGCTATCATCCACTTATGAAGAAACATTTGTTCGTTTAGATAGCAGTATAATCGAGTTGGAAGATTTACTTGATAGTATTAATAATTTAGCTGAAAAAATTCAGGCAGATCCAGAATTATTGCAGCAAACAAATGATACGCTCAAAGCTTTATATAAAGCTCAACAAAAACACTCTGTAAATACGGTTGAAGAATTAATTGAAATTGAAAAGAATCTTTCAAATAAGGTTGAATCAACACATCAATTAGATTCAGAAATTTCAAAATTAGAAAAG